>JAZKFU010000001.1:0-13392 GCA_040386275.1 Patescibacteria group bacterium
TTTGAAAAAACTTTTATACAAATTGAACAAGAAGTAACAGAAATATAAAAAATATTTTTATAAAAATATTTTTTATAAAAAAATCTTATCCACATTTTTATTTTAAAAATATTTGTGTGAAAATTTTTTACGAGTGATAATAGTTGTAAGCAGACATTACTCAAATGAATTTAGTTCTTTGAATATTGAGAGTGTCATGCGGTCGAAATTTTATTCACTAATCTCTCATCACAAAAAATATATGGCAGTAGCAAAAAAGAAGGTAGCAAAGAAGACCGCAAAGAAAGTTGTGAAGAAGGTTGCAAAGAAAGTAGCTAAAAAAGCTGTAAAGAAAGTAGCTGCTAAGAAGGCAACAAAGAAGGTGGTCAAGAAGGCTGCAAAAAAAGCACCAGCACGCAAGAAATAATACATCTGCGCGTGCAGTTGATAGCATAATCGCTCCTTTTAGGAGCGATTATGCTTTTTGTGTTTATGGTAAAAACCATATATACTAGGCGGATTATGTCATTTTTAGATAAATTTTTTGGTCCCAGTTACGAAAAAGAGCTAGCGTCTTTGGCTCCTTTGGTGGGGAAAATTAATGCGTTGGAGACTACGTTTGAGCCTTTACCAGTAGAGACTTTAATTGAAAAAACTAACGAGCTCAAACAGCGTCTCGTCAGTGGTTCAACGTTAGACGAAATTTTACCCGAAGCGTTTGCGCTCGTACGCGAATCAAGTAAGCGCTCACTCGGGTTGCGACATTTTGATGTGCAGCTACTTGGGGGGATACTACTGCATCAAGGAAAAATTACAGAGATGCGCACTGGTGAAGGAAAGACACTGGTTGGTACCTTGCCTGCATTTTTAAATGCACTGTCTGGTAACGGGGTGCATGTGGTTACCGTTAATGATTACTTGGCTCGTCGTGACGGTGTATGGATGGGTCAAATTTATGCCTACTTAGGTTTAACGGTTGGAATCATTAACGGCAGTGGTTCATATCTGTATGATACCAACCATCAAGAGAAGGATGCAGTGCGCGATGCTGAAGGCTCATACAAAATTATCTACGACTTCCTGCGCCCGTGTACCCGCAAAGAGGCGTATGAAGCCGATATTACCTACGGTACCAACAGTGAGTTCGGGTTTGATTACTTGCGCGATAATATCGAGTTTGAACAAACTCATGTGAGACAACGCGGACATCACTACGCTATTATTGACGAAATTGACTCTATCTTAATTGATGAAGCGCGAACGCCATTGATTATTTCTGCTCCGGCAGCTGATTCAGAAAATCTGTACGAAGTGTTTGCCACCATTGCCCGGAGTCTCGTTAAAGATACCCACTTTACGGTAGATGAAAAACTTCGCAGTGCGACCTTAACTGATGCAGGTATTGAAGCGGCCGAAAAAATGCTTGGTATTGAAAATATCTATACGGATAAAGGTATTAAATACGTTCACCACTTAGAAACCGCGGTCAAAGCTAAAGCGCTGTATAATAATGATAAAGAATACGTCGTACGTGACAATGAGGTAGTGATTGTGGATGAATTTACTGGTCGACTACAACCAGGACGACGCTGGTCAGATGGGTTGCACCAAGCGGTAGAGGCAAAAGAGGGAGTACAAATCCAGCGTGAAAGTCGCACCTACGCGTCGGTAACGTACCAAAATTATTTTCGTATGTATGAAAAGTTGGCCGGTATGACGGGAACCGCACTTACGTCACAAGAAGAGTTTTATACCGTCTATAAACTAGAAGTGGTACCGGTACCAACTCATCGTCCGATTAAACGAACCGATCTTAACGATTTAATTTTTCAAAATGAAGCCGGTAAATTTACCGCGATTATTAATCGGGTCAAAGAAATTAACGCCACTAAGCAACCACTGCTTATTGGTACTGCTTCCATTGAATCAAACGAACGGTTGTCTGAAGCGTTAAAGAAAGCCGGGGTACAGCACGCGATGCTAAACGCAAAAAACCACGAACAAGAAGGGGAGATTATTGCTGGTGCAGGAAGAATGGGCGCTGTAACGCTAGCCACGAACATGGCGGGACGCGGAGTGGATATTAAGTTAGGTGGACCACAGGCGACCGAAGCTGAAGCTCAAGCCGTGAAGGATTTAGGTGGGCTGTTTGTACTTGGGACAGAGCGACATGAAGCACGTCGAATTGATAATCAGTTACGAGGAAGGTCAGGTCGTCAGGGCGATTTAGGAACCACACAATTTTTTGTATCAATGGAAGACTCATTGATGCGCATCTTTGGTGGGGCGCGGG
The DNA here is from genome assembly GCA_040386275.1 of Patescibacteria group bacterium. Classification (GTDB taxonomy): domain Bacteria; phylum Patescibacteriota; class Minisyncoccia; order Phycocordibacterales; family UBA918; genus OLB19. The sequence continues at coordinate 2,273 of JAZKFU010000001.1, forward strand.
TACAACGTTTGATGGGTACTTTTGGTATCCCGCCTGATCAACCGATTGAAATGAAGCTCATTTCACGACAGCTTGAATCAGCGCAAACACGAATTGAAGGCTTCCACTTTGATGCGCGAAAGCAAGTGTTGGCCTATGACGATATCTTAAATCAACAACGAATTGAAACGTACACTCGTCGTAAAAAACTATTAGTGGGAGATGCAGCTGAAGTGGCAGCGGTACTGCAGGAACTAACTGAACTTTCTCCGGAAGTAGAACAGATGGTTGAAGCTAAAAAGACAGAGTTGGGAGAGCCAGTCTTTATGCAATTGTTCCAACGATTAGCCCTGCAAATGATTGATACGTTATGGGTGGAACACCTAGAAGTAATGAACTATACCCGTAACAGTGTGAATCTCCGGGCCTATGGTCAACGAGATCCGCTCGTCGAGTACCGTACCGAGGGTACCCGGTTGTTTGCAGAAATGAAACATGCTGTTTTAACTCGAATGATTGAAGTATTGCCAAAAATCGTGCCCCAAGTTGTAGAACGAGAAGAGGAAGTGTTGCGCAAGCAAGCGGAAGCGGCTATTTTAAGCAGTACTGGTGGAACCGATAATACTCCCGCCAAGCCCGCCGTAGCATCAAACGAGCCGGGTCGTAACGATATGGTAACGATAAGTAACGGAACAGAGACACGACAGCTCAAGTATAAAAAAGCACAAGAACTATTGGCGAGTGGATGGGTTATGCAATAGGAGTGGTTCACAAATAAAATAACCGCCCGGGCATACCTGGGCGGTTATTTTATTTGTGGTAGTATGTATTTTCCGGTCAACGATTCCTGAAACCGCATATACTCTCGGTTGCAAACCCTCACTTCAGACATGTCGTAGTATACGATGACCCGGCTGCCAGGTTGTTTTAATTCAACATTACGAAAGTTTTTTACGGAAAGTGTTTATTAATACAGATATCTATTTATTATGAAATTACTCACAAAAATTGCTATTACAGCGCTGGCTCTCCTTATCGTGACCAAGCTTTCCATTGGCGTAACCATTGATGGGTTATGGAGTGCTGTCATCGCAGCTATCGTTTTAGGTATTGTAAATACACTGGTGCGCCCGGTGCTGGTAGTACTTACCCTACCTATCACCTTGCTCACACTCGGTCTCTTTATCTTTATTATTAACGCCGCACTCTTTTACGTGGTGGCTTCTATTGTTGATGGATTTTATGTGGCTGGTTTTGTGTCTGCTCTTTTGGGGTCGTTGCTCGTTTCTATTTTAAGCGCGCTGGGGAATTGGTTTGTCGGTAACGACTAGAGAAGGACGAACGTTTTTTTACGAATATATAAAAAGAGGGAATTACCCGGCATCATTGCGAGATGCCGTTTTTTATGGTATTACTTAGCAACTATGTTTGTAGATGAAATTATTTTATATGCCAAAGCAGGCAAAGGCGGAGATGGGGTAGAACGATGGCGACACGAGAAATTCGTGGCTATGGCCGGTCCGTCTGGCGGTGATGGTGGTAACGGTGGCGATATTTATGTCGAGGCTGTTCGTGATCTCGGCTTACTCGCTAAATACACGGGTGCACCTCTCTTTGAGGCTGAAGCCGGTGAAGATGGTCAAAACAGCAGTAAACACGGCCGGAGCGCCAAAGACACGGTAATTAAAGTACCAGTGGGCTCTATCGTGACTGATGTGAAGCGTAATCGAAGTTACGAGCTCTTTACTGAAGGTGCACGGGAACGTGTCTTTAAGGGTGGGCAGGGAGGCTTAGGCAATGAACACTTTAAATCGTCCACCAACCGTTCACCAAAAGAAACTACCAAAGGAAAGGATGGAGAAGAGGGTGAGCTCAAAGTCGAACTCACACTCGTCGTTGATGTGGGGTTGATTGGTCAGCCTAACGCGGGTAAGTCGACTTTACTCAATACATTTACCAACGCCAAAAGCGCTATTGGAGCCTATCCGTTTACCACTTTACAACCACACTTAGGTGATCTGTTTGGTTTTGTCATTGCGGACATTCCAGGATTGATTGAGGGTGCTTCAGAGGGGAAGGGGCTTGGACATACGTTCCTCCGCCATGTGACGCGGACTAAAATGCTTCTGCATTTAGTGTCTTTAGAGCATGAAGACCCAGTAAAAGAGTACTACACCATTTTAAATGAGCTATCTTCATACCATACGTCACTTACTGAAAAGGAAGAATGGATTATTTTTACTAAAAAAGACCTTGCAAATAAAGAACAATTAGACGCTATCCAAACGTTTATTGACAAGTCTGACAAACGTGTCTTTGTTATATCTGTAGAAAGTGGGGAAGGGGTCAAAAACCTCCAAGATACCCTTGTGCAGTACTTACGCACCACGTAAAATAGAGGCCATGTATACACCTACGATTGGACTTGAGGTTCATGCTGAGCTAAAAACCCTTAGTAAAATGTTTTGTGGATGTGCAAATAAACCGCATGACACAATTGCCAACCAAAATATTTGCCCTGTCTGTATGGCTCACCCCGGATCACTACCGGTTGCAAATGAAACTGCAATTAAACATGTACTTTTATTTGGTACGGCAGTCGGAGGAACGATTGCTACCTACACAGAGTTTGATCGGAAAAATTATTTTTATCCTGATATCCCAAAAGCGTATCAAATTAGTCAGTACGCATTTCCATTTATTGAGGGAGGGGAGTTAGCAAAAGTAGAACTTACGCGAGTGCATCTAGAAGAAGACACTGCCCGCAGTCAGCATGACAAAGGGGACTACAGTCTGGTTGACTTCAACCGAGCCGGCGTACCGTTGATGGAACTCGTAACTGAGCCCGTAATACATGATGCTCAGACAGCCGTAAACTTTGCAAAAGAATTGCAATTACTCCTGCGGACACTCGGTATCTCTGATGCGAATATGGAGAAGGGGGAGATGCGCGTAGAGGCCAATATTTCTGTTAGCACAAACGAACAATTTGGTACTAAAGTAGAGGTAAAAAATCTCAATTCATTTAAGTCAGTAGAATCAGCTATCACGTTCGAAATAAATCGACAGACTGAGTTGCTTGAAAAAGGGGAAGTGGTAATGCAGGAGACTCGCGGTTGGGACGAAGTTAAATTAAGAACCTTTAGTCAGCGCAGTAAAGAGACCGCCAAAGACTATAGATACTTCCCAGATCCAGACTTACCAAAGATGAATATGAGTAAAATTGAGAGTTTTTCACCACATCGTCTAGCCGAGATAATGCCAGAACTACCACAAGAAAAGCGTTTAAAATATAATGATATCGGATTGACGAGTAGTCAGATTGAAATAATTATTCAAAATGAAGTACTCAATGCATACTTTGACTCGTTAGTACAATTGGATACAAATCCAGCAATTTTGCTCCTGTCGGCCAACTATCTACTAACTGATTTTTTGCCTCAGTTACAAACTAAAGCTGATGATAGTATAGTGTTAACACCTAGTCACTTTATAGCGCTCATGCACCTAGTGTCAGAGCGTAAAGTATCATCACGAGTAGCTAAAGACATGCTTATTGCTATTGGTTTACATGATACTGACCCGTTGGTATACGCAGAGACACATAACCTCATTTCCGTGTTTACTCCAGAGCAACTCACGGATCTCGTTAAAGGAATTATTCAAGCTCACCCGAGTGTGGTTTTAGAATACCAAGGGGGTAAGATTGCTTCACTACAGTTTTTATTAGGGCAAGCAATGAAGAAAACAAAAGGTGCGGTTGATCCGGTGACGCTTAAAAATACGTTCATATCGGAATTAGGTTAGACGAGATAATTATATTTATCAACAGGACTTTTTTCTTTCAGAATTAAGTCCTGATTGTTTCTGGTATACTTTTAGATATGGAGACTATTACTCATGGGGGTACTGTGTTTACTAAAGCCACAGTACTGGCTAAAAAATATCGTTATACCACTGACTATATCGGTCAGTTGTGTCGCGGGGGTAAAGTTGAATCAAAACTCATCGGGCGAGCGTGGTTTGTGAACGAAGAGTCGTTACTCCAGCATAAATCTGACCGGTATGCATCAGTTCGAACGCCCGAGATAATCATAAATAAAAGCGTATTTTCGGAAAAATCTGAGACCAAGATTGTTCCTCGTATACTGCCAACACTTTCAAAAAATACTCATCGTAACCTACAGAAAGAAACGCATTTGGTGGTTCATCACGAACAAACAGCGCCAAGAAAGCGAACTACCTACCACACTGATTCGGGCGAGCTTGAACCAGTGACGTTTTTAAAATTATCCAAATCTGAGCCAGTTACACCAGTTGTTAAACCTGAACCGAGTAAAAATATCCCTATTTTACTTGGTGAAAAGGCAAAGCACACCCTAACGTTTGAACCCCTCCCTGAGGTATCTCTGCAAGGCAACTTAGCAGTACAATCACTTGATGATCCTGATTTGTTTATCGATACTGAGCCTGTTTCAGTGTCTGATATCAGTTTTACCCCTAAAACGATAATAGACGCTCCGGTTATTCGTCCGGTACGGCCTGTAACGCGCCCTAAACTGGCTTCTGTGCCCATTAAACATGCTACTAAGCCTTCAGCAGTTTCGACCCCCTCTAAACCTCTTCCTACTTCTGATTTTAAAAAAAGTATTACGGTAGAAAAAGTAAAAACTTCTGAACCAATTTCGCGGGTCAGTTTTCTGGCGGTGCCCGGTTTTGTACTTGGTGCAATTTTTCTGTGTGTCGGAATTTTGAGTCTCAGTAGTTACGTTGAGTGGGATGGAATACAGACGCGTGAATCACTAAAATTTAACCTCGCCTCCGTGGGTGAAGTTGTCGAAAAATTACCCCGTAGTTATTAACAGGATAGACATAAATAATTATCGTTTTACCTATAAAATAATAGGTAAAGCAGTTACTTATGTCTCCTCTCCATACAGGCAAAAATTCAGAATTTATTTCTTTAGCTGATGCCGCTACACTCGTCGGGTACTCTCGAGATTATGTCGGTCGACTAGCTCGTGAAGGGAAAATTATTTCCCAGCAAATTAACAAACAGTGGTTCATCAACCAAACGTCATTGGTGAATTTTTTTGAACTAAGCGCCATCGAAGATTCTGTTAAAAAACGAATCCTTAGTGTCAGTCGAAAAAATGATTTAGAGGTTAAGGACGTGTACCAAAAAAGGATGACCATCATTCAGGGTAAAACTGAAAATTTCCATGTGGCAAGTTTGGTGGCTACGGTTTTAATAATCGCAGGTGGTTTGTGTGCCGGAGTGCTCGTTGACGCAAGCGGACACGTCGCGCCAAAGCCTACTAGCTTTGTATCTATCTTTGAAAATCTAGCGCTTTTGACGGATTCATTGGAGTCTCAGAATGCTGCCGTAGCCGGGTCGTTGTTATTTTCAGATGCAAAAGTTATTGAGACAGAAGAAAAAATCCCCATGGAAGGGGGAATTGTTATTTTCCCGGCAGGGGCGACTACCGAAGAAACTCAAACCGTACAGGAGCTTTTTTCAGACGAGGTGGAAGTCGTTTTGACGAGCACCACTACCGGGTTGGTCAAAATGAACGGGACTGAAAAATCACTGCCGTTTGTTCGCGTGCCTGACCAAACACAGCCATAACCATGAAAGCTCTTACCTTATTAGCAAAACGATTTTCACACCCCGTTGTTTTAGTGGTGTCGGTTTTGGCATTGCTAGGAATGGGCTTTTCCGTATTGGCCGCCCCTAATGCGCAAATTAATTACCAAGGTAAATTAACAACGGCAACGAACGTAGCGGTAGCAGATGGAACCTATCAAATGGTGTTTAATCTATACACCGCATCAAGTAGTGGTTCTACCATCTGGACTGAGACACGCAGTGGGGTGAATGAAGTAACGGTCACTAACGGATTGTTCTCCGTGATGTTGGGAAGTGTAAACAGTTTAGCGGGTGTTAATTTTAATCAAACGCTTTATCTCGGAGTAACCATCGAAGCTGATGCTGAAATGGCTCCCCGTAAAATTTTAGGAACCGTACCCGCAGCCTTTGAAGCCAATAACGCAGCGACCGTTGGTGGTGTGGCGTCAACATCACTAGTGCGAAATGATCAAGCCAACACCATTACTGCTACTACGGCTTCAACTCTTTTTTCAATTGTACAAAATGGTACTGGAGATATTTTAAATTTACTGGACGGAGCAACCAATGTCTTTACAGTAAGAGATGGTGGTAATATCGGCATTGGTACAACCTCACCACTGGCTAAACTTTCCGTTGCAGGGGACACTTTCATTGGCGGCAATGTAACTGCAACTGGCACACTATCAATTACTGGCACCTCAACCTTTTCAACTACAACCGTTGCTTCATCAACCATTACTACTTTAAACCTGGTTAATGCTCTCGCTATTTCCTCAGGAGGAACGGGTGCCAGTACAGTCGCGGGTGCGCGAACAAACTTAGGGGCTACAACTGTCGGAGCAAACATCTTCACTCTTACAAACCCAAGTGCTCTATCATTTTTGCGTATCAATGCAGACAATACAGTTTCCGCTGTTGCTACCAGTACACTCGGGATTGCCTTAAGTGATACGACAGGTATCCTCGCAGCGACCCGAGGTGGCACTGGCTTGTCAACCATCACCCAAAACCAACTTTTGATAGGTGGGGCTGGGAACACCTGGTCACAAGTGGCAACTAGTTCACTTGGTCTCGGTAATGGAACCTTCCTTGGTCTTACCGACACGATGTCGTCGTATACAGCTAATCGTATTCTTTTTACTAACAGCGGGGGAACCGCTGTGAGCGATAGTGCAGATTTTACTTTTGACGGCATCAATCTTGGTTTGGGTGGTTCACAAGGTATTGCGTGGGGCGGCACTCGCTTTTTGTATGCATCTTCAACTAACGACTCAATAACTTTTGGTGAAAATGCTGGGGCTACTTTTGGAGCTAGTAACACTTTTAACATTGCTCTTGGTTTTGAAGCGGGACGATTTGCGAGTGGCACCAATGCTAGTAGTAGTTTCTATGCAGGTTACCGCGCAGGGTACAGTCACTCAGGCGCTAACTCAATCTTAATTGGTAATAGTGCAGGTAGTCAAATGAGTGGTTCACTTAACATTGTTCTGGGAAATAACTCTGGCCTTATTGCCAACGGCACTAATAATTACCTTATAGGTCACAATGTGGGGTCACAAATGCGAGGCTCTAACAACATAGCTTTAGGTGGCGATATCTTTACTAACGGATCATCATTTACAATTAGCAATAACGTTGTGCTTGGTGGCCGTGCCGCTCGTCTATTGGATGGGAATTCAAATAATAATATTATTATTGGTTATCAAGCAGGAGATAATCTCACTGTTGACGCTACTAACAATATTATTATTGGGTATGACGTTGATGCTCGTGCAGTAGGTGCGACGAGCACGCTTAATATTGGTAATCTAATTTTTGGTACAAATCTTGATGGTACAGGAAGTACCCTTGCTACTGGTAACATTGGTATAGGTACAACCTCACCATTCTTTAAACTTTCTGTTGCGGGCGCAGGATACTTCGGTGGTAACCTTACTGCCACCGGAACACTTTCGATTAGTGGCACTTCAACCCTCGCCACCACCACCATCGCTTCATCAACCATCACTACCTTAAACCTCATTAATGCTTTGGCATTAACGAGTGGTGGTACAGGAGCAGCCACAGCTGCCGGTGCGCGAACAAACTTAGGTGCAACGACTGTCGGCGCTAACATCTTTACCCTCACGAACCCAAGTGCACTTTCGTTCCTTCGTATTAACGCAGATAATACTGTGTCTGCAGTGGCAACTTCAACCTTGGGTATTGCATTAGGTGACACGACTGGAGTACTCACGGCGATTCGTGGAGGTACCGGACTCTCTTCATATGCGACGGGTGATTTAATTTACGCGTCTGGTGCGAACACACTTGCTAATCGAACCATTGGTACTACGGGGGATGTGCTCTCCGTTGTTGGTGGAGTTCCAACGTGGGTGGCTACTTCAACACTTGGTCTTTCATCTGGAGGATCGCTCTTTACCGATGGAGGAGCTACTACGTACCTTACTTCTTCCGATAATCTTTCAATTGGAAGCACGACCGCAAATGCAAAGCTTGATGTGTGGGGTGATTTCCGAGTAGGTACTTCAACTACTCCTGTACTGTTTGTTAATACAGCTAACCGACAGGTACTTATTGGAACTTCTACTGAAATTTTAGAGCACAACAATGGATTTAAACCTTTGATGACACTCACCGGTAATACTGTGTCAGATCGAGTATCAACACTTTTAATCAATGAGGAAGGTTTCGACCAGTTCTACGGACCTAGATTGCAATTCCAGCGCACAATGACGGGCACTGACAGAATCCACGGTACAATTGATTTTCAAAATTCAGGTGCGATTGAAGGGTGGACCGATACCAGTGATGGTATTGCCGGCAATTTACGCTTTTACACTGATGGTGCTGGTGGAATTGGACAAACGGAACAACTGCGCATTACCTCAGGTGGTAACGTTGGTATCGGTTCAACTACCCCTAATTCAAAACTTACCGTTGCCGGAGGAATTGATATTGATAGCGGAATTGACGGACTTAGTATTTTAGGACAAAGAGTATTGTATTCATCAACGACCAATCAATCACTCGCATTAGGACAATTTGCGGGGAATGCTCTTTTGGGGGCCGGTACTCGTAATACTGCATTAGGCTACCGATCGTTACGGTATGCCACCTCAAGTGTTAATAATACAGCTGTCGGTTTTGCTGCGCTCGAGGACTCTACTTCTGGTAGCGGTAACACAGCGATTGGTAACCAAGCCCTTACATTTAATAATACTGGATATCAAAATACAGCAGTGGGGTCATTTTCACTTTCAGGCAACACTACTGGATTCCGCAACACTGCTATGGGTGAACAGTCTCTCTCGAGTAACTCTACTGGAACAAACAACACTGCGATTGGTACACTTTCTATGTATACCAATTCAACGGGATACTACAACACGGCAGTGGGAGATGGTTCACTCTATGCCAACACGACGGGTATACGTAACGTAGCTATCGGATATAACTCACTCGTCAGTAACTCTACGGGAACCAACAACACAGCTATTGGTGCGGTGTCTATGTTTACTAATACTACAGGGTATTACAACACCGCTATTGGAGACGGTTCAATGTATGCCAACACAACGGGGTATCGTAACGTGGCAGTTGGATTTAATGCCCTTGATTCAAATACGTCAGCACGTCAAAACACCGCTGTTGGATTTAATGCACTAGCGGGAAATACCACTGGTGACTTTAACGTTGGTATTGGTTCATATTCATTGTTGTTGAACTCTACCGGTACACGTAACGTGGCGGTGGGAGATTCTTCACTGGGTAGTAACACCGTGGGAAGTAATAACACCGCGATGGGAATGACATCAATGTTCAGTACTACCATCGGTGGTAGTAACACAGCAATTGGAGATGGTTCATTATATGATAATGCTACTGGTAGTTTTAACACCGCCCTCGGAAGACAAGCGCTTAACGCAAGTCTCGGCTCAAATAATACAGGTCTAGGTTACCGGGCTGGATATAATAATGCGTCTGGTACCGACAATACATATATAGGTTACAACACCGGGTTAGGTATCACGACTGGTAGTTACAATACTATTGTCGGAGCGAACGTCACTGGTTTATCAGCAGCCTTAACGAACAATATTATTATCGCTGATGGAGCAGGGAATCAACGTATCAATGTTGGAGCAACGGGAAATGTCGGGATTGGCACTACTTCACCAAGTTCACTTTTGACAGTAGCTGGTGCTGGATTCTTTGGTGGCAACCTCACTGCGACTGGTACACTTTCTATTAGTGGTACTAGTACTCTCGCCACTACGACTATCACGGACCTCGCGCTTGCCGGGGCATTTCGAGATACAACTTCAAGTGCTGGAACATTGGGAATGGTTTTACAAACAACCGGCACGTCAACGCGTTGGGTAGCAACCTCAACGTTAGGATTTACAGGTGGTGTCTCTACGTTCCTAGCGCTAACTGATACCCCTTCATCATTTACAGCAAACCGGGTGATGTATACCAACGGTGCAGCCACCGCACTCACCGATTCAGCAAACTTCACCTTTGACGGTAGTCTGCTTGCTACCTTAAATCTTGGTGTATCCGGCACCTCGACCTTCACCGGGACTTCAACGTTTGCGACAACGACCATGTCGTCAACAACTATCACTACTTTGAACCTCATTAACGGACTAGCTGATGCCTCTATTTCAGACGCACTAACCATCACGGGAGGCACGATTAACAACACTACTATCGGAGCCGTCACTCCTACGACCGCCGTCTTCACCAACTCAACCTCAACAAACGCGACAACTACGCAATTGGCAATCTCTACTATGACTTCTGGCCGTCTTCCATATATCACTACTGGTGGAAGACTTATTGATTCGGCCAACCTCACGTTTGATGGCTCACGACTTTCAATCCTAAACCTCGCGGTAACCGGCACCTCAACCTTCACCGGTACCTCAACCTTTGCGACAACGACCATGTCGTCAACTACTATCACCACTTTAAACCTTATTAATGGTTTAGCTGACGCTTCTATTGCCGACGCGCTAACAATTAGTGGCGGAACAATTAACAACACAGCAATTGGCGCTACGACTCCAAGTACTGGAGTATTCACCAATGCTACGACAACAAACGCCACGACGACCCAATTTGCTATCTCCACCCTCACGAGTGGACGGGTGCCGTACGTGACGACTGGCGGACGATTGCTTGATTCAGCGAACTTTACCTTTGATGGCTCACGACTTTCAATCCTAAACCTCGCGGTAACCGGCACTTCAACCTTTACGGGTACTTCAACATTTGCGACGACTACCATGTCGTCAACCACTATCACCACCCTGAACCTTATCAATGGATTAGCTGACGCATCAATTTCCGACACATTAACAATTTCAGGTGGTACCATTAACAACTCAACTATTGGCGCTACTACTCCAACGACAGCCGTCTTTACCAACTCAACCTCAACAAACGCGACGACGACTCAACTCGCTATCTCAACTCTCACGAGTGGACGGGTGCCGTATGT
>JAZKFU010000001.1:13402-52185 GCA_040386275.1 Patescibacteria group bacterium
CGGACGCTTAATTGATTCGACCAACTACACCTTTGATGGCTCACGACTGTCTGTGTTGAATCTCGCTATCTCTGGCACGTCAACCTTCACCGGTACGTCAACATTTGCGACCACAACCATGGCCTCAACCACCATCACGACGCTTAACTTAATTAACGGGCTAGCTGATGCGTCTATCTCTGACATCCTCACTATCACCGCAGGAGTAATCAATAACACACCTATCGGAGCTACGACTCCAAGTACGGGAGTATTTACCAATGCTACGACAACAAACGCAACAACTACACAACTCGCTATCTCAACTCTCACGAGTGGACGCGTGCCGTATGTTACAACCGGCGGACGATTGCTTGATTCAGTGAACTTTACCTTTGATGGTACTAATCTAGGTCTAGGTAATACGCAAGGTATCGCCTGGAGTGGAAGTCGAGCGTTATATGCTTCAACCACACGAAACAACTATTTCTTTGGTAGCGGTGCAGGATCGAGTGTCACGACCGGCAATAATATAATTGCTATCGGCAGCAACGCCTTTTTAAATGCAACTTCAACTTCTGATGTGATTGCTATTGGTCGAGATGCGGGTATCGCTAATACTTCAGGTAGTGGTAACGTGTTCATTGGTCCAGCTTTTGCTGGTTATAATAACACTACGGGAGGAGACAATGTGTTTATTGGATATGCTACCGGAGGAAATAGTCGTACCGGTAGTGCCAACACTTTTGTGGGAAATAATGCCGGTAATGGTCTTGTCTCGGGAGATAGTAATACTTTTTTTGGTGTTAATACTGCAGTTAGTCTGGCTACCAGTTCCCAAAGTACAATCATTGGAGCGGGAGCGGGATGGGGAATAGGCGGTAACTATCAAGCAAGTAATTTGACAATTCTTGGTCGAGAGGCGGGATACAATCTTCAAACTGGAGCCGATAACAATATTTTAATTGGTCATAATGCTGCTAATAGTATGACGACTGGAGCCAATAACTTGATTATTGGATACAACATCGAGGCTCCAAGTAATACCGCGTCGAATCAACTCAACATTGGTAACCTTATTTTTGGTACTGGTATTGACGGTGAGGACACTACTATTTCTTCAGGTAATATTGGTATTGGTTCAACTTCACCTTCAGCTAAATTAACGGTTGCAGGTTCATTCTTGGCTACGGGTACTTCAACCCTCGCCACTACTACTGTGACTGACTTTACAATTGCGCGCGCTTTGCGGGACACAACGAACTCAGCCGGTACTACTGGTATGGTGTTGCAAACAACTGGTACTTCAACTCGTTGGGTAGCAACAAGCACGCTTGGTCTTACTGGCGGCGGTTCGTCACTCTTTACTGATGGTGGGGCTACGACGTATCTCACCAGTCTCACTGATAACTTAGGTATAGGAACCACGACAGCGTCAGAGCGACTCACGGTAGCTGGAAATGCACTCATTGGCGGTAATATTACTGCGACCGGCACGCTTACTATTGCAGGAACCTCCACCCTCGCCACCACAAGTATCGCTGGTCTATTACAAATGGGAACTACATCGGTAGCATCACGATTTAATCTTGATGTAGCTGGCTTTAGTACTGCTGGTACCGCCGGACTAAACCGATTCTATACTTCAACGAACGCCGCTTCAGGCACGGTGCAATTTGGTGAACTCGGCTACGTGCGTATTGGTGCCACTGCTACCACAACTATGGTGGGCAGTATGTTCCGTGTCGAAGACAGTACAACGTTTGGAAATACCATTCGAGGCTTTGAAGTACAAACGAACCGTGGCACTAATACCCGTGGAGAAAACACCGCGCTTTCAGGATTTGCGCGTACGTTCGGTGTGCGTGGATACACGAGTGCCGACGCTGGTGGTGTGTTTGAACCAGCGGGAGGATATTTTGAAACTGGTGGTACTACGCAAGGTAACGCCATTCGTGGATACTCTTCAACGATTACGAGTGCGGGTCTAATGTCATTGTTCCAAGACACCTCAGCCTTTACCGGAAACGGACTTATTATGAACTTAGGAAATGGAACGGGTTCATTTACGGGCAAGTTCATGGACTTGCAAGTAGCGGGAGCAACTAAATTTAACGTGGCTTCAACCGGAACTTTGTTTACGCTCGGAGATATTAGTATCACTGCCACTAACACTGACCCAGCTGATAACAACGTGGTAGGAATTTATCTGGGCGCGAGTGGGTTTGCGAGTATCAACCGGGCTGCAAATCCAGCGATGAGCCTTGGGCGAACCACCGACGGAGCAGTACTTGAATTTTATAGTGCGGGTACAGTACAAGGCAGTGTCAGTATCGCGGGCGCAACCGTGTCGTACAACGCCTTTACCGGAAGTCACTTCGGACTTACGGGCAGTACAACGTACTCAATGGGAACCGTACTCGCCCTGACGGGAGAGAATCAAAGCTACAACGATATTGCCGCCTCAGAAATCCTCTACGGCATGACGGAAAGTAGTGAGGAAAACAGTCCGCTCGTGATTGGTTCGTATCTCTCGGTCCTGGAACCAACCTTAGCTGAATCAGCCGCTAACCCAACTCTTGTAATGGCCGTTGGTAACGGGGCGATGTGGGTAGCTGACCAAGGAGAAAATATTACTCGCGGTGATTACTTAATTTCTTCAAACGTAGCTGGCCACGCAGAACGTGATCCACAAACCGCTGAAGTAAGTAACATTATTGCGCGCGCATCAGAAGATATTGATTGGAGCACAGTGACTACCGAAATAAATGGTGTGAAGCATAAACGAATTACTGTCTTCTTTGAAACCTTTACCCGCTCAAATATTAATCTGGCGTTAATTGCTTCAAGTACCGTAGAGCTCGCCTCTATCGATGAAGACTCTGTAACAGGTAACTTCATGACTGGATTGTTTAGTAAGTTAACTGAGTGGTTTGGTAATGCGCATAACGGCATCGGCAGTATGTATGCAAATGTGTTTAATGCCAACGAACGAATTTGTGTTGACGGTGAATGTTTGACCGCAGACGACATCCGTGACCTCAAGGATGCTATCGGTGCACCCCAATCACCAGCACCAAGTACAGGTGGAAGTGGCGGCAGTAGTGAAGGCGAGGGAAGTGGAGAAACTGGTAATGAAGAGCCACCAGCAGAAACTCCTCCTCCCACTCCTGTCGAAGAAGAGAGCGGAGGAACCTCCGAACCGCCAGCCGAGACACTGCCTGAACCAGAGCCAGAAACGGAACCAATTGTTGAAGAACCGCCAGCCGAGTCACCAGAACCGGAACCAGAAACCCCAGAAGAAATTACACCCCCAACCGAATAGTATAAAAATAATTAATTAACCGAACCTACACATATATATGTACAGCAATTACTTCACATCATTTTTGGGACTATTCCAAAAAATCATACCTACCATACTGGTGGTGGTTATGTGTGGTGTGGGATGGTTGCTGTTAGGGGCGCCAGAGCAAGCCGAAGCTCAAACGGCAACTACATGGAGTGCTGTGTCAGCGGCGGGTGCTAATGATAGTTGGCGCGGTATTGCGTACGATGCTACGACCACACGATTTGTGGCGGTGGGATTAGGGACTGACCGCGTGATGCACTCTACGAACACAACGGCTTGGACCGCCGTGTCTGCAGTGGGTGATAATGATAGCTGGAACGCCATTACTTACGGCGCTGGACGGTTTGTGGCTGTCGCCTCAACCACGGGCGCTTCGAGTGACGCCGTGATGACTTCAACCGATGGTCTGACATGGGCGACCACTACGGCAGTTGGTAATAACGATCAGTGGCGCGCTATCACCTACGGTAACGGACGGTTTGTGGCAGTTGGTTCATCTACTCCCTCCGGCGGACCAAACGACGCGGTGATGACATCAACTAATGGTCTCACGTGGGCGACAACATCAGCAGCAGGGAATAATGATATTTGGAATAGTGTGGCCTACGGCAATGGGAAGTTTGTGGCGGTTGGTCAATCAGGTGATCGTGTGATGTACTCATCAGACGGACTGACGTGGGCTACTACTTCGGCGACCGGTGATAATGACGTGTGGAATAGTGTGACCTATGGTAATGGCAAGTTTGTGGCTGTGGCGTCATCATCTGGTCCCTCGTTTGACGCGGCGATGATGTCAACTGATGGTATTAATTGGACACCTGTCTCGGCAGCGGCTAATAATGACAATTGGTACGCGGTGACGTTTGGGAACGGTATGTTTGTGGCAGTTGCTTCCTCGACGTTACCTTCAGCGGATACCATAATGTACTCGGTTGACGGATTAACCTGGGCCACCACTACGGCGGCGGGCAATAACGACCAGTGGCGGGGTGTTACTTACGGTAATAATTATTTTGTGGCGGTAGGGACGACGGTGGGTGATCGGGTGATGGTGAACTCTTCGCCATCATGGGCTCTGACGCAAACAGGATTTCAATATCGTAGTGATAACGGCAGCGAAACGGCGGCTACCTCAATTAACGGACAAAATAATAATATTACTTGGGGACTTAATGCGCCGCTTCGATTGCGTACGCAAGTGAATTCCACTTCAGCTACCGCCACCACGCCACTCTATTTACAATATAAACAAACCGGCGAAACCAACTGGCATAGTGTGGGGGTGAATGATTTGTATCCAGTGATTATTGCAACAACTTCAGGACGAACTTCCGGAGATACTACGTCGCACGCCATTACGCTTCCAACAGGCGAAGCAGGAGATTTACTCTTGGTGGTATTTAGTCATGATGGGGCAAGTACCTCACGAGCGTCTACGAGTGGCTGGTCAAAATTAGGGGAGCAAAGTAACACCACGATAGTAACCGGAGCAGTCTATTACAAATTTGATACCGGCAATGATCAGACATTCACAATTACTACTCCTGGTTCTGAGGAGTCGTCACATATTGTGTATCGTATTAGAAACGCCGGAGTGCCCACTGGTTCTCCTAGTAACTTGAGTTCAACTAACAGTGACCCAGCGAACCATATAATGCCTGCGATTTTACCGCACTTAGTAATTGCTACTCGATCAGGTGATGCTCAGGTGGCGGCGACCGCTGCGCCTACTGGCTTTGCGGGATTACAAGCGATTGTAGCTACTACTACTGCAGGAGCGACTACTAATACTGCTCATACGTTTACAAATGCCAGTAGTAGTAACCCCGGTACTTTTACGAGCGCAACAGAGCAGTGGGTGTCGTGGACAATTGCCGTCCCACCGAAAGCCACACCAACCACAAGAAATGTACAGGTGAGTATTGATGATGTGATGGGGAGTAGTACGGAAAATACCAGTACCGGAACAATTGCCTGGACCAACCCTGGTAACGGTACTAGTTCAGATGATGTCCGAGCAACCCTCACCACTTCAAGTACCACCGCATCACGATACCTATTGTTTTCAAACTATGGTTTTACCATACCGACTGACGCCACTATCACCGGCATTGATGCGTATATAGAAGGGGTTCGCACAGGTGGTAGTGCAGGGGAAGTGCGCGATAGTTTCATCCGGTTGTTTAAAGCGGGGACAGCTATAGGAAATAACTTGGCATCGACTACTCGTAACTGGGATACCGTTGAAGTTGTTACAAAATACGGAAGCTCAACCAATTTATGGGGCACTACGTGGACTCCAGCTGAAATTAACGCTCATAACTTTGGTGTCGGTATTTCAATTGCGGGGTCAGCGGTCGGATCCAACCGTATTGCAAATATTGATCACGTGATCATGCAGGTGTATTACACTATGCCCGCGTCAATTCAATTATCTGCCTCATCATTTATTGCGGCCGCGGGAGCCTCGACGACTGCAAAAATGATTACGCCGGGATCACGCGTCACAACTGATTTTACGGCTGGTCGAATTGCCGATGATACTAATCCGACACTAGCGTTAACCGTAGGAACAAATAAATATACGGAATTGGAATGGAGTTTAGTGGCAACCGGTACTGCTACCACGGGAGATACATTTTTATTTAGAACAGCGCTGGGGACTGAAGGTGCTCTAACCCAGTACGATGAATTACCGCAATTAACGATTGGTACGTTTGCGTCATCGGGCACGCTCACCGTGAGTGGAACTGCCTTTTTAGGGGTATCAACGACACCGCTGGTCTCGGGCACGACGCTGGGGCTAGTAACTGCGGGAGAAAACCCACTTTTATATGCAACTACAACCAGTAGTGGTGGTAATTATACGTTTACCATCTCAACGAGCAGTAATGCATCCTCCTGGACCTCTCGCAGTGCTGCGGGTAATGATGATGCCTGGTACGGCGTGACATATGGCGGTGGACTCTTTGTGGCGGTAGCTAATAGTGGTGGTAATCGGGTGATGACTTCGCCGGATGGTATTACGTGGACCGCACGAACGGCGGCTGGAGATAATGATATTTGGAATGCCGTTACGTACGGTAACGGACGGTTTGTCGCAGTGGGTAACTCGGGAGACCGCGTGATGTACTCAACCGATGGAATTACTTGGGCGACAACCACGGCGGCGGGGAACAATGATTCCTGGACGTCGGTAACTTTTGGTAATGGATTATTTGTGGCGGTAAGTAGTGGGAGTGCAGATAGTGTTATAACGTCGCCTGACGGTATCACCTGGACTAGCCGATCGGCGGCAGGAAATGATGATCAATGGAGAGGAGTCACCATTGCAAATGGATTGTTTGTCGCGGTGGGTCAATCAGGTGACCGGGTGATGACTTCACCAGATGGTATTACCTGGACCGCACGGTCAGCTGCAGGCGATGATGATAGCTGGAGTGGAATTACGTATGGAGCAGGAATGTTTGTAGCGGTTGGAAACACCAGTGACCGTGTCATGACTTCACCGGACGGTATCACCTGGACAGTGCGTTCAGCTGCCGGGAATAACGATTCATGGCGAGCAGTTACTTATGGTAACGGTCGCTTTGTAGCGGTGGGAACTTCAGCTGAAGTCCTGATGACCTCACCTGACGGTATCAATTGGACAGTGCAATCGGTAGCGGGAAACGATGATTCATGGCGATCAGTGACCTATGGTAATGGTCTGTTTGTGGCCGTGAGTACTACTACCGACGCAGTGATTACCGCACCGGCTGGCTTTACGGGAGAACAGCCGGTGGCAGTATTTCTTGACGCTTCAAGTACTAAAGCTACGACGATTCATACAATGAGTACAAGTACGAATGCTTCTACTAATGTTCCCTTGTATACGAGTAAGGTGTTTGTGTACCACGCATCATCAACCGGTATTAGTAACCTCAATCAGTTGCCACTGTATGGTCAAGATTTAGATACTGATCCGTTGTTTACTGCTTCGACGACTGCTACCACAACTATTCACGGAGATTTGATTACTGCTACCGGCACTACAAAATTAGCGACAGCCTTAAAAATTGAAGGTGATTTTACCCAAAATGGTTCGCTTGATGCGGGAGGAGGCATGCTGGCACTTGCTGGTACTGATGCGATACTGTCGGGAACTTTCACGGGTACAAGTAGTCTGAATGATGTAGTAATACCTTTTGCAGCTGGTGGAGCAAATTGGGTGTCTCAATCTGATGCTGGAGGAGATAACGATTGGTACTCCGTTACCTATGGCAATGGGCGCTATGTTGCGGTG
Source organism: Patescibacteria group bacterium (assembly GCA_040386275.1). GTDB lineage: Bacteria > Patescibacteriota > Minisyncoccia > Phycocordibacterales > UBA918 > OLB19. The sequence goes on from JAZKFU010000001.1 coordinate 21,019, forward strand.
GCCGCCTTCCAGGGGACTGATCGCGTGATGTATTCAAACGATGGAATTACCTGGGCCACGACCACTGCTCCGGGTACTCGCTGGCTTGATGTAACCTACGGCAACGGTTTGTTTGTAGCGGTGGGCACTCTCGGTAATCGGGTAATGATCTCGATTGACGGCATTACCTGGACGGAGTACGCAGCGGCCGGGGATGATGATGCGTGGCTATCTGTAACCTACGGCAACGGCTTATTTGTAGCAGTAGGTGATGGCACTGACCGGGTAATGACCTCACCTGACGGTATTACTTGGACTGCTCGCTCAGCCGCGGGGAATGATGATAGTTGGTACTCCGTTACCTACGGTAACGGTTTGTTTGTCGCAACCGGTGGGTTTTCAACTGATGTAGTCGTAACTTCACCTGACGGTATCACCTGGACCGCCCGTTCAGCCGCGGGAAATGATGACAACTGGGGTGATGTTACCTACGGTAACGGATTATTTGTAGCTACTAGTTTTGAAAGTGGTGATAATATGATGACTTCGCCTGACGGCATCACCTGGACTGTACAAACTACACCTCAGGATGGCGACGATATGTCAGGCATCACCTACGGCAATGGTTTGTTTGTTGCGGTAGGAGGTAGAGTTACGTTGATGACCTCACCTGACGGTATCACCTGGACCCAAGGAAGTGCCTCAGATAATAATGAGCCATGGGTAGATGTCACGTACGGAAACGGTATGTTTGTGGCTGTGGGACAAAGTGCTTTAGGTAATCAGGTGATGACCGTTAATAATAAAATAACTTTCGCTTCTCCTGTGGTAATGCAAAATCTGTCGGTTGATAAAAATGTCATATTTTCTATCGCGGCATCAACCACTCTTTCAGGTAATCTTACTAACTTAGGTCGTATTGAAAATACTGCTACCGTTACCTTTTCCGGTATTTCAAAACTCATTACTGCGCAAGCTACTGCTACTGCATTTGCACATTTAGGAAATACCGTCATTACAGGTTCATCCACTCTTGTCGGTAGTGCTACTACGAGTGATCTCATAATAAACTCTGGCGCTATCTTTGTAGCGAGTTCAACGTTCCTCACTATTGCTGGTGATCTTAATCAAAATGGTAGTGTGCGACTAGCTTCAACAACGACAATAATTGCGAGTGATGCGTCGGTGGTTACCGGTAATGTAACAGATGCTAACACATTTGGCAGCCTGACGGTAGCTGAGGATATTAATCCTTGGGCAATTCGGGATGCGGCAGGGAATAACGATGAGTGGAATTCAATAGCCTACGGCAATGGATTGTTTGTAGCCGGTAGTTCATATTCTAGCGACGCAATCATGACCTCACCTGACGGTATCACCTGGACCGCCCGTTCAGCCGCGGGCAATAATGATAACTGGATTGATATTGTTTTTGGTAATGGATTATTTGTGGCGGTTGGTGACGCAGGGGATCATCGAGTCATGACGTCACCTGATGGAATTAATTGGACTGGCCAGTCCGCTGCAGGTAATAATGATGCCTGGAGTTCAGTTACCTATGGCGAAGGATTGTATGTCGCTGTTGGAGCGTACGGTACTGACTATGTGATAACGTCTCCTGACGGTGTTACGTGGACGGTGCAAACACCAGCCGGTGGTAATAATAATTGGTCAGCAGTGACCTACGGCAACGGCCGGTTTGTAGCCGGTGCTGGATATGAAGGAGTTGATAGAATTATGTACTCAGATAATGGGATTACGTGGGCTACTACTACAGCCTCAGGAGATGATGACTGGTGGCACTCTCTTGAGTACGGTAACGGTTTATTTGTTGCAGGAGCTATATATACAGGAGATGGAACTAAAATTATAACCTCACCAGACGGCATTACCTGGACCGCCCGTTCAATCTTAGGTAATGTCGGTGAAATTTTTGATATTGCGTACGGCAACGGCCGCTTTATGGGGGTAACAAACGGTTATGATAGAGTGATCACATCGCTTGATGGGGTCACGTGGACCACTATGCCAGCTGGTGGAAACAATGATGGTTGGGGATCAGTGACCTACGGCAATGGCCGATTTGTTGCAGTGAATGGGAATACCACTGATAAGGTGATGACGTATATCGAGTCTGATTTTGTGACTGCATTGTCTACTTCAACGAGTGTGGTGGGTAATATTCTCGTTGCTACTTCAACCACTCTGTATGCTCCAACGTCAACACTGTCTGTCGGCGGTAATTTTGAAAACCGAGGCACGTTTACTCCTCGCGCAGGAACAACTACGCTTTCGGGTACTGGTAAAACCATTACGGGTAACCTCACTAATTTTGCTGAAGCCACTGGTCCTGATTATGGTCTCACCAATGTTACGGGCAGCTATACATATATAGGTAACGGTACGACCTCCGCACTCACCATTGGCAGTGGCGGAACAGTAACCGCTCCATCAAGTGGTACCTTAACGGTGGCTCATAATTTTACTAATAATGGTACATATACAAATAATGCGGCGACTACTACGTTAGGAGGTAATGTATCTGGTTTTGCTACTGGTACTTCGGCTTTAGGGAACACGCTCATCACTGCGCGTAGTCAGGCACGTGACTGGCAGGCGGTAGCAACGAGTAGTGCAGCGGGTAATAATGACTCCTGGAAAGGAGTGGCATACGGCGCAGGTTACTTTGTAGCAGTCAGCAACAACAGTACTGATGACATAATGTATTCAAGAGACGGTCTTACTTGGATCGCAACTTCTTCAGATGATATTTCTGACCGTCTTGGTATTGCCTATGGCAACGGCCGCTTTGTGACTGTTGGCTATTCTGGTGATCGAGTTGCGTATTCAAACGATGGTGTGACGTGGTTGACTACGGCCGCCGCTGGTAACGATGATAGTTGGAGTTCAGTCACCTACGGTAACGGCATTTTTGTGGCAGTAGCAGAAAGTGGAAATGATCGAGTGATGTATTCAAGTGATGGTATCACCTGGACTACAACATCTGCTGCCGGTAATAATGATGCTTGGAGTTCAGTCATCTACGGCAATGGTCGCTTTGTCGCTGTTGAGAGTAGTTTCAGTAATCCGGATAAAGCAATGTATTCATTTGATGGTATCACCTGGGCAACTTCGTCTGTTCCTGATGCCCCACAATTCTATGGCGTTACCTACGGCAACGGCCGCTTCGTGGCGGTGGGTGCCTATACGGGTGATATATTCAAGTACAGTTATGATGGTAGTACGTGGTTATCACCGGGTACTATATTTGACAATAATGATGTCTGGACAGCTGTCACCTACGGCAACGGTTTATTTGTGGCCGTTGGAGATGATGGCAGTGTTGATAACGTTGCCTATTCAACCGACGGTATCACTTGGGCCACGAGCTCGGCTGCTGGAAATAATGACGATTCTCGAGCAATTGCCTACGGCAACGGCCGCTTCGTGGCAGTCGGAGAAGCGGGAGAACGAATACGAGTATCGTTAGGCAGTAGTTATTTTAATCAAAATGCATCTACTTCCAATCTCACCATTTCTGCATCCAGTACGCTCAATGCTTCGGGTACGACAATGTCAATCACTGGGAATTATATAAATAGCGGAACATTAACTGCTTCTTCAAGTACGTTTGTATTTAACGGAGTAAGTGCTCAGACGGCTACGGGTACGTTGTCAGCCTCAAGTAGTTTCAATAACCTAACCCTCAGTAACACTTCGGGTAACGGCACTACCTCACGCTCAATTACATTTGGAGCACCTCTGACGGTTGCCGGTACTTCAACCATTAATGCCTCGACCTCAGTTGCGTTTGTAGCGGGAGCAACGACGAGCATTGCCACTGCAGTGTGGCAAGGAAGTTCCGAGTCGCCAATCTATCTACGTAGTACCGCAACGGGCACACCGTCAATCCTTACTATTACGGGAAATAAAAACATTAGTTACGTCAATGTGCGGGACAGTAATGCGAGTTCTACTTCAGGTGGGATTACCGCTACCTACTCAACTGATAGTGGAAATAATACTAACTGGAATTTCTCAAATCCCACTCCAGTTTGGAACGCCGCCGACTGGACGCTTTATGACACCATCACTATTCAAGAAGAAAACATTGATGGTGACTTAACTGATTTCCCCGTGTATGTAAACCTGGATGATCTAAGCAGTACGTTCTGGAGCATAACACCTGGTAGTGCTTCGTTAGTTGGTACCGATATCCGTGTGACAACGGCTGCCAACGTTGAAGTCCCGCGCGAATTGGTGTTCGCCTCGTCAACGCTTGGAACGGGCGAGCTTCACTTCAAAGCTCCAAGTATTTCGTCAACGACTGATACTGTCTTTAAGATTTGGTACAACGGTACAACGACCGGAGATTATGTAGATAGTGCAACCTATGGAACGGAGAATGTATGGAGTAATGACTATCTCGGGGTATGGCATATCGGGCAAGATGGTACTACCACTGCAAACGCATATACGGACTCTACACGGTTTTTAAATCATGGTACCGGTGTCTCTATGGATGAAACAAATGACGTAACTGCTAAAGTGGGAAATGGGCAAAACTTTGATGGTGCTACGAGACGTATTACCGTTCCGCGTACCACCGTGCTTGAACCAACACAATCGGTACATTATTCATCATGGATACGAAGAAACGGTGCGTTTGGTGCATACATCCATCCTGTGTTATACGGAAATGAAGACGCTCCTGCCTATGGTACCTATGGTTTTGAAGCCGATAACTCTATCATTCGTTACAAAGCGACATCGGCAACTACCGAAGATTTTGTCACTTCAAACACTATTAATAATGCCACCTGGCACTATCTCGCAGGAAGTTATGACCGTACCAAAATTCGCGGTTATCAAGATGGAATCTTGGTAGCTTCAAGTTCATTTACTCACGTTCTCGGGGGCTACGGCACTAATGGTCTTGGTATTGGTGCTCGGCATGAAGGAGGAACTGGTTTTAATGGTGATGTGGACGAAGTACGTATTGCTTCAACCACCCGAAATGACGCCTGGGTAAAAGCTGAATACTACAACCAATCTACCTCGACCGACTTTTACGCCGTCAATCTTGCTGGAGTTGTTGGGTCATCAACCATTGCTGACCATACGGGAGGACAAGTAAATAACAGCTTTACGGGTGCAGATACCACAAATGAATCGTTATTTGCATTTCGACTGACTCCAAACAGTGGTAATGCCACGGTAACAGAAGCAGTGATTAGATTAAGTGGGGTGCAAGGATTTAACCCGGCGACCACCCTCACGAACCTACGATTACTGCGCGATATGGATAACGATGCTCGGTACGACGCTACTGATGTAGCGGTCGGGGGGGCAGGAGTTGTAACCGGTTCTAATCAAGATGGAGCAATTACCTTCACTACTGATTTCCTCGCGACCACCTCTCAGAATTATCTTCTAGTGAGTGATTGGACAGCGCCGGTCGGTGGTAGCTTTATGACCGTTAGTCTTTTATCAAGTGGATTATCTATAATTGATGCCACTTCTTCACAAAGTGTGTTTGGTTCAATCACGAGTGTCCAGCATGGACGCAACAATAGAGGTGGCGGAGGTGGAAATTCTAGTGCTGGTGGAGGAGCACCTGCAGGGGCAGGGAATGTTGGTGGAGGAGATACAACAGGAGGAGAAGTGATTGGTGATGATCCAGATTTCTTTTGGCCAAGTGGCAACTCGGGTAGCTGGAATAGTGGAGGTAATGCGTACGATCGAACGGATAATACGTATGCTACTACCGCCGCAGCTGTTACGCATTCATTCAACAATGCTGGCTTCGCTATTCCTACCAATAATACAATTAGTGGCATTGAAGTGAAATTAGAGCTATCAGGCAGTACCGGAGCGGGTACCGTTAATCTAGAACTTTCTTGGAACGGAGGATCTAGTTGGACTACTGCTAAAACAACTCCGACCTTGACTACCGGTGATGCAGTACGGTTCATTGGTTCGCCGAGTGACTTATGGGGCAGAAGCTGGACCGCAAGTGAGTTTAGTAATGCTAACTTCGCAGTCAGACTCACCGCAGCCCCAAATAACGGCAATACCATCCTCTTGGATGCGCTACAAATTAAGGTCTATCACACAACCGGGGGAGGAAGCTCTGGTGGAGGAGCGGGCGGTGGGGGTATTTAGTCATTAATTCACATGAACATATCTCAAATGCTATCCCCACCCCAGAGTTGGGTACAGGACTAAAACAAAAAAACGTTGTTATAATTAAACCAATTAAATTAATTAAATTATTATGTTGAAATTACAAATTCTACAAACCATATCAGTTCAAGCGATTGCTGTAGCGACCGCTGCAGTACTCATGATTGTCATGCTCTTTACCTTACTTGAACCAACACTTGGTATGGCGATTGATGATACGTTTATTGTCCGTCAACAAATTACCGACGAAATTTCTTTCTTGGTACCAGCCGCTGACGTAACGATGGTAGGTCCAATTGCCGGTATTTCTGGAGGTAATGCCACTGGAACCACCTATGTAGTAGTTCGAACCAACAATGCCTCTGGGTACACCATGGATATCGCATTCTCAACTAGTACAGCTATGCGTGGCGAAGTTTCACTCAGCACTGCAATTCGAGATTATGGAGTGTATGGAGCAGAACCAACTCTAGCGTTTGCTGCGAGTACTTCAGCCCAATTTGCCTACAGTGTAACGGCTTCAAGTTCAGTAGATATCGACCCTTCATTCTTGAACGATACAGCTACCTGTAATACAGGAAGTACTTCAACGGTAGACACCTGTTGGAAAGGAGCTTCAACAACAGCTTTCCGTATCGTTAACCGTACCACTGATGCCGGTTCAGGAGCGACTACAACACTACGATTTAAAGTAAACGTACCAAGTAACCCATTGCCAGCCGTGACTGAAGACTTCTACACAGCAACTGCTACTTTGACAGCACTGAACTCATAGATTACAGTAGTGCTATTATGACACTTTCGGCCAAACAGATTTGGACTCTCAGCTTCCTGTCTGTTTGTGCAGCAATAAGCCTGATGGAAAGTACAGCGCTTGCTCAATCTGAAGCGAGTAGCAGTACCGATGCCACCGCCTCTACAACCACTACCACTGTTCCTGCAGTAGTTGAAAAATGGTACACCAGTGATTATATTTCCGATACCACTAACGCCATTGGCGATTTTGTGGTTGGCCCCGGCAAGGTAGAGGTGACGGTAAAGCCTGGAGAGTCTGTTACCACTATGATGACAGTAACTAACCGTATTGCCGCCAATAAAACATTTACTCTTTCCGTTGAGGACATGTCAGGTTCGGCTGATCCGTCGACACCGGTTGTGCTCTTGGGAGATAAAAATGGTCCTTACACGCTTAAGAACAACCTATCCTTTAAAGGAACTGATTTTACGTTGGCGCTGGGTGAACGAGCTCAGATTCCTGTAACAATTACCATGCCGCCTGACGCTGAGCCTGGGGGGTATTATGGTGCAGTGCTCGTGTCTACTATTCAAAAAAATGATGAAGATGATGGTACGCTCGCTAATTCACCAATTGTGGCTCGTGTAGGAACTCTGTTTTTTATAACGGTTCCCGGAGCTATAGAACAATCAGGACAAGTTACTGAATTTTCAGCTGTACCGAAACAATGGTTTTTTACTTCTGGTCCCGTGAATCTTGGTGTGTTGTTTGAAAACACTGGTTCAAAGCACCTTAACCCCTATGGAGAAATTAGAGTACAAAATATTTTTGGAGAGGAAGTGGGGTTTGTAGAAATTGAACCTTGGTTTGTTCTGCCTAAGTCGTTACGATTACGAGAGATTGTGTGGGACCGAGAAGTGTTGCTCGGTCGGTATACCATTACTGCCAATATCAATCGTGGCTACGAAGATATTGTGGATGAAAAGGTACTGCATATTTGGGTGTTGCCGTGGCAATTCCTCGCTAGTATTTTCTTGGGAGTGTTGATTTTAATTTTCATTATTAGATTTATTGGTAGTCGGTTTGAATTTAAACGTAAACGTTAGTTAAAAGCTATGGTCCATAGTTTGATTGGTTCTTTATGGTACTCATGTATTGCTACCCTCATTATTGTGGTTATTCTGCAAACCTCATCGGCGCAAGTAATGCAAAGTAGTAATTACAAAATGCAGAGTGACAGCATTAATACGGGTGGTGGATTATCAAGTTCAACTAACTATGGACTTGAGGACACAGCCGGGGAAACAGCTACCGGTGAGTCAACGAGTACCAATTACCAATTAAAAGCGGGGTACCAACAGATGCAAGAAGTCTATATCAGCATGTCAGCGATAGCTGATGTATTTTTAGCGCCAAACCTACCGGGTTTAACCGGAGGAGTTGCTACAGGTTCAACAGCCTTTCTGGTGACTACCGATAGTGCTGCGGGGTATCGAGTGACCATTGAGGCAGAAAATAGCCCTGCTATGCAAAGTGGTGGAAACACTATTGCTGACTATGTACCGGCAGGAGCGGTACCTGATTTTCTATTTACGACTGATCCGTCTGATGTACATTTTGCGTTTAGTCCTGAAGGAGTAGATACGGTGCTTCGTTTCCAAGATAACGGTAGTGCCTGTGGTGTTGCGGGGAGCGAAACTTTGTATAGATGTTGGGATGGATTAGCAACGACATCAGCAGTTGTTGCTCAAAGTGCGAGCGCAAATCATCCAAATGGCGCTACTACCACTATTCAATTTAGTGTGGGAGTAGGCGGAGGAGTAGCAGTACCGGAGGGAATATATACCGCCACCACAACGGTGACGGCCCTGGCATTATAAACGTATGAAATTAATCGGAGTACTCATTTGTCTCATGATGGTAGTGCAGACAGTGTCATTGTCTGAAGTTAAGGCAGCGGCCACTGATTTTAATGTACGGACATTTGTCGGTAATGACACAACGCCACCATCTGCTCCCGCGCCCGTCACTGCGCAACCGGTAGCGCTCACTCAAATTAATATTACCTGGGGAGCTTCTACTGATGATGTGCAAGTCTCGGGGTACCGTTTATTTCGTGATGCTGTGCAAATTGCTACTACCACGTTACTTTCATTTAGTGATACTGGGTTAACCCCGAGTACTACCTATAGTTACTACGTTGATGCGTTTGATACGTTTAATAATATCTCTTCCTCGTCCGTTACTGTAGCAACGACGACCTTTGCGTTACCGCCACCAGTAGCTACTTCCTCAACCAGTACACCTAATCAAAGTGGTGGGGGAACCAGAGTGCTTACCCTGCAAAATTTGCAAATTACTCCCGGTGAGACGTCGGCATTATTTTATTGGCAAACAAATACCCAAACGCAATATTCTTTAAGTTGGGGTAGGACCACAGCTTATGAACTTGGTTCAGTTTCGGGAACGGTATTTAACCAAAATCACAGCACCCGCATTGATATGCTTGAGCCGGGGACGGTGTACTACTACAAGCTTTCCGCCATTGATGGTCGAGGAACCGTGCGTGTTATTTCTAGTGATACCTTTACTACGTTAAACAAAGTTTTTACAAATACCATTCCTAACGTAGAGGGATTTACTGCGGTTACCAACGGCGAAGATGTACAACTCTCGTGGCGCAATACCTTTACTGATCCAAGCATGATGGTTCGGATAGTTCGGAGTCATTTATTTTATCCCGCCAATATTCAAGATGGATCGGTAGTCTATGAAGGCAGAAGTGAGTCTGCAACTGACGAAGAAGCCTTAGGAATCCGTTCTCCGCAGTACTACACGATATTTGTCATGGACCCAAGCGGTAAAGTGTCTTCGGGTGCTATTGCGCGCGCGTATCGCGCTAGTGATAATACAAACCCTGATACTGACCCGCTGACTCCTACAGAGCCAGGCACAGAAGTCACTCCACCGACAGCGATTAATGAAGGTGATCCAGCCATTTTGCGGGCGGGTGATATTACGATTATTCAAAATGGTACAACCTTTACCCTAAACACCACGGTAACGCTTGATTACGAATTACCATTTGTTATTCGCATACCGGTAGATGCGGTAGCGCCCCATCTCAAAACTATTACCGTCTCATTACAGAACCCTACCAATCATCGTGATGTTTCAGCCTATTTATTAAAATTAAATCCAGAGGGAGATGCGTACGAAGCGTACATTAGTCCAACACCAGTGGTGGGGTCCGCTCGCATTTTGGTTGAGGTATTTGATTATGAACAAGAAACGGTGCGCCGCATATCGGCACAGATTGAATTTGTAAGTACCAAGCCACCGGTGCCACTTTTTCCTGATCAAATTTTAAATTATATGAGTGGGGTTATGCCCTGGATACTTTTGGCTCTTCTTGGCTGTTTTTTGTGGCTGGTATTTAAACGACGACGCAAAGATACTACTGACGGTACACAAAGGGCCTGAGGATAACAGTCGTGCTTGCGTGGACATTTATCGGTATAGTAGAGATAGTTATTAAAGTAAATATTAGTTCATGGTAAAAGTAGCAATTAATGGATTTGGAAGAATTGGGCGCACCTTTATGCGGATGGCTTTTAACCATCCAGATTTTGAAATTGTTGCCATAAACGATTTGGGAGATATTAAAATGTTGGAGTATCTGCTCAAGTACGATACTGCCTATGGCCGAGCTCCGTTTACGGTATCTCTCGGCGATGGAGCACTTGTGGTTAATGGCAAAACGATTAAAGTGTATTCTGAAAAAGACCCAGTTGCATTACCGTGGGGGCAAGAGGGAGTAGATGTTGTGGTTGAAGCGACTGGATTTTTTAACACCTACGAAAAAGCCAACGCCCACATTGTGGCGGGAGCTAAGCGTGTCGTTATTACTGGTCCGGTGAGTGGCGTGGCCCCCGAAGGTATTTCGGGAGCGACCGTATTAATGGGCGTGAATGAAGGTGATTTAGGTACCTGCACGATTAGTTCTAATGCTTCGTGTACAACTAACGCCACCAGTCCATTGATTGGAATTCTTAAAGAATCAATAGGTATTGAGAAAGCCCTCCTTAACACGGTGCACGCCTACACTGCTACGCAAGCCTTGGTTGATGGACCGAGTAAAAAAGATTTCCGTGAAGGCCGGAGTGCTGCGCAAAATATTATCCCTAGTTCAACCGGAGCCGCCGTTGCCACCACGCTCGCTCATACGGAACTCTCTGGAAAATTTGATGGTATCTCCATTCGGGTGCCGGTAGTAGTAGGATCAATTGTTGACGTAACCTTTATCGCCAGTCGCGCAACCACCGCGGAAGAAGTAAATAAAATTTTAACTGACGCTGCCGCAACCCCAAGATGGAGTAATTTGTTTGCCGTGACAAATGACCCAATTGTTTCTTCAGATATTATTGGCGCACGGTTTGCTTCGATTGCAGATTTGGCGATGACTCGGGTGGTTGATGGCAACTTGGTTAAAGTCCTCGCCTGGTACGATAACGAAACGAGTTTCACCCATACGCTGGTTGCTCACGTTGCGGCTGTAACCAAGCATGTATCGTAATCTTGTAACACCATGCTTTTTGATCGTACTATCTATCTAGCTACTGATCACGCGGGCTTTCTCCATAAAGAAGCAGTGAAAGCCTGGCTTCAATCTGAAGGCATGAGTGTTATTGATTGTGGTGCCATGCATTATGATGAAGCAGATGATTTCCCTGATTTTATTAAACTAGCAGCTGCAAAAGTATCCGCCGAACCAGAAACAACTGCCGCCATTATTTTTGGTGGTTCAGGGCAAGGGGAAGCAATGGCTGCTAATCGGTATGCAGGCGTTCGCGCTACCGTGTATTACGGAGAGCCCGCCTCTATTATTAGCTTGTCGCGTGAACACAATGATGCAAACGTGTTATCGATAGGGGCACGCTTTGTATCGGTAGACGAAACCAAACAAGTAATTTGGGAATGGCTTCACACAGCAAAAGGTGATGATCAAAAATATCAACGACGCAATTTAAAAATTGATGCTCGGAAATAAGTATGTCATTTTCTTCGCCTATTGTTCCCGCTATCATTCCGCAATCGTTTGCTGATTTGCAAAATCAGATTTCAAAATTACGCGGATTGCCTGAAGTGCACGTGGATGTCGTTGATGGTGTGTTTGTGTCTGCATGTTCGTGGCCGTATTCGCACCATGAGTCAGTAATTACTAGTTTCCAATTGTTGGAACCATTTTCGCTTGAAGTTGATTTAATGGTAGAAAAGCCACTTCCGGCAGCACTAGAGTGGCTCAAGGCAGGGGCAGATCAATTGGTGTTTCATATTGAAACTATCGCTCCAGCCGTGCTTGAAAATTTTGTCCAACAACACGATGTGACGATTGGGGTAGCGCTTTCAAGTAACACTTCGCTTGAGACACTCTATCCATATTTGCCCTTTATAGACTATGTACAGCTCATGGGTATTGCGACCATTGGCGCCCAAGGTCAGCCATTTGATATTAGTGTGCTTGAACGTATTTCTGTATTGCGAGAAAACCATCCGCACATACCAATTAGTATTGATGGCAGTGTGAATGCAGAGACGTTGCCACAATTAAAAAACTTTTCTCTGGAGCGGTACATTGTTGGGTCAGCGATTATGGGGGCCGACAACCCACGAGAGGCGTACCGCACCCTTACCGCATTAGTGCAGAGTTAACAGGTCTTGTCTGTATTTAGTCATAAGCTTGGTATACTATTTTTGTCTATGCACTATCTTACGTCAGCGGATGTTACGCGATTGGAATTACAGGCAAATCATATTCGCCAGAGTATTATCGAAATGTTGGTGGAGGCAAAATCAGGTCACACCGCAGGACCGTTAGGGATGGCTGATATTTTTACCTTGTTATATTTTGAGGTACTCCAACATGATCCTCAAAATCCAGCGTGGCCCGATCGAGACCGATTAATATTATCTAATGGGCACATTTGTCCCGTGCTGTATGCCACGCTCGCGCACGCTGGGTATTTTCCATTAGAGGAATTAATGACGCTCCGTAAATTTGGAACTCGCCTGCAGGGACATCCACACCGTGAATCGCTACCGGGATTAGAGACTAGTTCAGGTCCTTTAGGTTCAGGCTTATCACAGGCTGTAGGTATGGCCTTGGCTGAGCGAATGGATAATCCGTATTCCTCAAAATATTTTTATTGTCTCGCGGGAGATGGGGAATTAAACGAAGGACAAATTTGGGAAGCAGCGATGCTCGCGGGAAAAGAAAAGCTACATAATTTAATTATGATTATCGACCGAAACGGTATTCAAATTGATGGCTATACTAAAGACGTGATGCCTCTGGAACCCCTAGCTGAAAAGTTTGAATCATTTAATTTTGATGTGCAGGAAGTTGATGGTCATAACATCAGAGCGATGAACGATGCTATTGGTAAAGCGCAGGCCGTGTACGGTCAGCCATCGGTAATTATCGCCCACACCATTGCGTCTAAAGGTGTTGATGTCTTTGAACGTGATTTTAGATGGCATGGCAATCCTCCGGGCAAAGGACCAGAAGACCGCGTCCCAAAATCAGAACAAGCCAAAGTCGCTTTAGAGAAACTTCGAACACTCGCTGGCATGATTAGTAAAAATGATATTTCATAATATGTTGGCTTCTCATTTAGATAACAAAATAACAGATGGAACCGTAACAAAACTCCCCAGCCGTAATGGGTATGGTGATGGTTTGGTTGAAGCGGGGAAACGTGATGAACGGGTGGTGGCACTCGCTGCAGACTTAACGGAATCAACGCGGACCCAGCCGTTTGCCGAAGCCTATCCAAAACGATTTATTCAAATGGGAATTGCTGAGCAAAATATGGCCTCAGTGGCGTCGGGTATGGCTGCTATGGGAAAGATACCGTTTATCGCCTCGTACGCCATGTTTAGTCCTGGACGTAACTGGGAACAGATTAGAACCACCATTGCCTATAACAACGTTAACGTTAAAATCATCGGTGCTCACGCTGGTATTTCTGTTGGGCCTGATGGCGCCACGCACCAGGCACTCGAAGATATTGGATTAATGCGGTTAATCCCTAATATGATTGTGATTGCACCAGTAGACGCGATTGAAGCGCGTAAAGCGACGCTCGTAGCCGCTAAACACAATGGGCCAGTCTACATTCGGTTAGGTCGGAGTGATACGCCGGTTGTGACCACTGACGATTCACCATTTATTTTAGGAAAGGGAGAATTGCTCTACACTAAAAAAGAGGGTACATCTAAATCTGTGGGGATTATAGTTACAGGAACGCTCGCCTACAATGCGCTCAAAGCAGCTCAGGCGCTCGAGGAAAAGGGAATAGGTGCCAGTGTGCTCCATATGGCTACTATCAAGCCGCTTGATACGCAGGCGATACTGACCCTCGCGCAAACGCACGACGTGCTTATTACGGTTGAAGAACACCAAGTGCAAGGTGGTTTAGGTGGGGCAGTGAGTGAAGTAGTAAGTGAAGCGCATCCTATAAAAATAAAACGACTCGGAATTAACGATCAATTTGGACAATCGGGAGAGCCCGAAGAGCTGTTAGCTCACTACAAACTAGATACACCATCTATTATCGAGGCTGCGGAAAAGCTTTTAAGCTAGACGCCACGTACTTTTTACCGAGTATAAAATACTAAAAAACACTATCGTACGATAGTGTTTTTTGTATGTCCTTTTTTTATGAGTGATTTAACTTATAGCTTTAGCTACGTATTCTTCTGGACGATTGGTGAGATGTGCTTCCAGTTGTTCGCGACTGAGTAGTCCTTTTTGTGCTCCAATGTACTGTACAACGGACATAGAATTGATTGGGCCCCAACTGAGTGCTTCATCAGGAGTTTTACCTAAGGCAATCGCAGCCGTGAACGTTGAAGCAAATGCGTCTCCCGCACCAGTTCGGTCTACCGGGTCTGCGGGGTCAGGGTACATCGGCATGTGCCAGGATTGTCCTTGTTCGTCAGTCACGTAGGCTCCGTAGGGGCCGTCAGTAATGACCGGAAGTTTTGGTCCGAGGGCTTTAATACCCGCGATTAAGGTTGGTACGTGTTGTTCTTTAGTTCCAAGAATTTCCTGGGCTTCTTCTTTATTGCAGAAAAATATTTCGGTTACGGCGTAGAGATCTTTAAGTTCATCTTTACCAAGCTTAATTTGCAGACTGCCCGGTTGGAATACTAATTTCGTCGTCGGGTTGTTTTTAATGTAGGTTGCTAGTTCATGATGAAAGGGAATGCCGTGTTCGCCAATTGATGAAAAATAAATGTATCGTGGTGGTACTGCAAACTCAGGCAGAGTGTATGGGAATTTCTCGTGTTTAATCAAGATGGTTCGCTCCGGTCCGTACCGTAATACATAGTGGTAATTTGTTTGCTTACCCTCGTAGAGTTTTACATAATCCGTCTCTACTCCTTCAGTGCGCAAGGCTTCCAAACAATCTTTACCGTTACGATCTTGGCCTAATGAAGTTACGAGTGCTGTCTTGAGACCAAGACGTTTAGCGGATACAGCAGCGTTAGGTGAGTTACCAACTGCATTTAATACATCCACTTCATCGTATTCGAGCTTACTTCCAAATGGCATATGCAGAGTTTGTCTCCGGGTGTCCATGTCGGTACTTACGTCTGCTTGGTCTTTGTTTAATTTAATAAAGGCATCCACGACGATATCTCCGACCGCTATAAAATCATATTGTTCTGACATATGCCCTATTCTAGCATTATTTTTAAAGCCTATTTTTATGCGTGGGCATAAACTACATCAGATAATGCTATACTATAAGTATGACAATGACATTAAAAACGTACCCACGAGATACCTACGATAAAGAGACAATGATTTTAGCAGCAGTGCATGGTCCAAAGACACCAAGCCAGTCAATGGTAGTGATGAGAAAAGATTTTGAAGCGCTGCTTAAAAAATCTAGCGAGTCCACGATTATTACCCTTGAAGGTTTAGAAAAGCCACTTGATGTGTTAATTCAAGACATGATGTTCCGCTCTAAAATTGGTGGAGTGCATCACGTTGATTTTCTAGCCATTGAGAAAGGTAAAGATATGACTACACACGTAGCACTCGAGTTTGTGGGCGAGGCTCCCGTAGAAGCAATAGGTGGTACGGTCACAAAAGTGATGTATCAGTTGGAAGTAACCTGTAAACCAAAAGACCTCCCTGAACATATAGCGGTAGATATTTCCGCACTTAAAGCTGCTGGCGATAAAATCCACGTTAGTGATTTGAAAAAAATACCGGGGGTAACGATTGAAACCGGCGCTGAAGAAGTGCTGGCTGTGGCTGAAGGAGAGAGAGCAGAAGAACCAGAAACGGTCCCTGAAGAAGCCTCTACTGAGCCAGAAGTTGTAACAAAGGAGGAATAAGCTCTCAGTAGCTGTTAATTTGGAGGTAAATTTTGCTGTAAATCTGCTATACTGAAAGAACTATGAAGGTATCGCTTTTCCCGCTATTGTTTTTCTGTGCGCTTGTGTGTGTGCCTGTGTCTGTATCACACGCTGAAACTGACGCTGAGCGAAAAGCCCGGCTAGAAGCTGCTTTGAACCAAGTCGAACAGCAAATCGTGGTGCAAGAACGTTTAGTAAATGGAAAAAAAAGTGAACGACAAACTCTCGAGCGAGACATCAATGTTATTGAAGGGGAAATTAAACAAGCCCAACTAGGGATTCAAGCGCGCGCTATCGCTATCGCTCAATTGTCAGATCAAATTGGAGACAAAGTAGTGGTGTTGCAAATTCTCGAAGACCGTCTGAAAAAACAAGAACAATCACTGGCTGACCTCGTGCGGAAATCAGCGGCAATGGATGACTTTTCACTCGTCGAAGTTATGCTTAGCAAAAAAAGCTTTTCAGAATTTTTTACCGAAGTGGCCACGTTTGGGGCTATAAAGAAATCCCTTAATGAATCAATGCTCGCGCTTGAGGGTATTCAAAATGATACCTACGAGCAAAAAGGTCTGTTAGAAAATAAACAAGAGTCAGAAGCTGAAATGAAACGGATTCAGGAGTTAGAGAAAAAAGAAATTGAACAAAAGGAAAAAACTAAAGAAAATATTTTATCAGTGACCAAAGGTCAAGAAGCTGAGTACCGAAAGCTATTACAGGCCCAGCAAAAAACAGCCGCTGAGTTACGTAACGCGTTGTTTAATCTTTTAGGAGGCGGTGGGGGAATTTCCTTGCCGGTTGCAGTTGAGCTCGCTAAATACGCAGAATCAAAAACAGGAGTACAAGCTGCGATGATTTTAGCTATTTTGGAACAAGAGACTAATCTCGGTTCAAACCTAGGTAGTTGTGTGTACAATGATATTAAAATCGATCGACCGGTGATGCATCCTGATCGTGACCAGCCAATCTTTTTGGCCATTTCCGGCATTTTAGGTTTTGATGCGCGCAGTCGTTCAGTGTCGTGTCCGTTAGTGCGGGGTGGTGTTCGGACCGGCTGGGGTGGAGCGATGGGGCCGTCACAGTTTATTCCATCAACCTGGGCGGTGTACGGTGGAATTGTGAAAAGTGGCGGTACCTGGGTATACAGCGAATCAAGTGATGCAATTAGACGAATCAATGGGACAGGCTCCCCGGCCAACCCGTTTAATAATAAGGATGCGTTCCTAGCTACAGCACTCTTATTACGAGACAATGGAGCTACTGGTTCATATGCCGCCGATAGAATGGCCGCCTTACGATATTATGCCGGCTGGGGTGGAGCCAGTAATCCAGCCAATGCGTTTTATGGGGATGGGGTTATGAATAGGAAAGCCAAATTCGAAGGCCAGATTAGAGTGCTTAGCGGAGGGTAGGTAAGGTCCACAAATTTGTCCGGATACTGCGGTGCCCGCGTCGTTCGCTCGTCACCGTACAAGAAGTACGGCTCCTCGTTCACTCCTTGGCGCCTTGTCTGCGAACAAATTTGAGAACCTAACGACTGTTTGATTATTTTTAAAAAACGGCTCGCTCCTACAGAACTTGTCGCCTTGTCCGCAAGCGTTTTTAACGACTTCTTACCGTATCTACTTCTATGATTTACCTTTATAAGTAACTTAAATATTAGGTTTTAAAGTGTTCTATTGCCAAAATTGTCTTATCTGCTATAGTGTGGGGCAACAAACTTAACTTTATTATATGAAAGCTGATATTCACCCAAAAAACTACCGAACTGTAATTTTCCACGATAACTCAAGTGGAGAACGTTTTTTGATTGGTTCAACTATTGAAGCCAATAAAACTGAAAAATGGACTGATGGAGTTGAGTACCCAATTGCCTTTGTAGACGTTTCAAGTGCATCACACCCATTTTATACTGGTCAAGAAAAAGTGATGGACACGGCTGGTCGCGTTGAACGATTCAAAAACCGAGCGAGTAAAGCAGTTGCCTCAAAAAAGAAAGCTGCGTAGCGACGTATTGAATAGACCAGTGTCCTATTGTGGGCACTGGTTTGTTTATTGGGGGACTGGTGTATAGTAGTAAATAGTATTTGAAATATGGATTTTTCCTTAGATGAAATTGCTGATTTTCGCGAAAATCACAAGACTCAATATCTTTCTTCACAGTATATCGAGCTGCTTAATAAACGTGCCGCCGCTCTTGCGTTAGGGGAAGAAGATGCCGATATGAAAGAAATGGCTGACGAAGAAGTGGCGGAACTAGAAGCTCAACTCAAAGGTATGTATGAGGAAATGGCGCGCATAACCGAAGTATCAAAAGAAGAAGAGGTGGCACCATACGGGGTAATGCTCGAAGTGCGAGCCGGAGCCGGTGGGGACGAGGCGGCTTTGTTCGCGCAGGAATTGGCAATGATGTATATCACCTACGCTAAAAACCAAGGTTGGTTCACCAGTTGTGAGTACGAACAATCAGCGGGGGCAGGCGGGTATAAAGAAGCGGCGTTTGAAATTATTCACCCCGATGCATACGCTGCGTTTCAGTATGAGACGGGAGTGCACCGAGTACAGCGGATTCCTGCTACCGAAAAAGCGGGGCGTATCCATACTTCAACGGCTTCAGTTGCCATTTTACCGTTACGAAAAAAACCACTGATTGAAATTAGTATGAGTGATATTGTGATGGAATTCTCTCGTTCTGGTGGAGCTGGAGGTCAGAACGTAAACAAAGTGGAAACAGCCGTGCGGTTAGTACACGTTCCCACCGGACTTGAAGTACGAAGTCAAAGTGAACGGTCTCAGTTGAAAAACCGCGAAAAAGCTATGAGTATTTTGACGGCCAAGCTCGAATCTTTACATAACGAAACCGAAGCCAAAGCCCACGCGAGCGAACGAAAAGACCAAATCGGTACCGGCGACCGTTCAGAGAAGATTCGTACCTACAATTTCCCGCAAAACCGCATCACGGACCACCGTATTAAGGTTTCCTGGCACAATATTGAAGGTATTATGGGAGAAGGGAAGCTGGATGACGTTATCGCCAGTTTACAGAATGTGGCTGCCGGCGGGTCAATAGAAGAGACGGTTGCAGATTAATGGCCTCCGTGGTACGATTGCGCAGCTCTCATTACTCGAGCAGATTTACTATAATATGTCTACACCAACTACTAATAACTTAATTGAACGCCTCTTTTCGGCTGGAGCCCACTTCGGTTTCAAGAAAAGTCGCCGTCACCCAACCGTGACCCAGTACCTCTTTACCTCAAAAGATGGTAACGATATTTTTGACCTTGAACAATCAGCTTCATTAATTGAAGCTGCTGCTGCTGTATTACACGAAGCCGGTAAAAACGGAAAAAACGTTGTATTTGTCGGAACGAAAGACGAAGTGTCTCGTTTAGTGCAAGCCACAGCAGAATCTCTCACCATGCCATACGTCACAAATCGTTGGATTGGTGGAATGCTCACAAACTGGTCAGAAATCAAAAAGCGTATTATGCGTCTTGAATCACTCACGACTGAACGTGAATCAGGTGAACTTGATCGTAAGTACACGAAAAAAGAACGAGTAATGATTACTCGAGAAGTAGACAAGCTCAACTTTAACTTTGCAGGTATTAAAAACCTCACTCGTACTCCTGATCTGATGGTGGTTGTAGACCCACGTCATGATTTTATTGCTGTTCAAGAAGCTAACGACATCCGTATCCCGGTTATTGCTCTGATGAGTTCAGACTGCGATGCTGCTAAAATTACGCACCCTGTGTTTGTTAACGATGCGTTACAATCAAGTGTGTCAGTAGTATTAGGTGAACTAGCCAAAGCCTATTCAGAAGGTAAGGCACAATTTGTACCAAAGCCAGTAGCGCCTCGAACTCCGGTTGCAACAGATTCACGTGCTCGTCGTCCACGTCCAGTAACAGCGTAAAAGCTGTTTTGACGATAGTTTTGTTCATTATCACACTCTAACTTTTTTATTTTGTATGGAAATTTCATCAACTCAACTTAAACAACTCCGCGATCAAACTGGTATTTCAGTTATGCAGTGTAAAAAAGCCCTAGAAGAAGCCGGGGGTGATATGGACAAGGCAATCATTATCCTAAAGAAAAAGCGTAGTGAAGCAGCTGATAAAAAATCAGACCGCGAACTCGCCGCTGGATCTATCGGATCATATATCCATAACACTCATGAAGTAGCAGCGCTCGTGTTGCTTGCCTGTGAGACTGACTTTGTATCTAAAAACGAAGAATTCGTAGCCCTTGCGCGCGATATCGCGATGCACGTAGCAGCGACTAATCCAAAATATATTTCTAAATCAGAAATTGATGAATCTATCTTAGCGAAAGCAACAGAAGTGTTCACCGCTGAAATTGGAGACAAGCCAGAAGAAATGAAAGCAAAGATTCTTGAAGGTAAAATGGCCTCATACTTTAAAGAGCAGATTCTGTTAGAGCAAGATTTTATTAAAAATCCTGAAACTACTATTGGTGAAATGATTAACGGAGCTATCCAAAAATTTGGGGAAAACGTTTCTATTGCCAAAATCTCACGTTTGTCGGTAAAATAGGTCCACTATGTTAGTGGCGCTCACAATAGCTTCAATCAGTTTTGCGCTCTTTGTCGTGTGCATTTGGGTATTTAGTCGGGAGCAACGGTCACAAAAAAGATTTTTCTTACCGGGACTACGTCAAGCGCTCGATCGGATGCTGATGTCTATATCTCAGTCTATCCAGAATGGCATTACGTACATTGGTAAATACATCATTAAATTATCCTGGTATTACAGTCTCCATACCTTCTTACGCCTCACGTTACAATTCTTGGCGGGCATCTACTACTTTGTAGAAAAGCTCCTCCATAGCAACCGAGACCGCGCCCGTAAAATACGACAAGAACGAAAACAAAATTCCATTTCCCATTTGAATATCTTAGTAGACCACCAAACCGTTAATAAGCTTTCAGAAGAGCAAAAGAAGAAGTTAAAGGAACGGTCCCTAAACCAAAAATAAACCATGGCTGCCAGAAACGGCACACTTCTGCGTTGTCCAGCGGTAAAATAATCCTCACCGTACCTATGTACGGCTCGTCATATTTTCCTCGGACGCCTTGAATTGTACTCGTTTCTGACAACCATGATAACTAGTTTGCAATTTTTCTACAAAAAGGCATAATAGCAGAGCTTTTGAAGGCAATAAAACAAAAGCCATCTTAGCTCAGTTGGTAGAGGTGAAAAAGAGTTACTACTCTTTTGAACCACTTGTCTCAAGTGAGTTGCATGGTAAGACGAAGGTAGGAAAGTAAGTAAGAAGAAAATTAAATAAGCCATCTTAGCTCAGTTGGTAGAGCAACTCACTTGTAATGAGTAGGTCGTCAGTTCGAATCTGACAGATGGCTCCGAGCGAGAGAAGTAGAAAAAGAGCGAAGCGGTGATTCATAAAAAATACCCAACGGAAAGTTAACTTTCCGTTGGGTATTTTTTATGAATCATGCCAGGCCCAGCCTGGCTTTTTCTATTTCCGAGCGAGGCCATGCTGTATCCGCAGATACAGATGGCTCCTAATCTATCTTCTTAACTACTACCGCCACCTACCAACTTCCGTCCGGCCTTCTCCATTTCCGAGCGAGGCCATGCTGTATGCTCTGCCTACAGATGCTCCTGTCCTAATCCTTTACCATTCTCCAACTCCGTCCATTACCTTTATTTAAATTCCTAAAATGTGGTGTAAGTGAGTGGCAATTAGGGCACAGTAACCGCAAGTTATTTATATGGTTATTTCTTGAGTTTCCATCAATATGATCAACTTCAAGCGGTACTCTAAGAGTTACGGTATGTTGGGCATTCCAGCCGCAAAGACAACATTTTTCTCCACCTGTTTCGATTAAAAATCTTTTAAGATATTTAGATACGTTTTTAGTTTCAATTACAGGTAATTCAAGTCTGCATTGCTCCTTCCATTTTTTAATTACGAGCATGTATTGTAAATCTTTCTGACATTGATTTGAGCAATAAATTTTTTGACGTTTAGTAAGAGTCTTATTGCAAAGAAGGCACGAATTCATATAGTTATATGATAGCATATTTAGGCCAAGCGATGGTATCAAAATTTATAAATAGCTGTTTCCTAGACCACAACTACCCCAATCCGCCACTTTTTTAAAACCATAAATAGCGCTATACTAATAAAATATTTATGGAAGACCAATCACACCTATTGCCGTACGCCCGACGTTCTGACTTTCATGTAGGACGAGCAACCGAACTTACCGGAAAGCGGTATGTAATCTATCGGATATTTGAAATACTACCTGGCTTGGCGTCATGGTCTACCTTGATTGGGGTAATTTTGATGTCGATATATTTACCGTTTATTGCGGCATATTTTATTATCGCCTTTGCGTTGTTTTGGGTGCTTAAAACTGGCTTCTTGTCCTACCACTTGCGCTATAACTGGAAACGACTCCAGCACCACATTAAACTTGATTGGGAAGCATTGGTAGCACCAATGGACTATAAAGATTTATATCAAGTAGTAATCTTGCCCTTTTACACTGAACCAGAATCCGTGATTGAAGCGACGCTCGCATCACTCGGGAATACAAAATATGACAAGAGTAAATTGATTGTCGTGCTCGCAAGTGAAGAGCGTGCCGGTGAGTATGCACAGCAAGTTCTCGCAACAATGACTGCAAAATGGGGTAACGTATTTGGAGCATTTCTTACCACCGTTCATCCGATGAATGTACCCGGAGAAATGGCCGGTAAGGGCTCAAACGCTGCCTATGCTGCTGAACAGGTACGAGTGAAGATTCTTGACCCACAAGGTATTTCGTACGCGAAAACACTCGTTTCTATTTTTGATATCGATACGGTACTGTATCCAGATTATTTTAATTGTCTCGTGTGGCATTTTATTAAGGCTGAGAATCCGCTCAAATCATCATTCCAGCCGGTTCCAATTTTTAATAACAATATGTGGGAGGCTCCAGCCCTAGCGCGCGTGGTTGCAATGAGTAGTACGTTTTGGGAAATGGTGCAGCAAGAACGACCAGAACGAATGGCTACGTTTTCATCTCACTCAGTGAGTTTTCAAGCGCTCTACGAAGTAGGGTACTGGCAAAAAAATATGGTGAGTGAGGACTCACGCATCTACTGGAACTTAATGTTAGCCAACGACGGGAAGTACGATGTGATCCCGCTGTCCTATCCGGTATCCATGGACGCTAACGCCGCTCCTACATTATGGCGCACGATTGTTCAAATTTATAAACAACACCGTCGGTGGACGTATGGTGTAGAAAATTTCTGTTACATTCTCTATCACTTCCTTAATCAACCAAAAATACCCCGACGTACCCGACTTAAAATTGCGCTCCAGCAAGCCGAAGGGTATTGGTCACTGGTGACGAACCCGATCATGTTGTTTATTCTAGGCTGGGCACCTATTTTCCTCGGGAGTGCCGAATTTCACCAGACGGTATTGTCATACAATCTTCCGATTGTGGTCCGCGACCTTTTGATTCTCGCGATGTTTGGCTTGGTTATTTCTTCTATTATATCTTTGTCGTTAATTCCACCGCGTCCCAGCGATAAGAGTCGATTGCGCTATATCGTTATGGCCTTGCAATGGTTTTTAGTGCCTGCTACGATGATCTTCTTTAGTGCTATTCCTGGTCTTGATTCGCAGACACGACTTATGTTCGGACGGTACATGGGATTCTGGGTAACACCAAAAGTTCGTAGTTAATTTTTATTTGTATGCACCCAATGCTTAAATCAAATATTCCAACCGTCCAGCCGTTACCACGGGCTCGTCGACGCTTTGTGTTCCTTACACTATTTTTGTTTTTTGTGTGTGCTGTACCGGTGTTTGTGTTTTACGCTACGGGCTACCGCTATAATTTTTTTGATGCTAACGCAACGATTACCGCTACGGGTGGTCTCTATATCACTGTGGGGGGAGAGGAGGGTGAAGTTTACTTAAATGAAGAACGAGTGCGGGATATGCGTATGTTCCGAAGTGCTATTTATATCCAAAACCTCACCCCCGGAATGCAGCACGTGCACGTGCAAGCCGATGGATTACACACCTGGGTAAAAGACTTGCCGGTGTATCCATATATAGTGACTGAAGCAGAATCATTTGCCTTGCCGGTAGTACCGCAGGTACGACCAATTGCAAAGTACTTAACAGCAACGGGTACCATGGTGTATCCAGGGGTAGCTTCGGGTACAAAATTGTTTACCGGGGTATCCACTACTGACACCTATATCCTCGCGACCAGCACCGCCACCACCACACTTACTCGGAATGCTGAATATGATTTTGTGTATGCACTGTTCGCTACCAGTACCGCCACCTCTACATTGCTTAACAGAGTAGTAGGGGAAGTTACCAGTGCCTTGGCGCGTAACAATAATGATGATAAATCTACCACCACTCTCGCTACCACCACTAAAATTTCTGATGACTTAGTATTAAGCGAACAAGAGGGAGACATTTATGTCACCTACCAAGGACCTAAAAATGATATCCCATATTATTTCTGTGTCCCGAATGCACCATTAGCGTCAACCAGTGCGCTCTACGGTACGCACGTGATGATGAGCGTTGCCTCGGCCATGGCCTCAGAGCAAGTTCCGCAAAACTCACTTGCTCCCACTGAACGAACCTGTCGTAATTCTATTAAAATTGATCGTCAATGGCAGACTGTTCTTGATTTTGACTTCTTCCCGAGTACGACTGACTTAATTGTTCTGCACCGGGCCGACGGTATTTCGGTGGTTGAAGTAGATGATCGCGCTTGGCAAAATACCCAAATGTTATACGGTAAACCGGTTGATGAATTAGTCATTAATAACGGTCGTCTCTACGCGCGTACGGGAGACATCGTGTTTGAACTCTTAACTGAATTACCAACTACGTAAAATTATTGTCATGACTGGTTCTGGACACAAACACCCGATGGCGCAGATGATTGCGGAAATTAACCAGATTTTTGCAGAACGTGGATTTGTGTTTGCTGAAGGTCCCGAAGCGGAAACTGAACAGTATAACTTTGATCGGTTGAATATTAAAAAGGATCACCCAGCGCGTGACATGCAAGATACGTTTTGGCTTCGCAGTGAAGATGTGTCTGAGCCGACCGTATTACGAACGCAGACTTCACCGGTGCAGGTGCGATTTATGGAATCACATACACCACCCATGCGTATGATTTGCCCGGGAAAAGTATTTCGTAACGAAGCCACTGACGCCACTCACGAGGCGCAGTTCCATCAACTGGAAGGATTGTATATTGATCGAGGTGTCCATATGGGACATCTGAAAGGTACTATCGAATATTTCTTTTCCAAATTTTTTAGTGGGGAAGTCGAGGTTAGGTTTCGTCCAAGTTTTTTTCCGTTTGTGGAGCCTGGGCTTGAAGTGGATATGATGCTAAAGGGCGGAGACAGTAAACTAGCCAATCGGTGGATTGAGGTTATGGGAGCTGGCATGATACATCCCAATGTTCTACAAGGTGCTGGTATCGACCCTACCCAATTCTCAGGGTTTGCTTTTGGTGTAGGGATTGATCGGTTGGCGGTGATGAAGTACGGTATTGATGATATCCGACATATGTATTCAGGGGACGCACGCTTTGTAAATCAATTCTAATCATGGTACAAAAATTTTCTTATAACTGGCTGTGTGACTATTTGGCAGAACCTAAACCTTCGGTTGAGGCTATTTCTGAAGCACTTACCAAACATGCCTTTGAAGTAGAAGGAATTGAAGGTGAAGGTGACAACGCCGTCATTGAACTTAAAATACTTCCTGATCGGGGGTCTGATTGTTTATGTCATCGGGGAATTGCTCGTGAGTTATCTACAATTCTAAATACGGAAATGCAAAACGACCCGCTTGAGGCTATGGTGTCGCTTGCGCCCACATCGTCCATTGCCGTCACGATAGAAGATGTAGACGCCTGTCCGCGATTTACCGCGAGCATCGTACGTGGAGTTAAAGTCGGACCTTCACCGGAGTGGCTACAGAAACGACTGCAAGCCATTGGTGTCAGATCAATAAATAATATTGTTGATGCGACCAATTACGTGATGTTTGATATGGGTCAACCATTACATGCCTATGATGCTGGCAAGTTCCCTCAAAAAGATGGTGTATGGAATTTTGTGGTTCGTAAAGCGACAGCTGGCGAGCAGGTCAGTCTTCTCGCTGAGGGTGGAAAAACTGAAGACCGCATTGTTACGTTGCGAGGGGGTGAATTATTAATTGTGGACGGCGCTTCAAATACCGCGGTAGGATTAGCAGGAGTAAAAGGGGGGCGGTTTGCAGGAGTGGACGACGCAACTACTGACATTATTATTGAAGCTGCTCACTTTGAACCGGGACTAACGCGCCGTACCGCGCGGGGACTCGGGATTGTAATTGACGCGAGTAAGCGATTTGAAAATGAACCCAGTAGAGATTTGCCGCCACTAGCGCAACAGAACATTGTGGATGTAATTATAAAAATTGCCGGTGGTGAACCGGGCGGTCTGCTTGATGTCTATGAAAACAAAAAAACTCCGCCACCGGTAGAAGTGCATCCGCGTAATGTGCAAGCCCTGTTGGGCATTGAAATTAGTACATCTGCTATGGTGAGTATTTTAAAGCGTGGTGGTATTACCGTAGATGAGCAGGGGGATGTACTTATTTGTACAGGTCCAATAGCGCGCACCGACTTGAATATTGAAGCCGACTTTATTGAAGAGGTGGGCCGTGTGTATGGGTACCATCACGTAGTATCAGTTGTACCGGAAGCAGTGCCGTTGACCGAATGGAATACTCGCTTCATGTATTGTGAAGAAGTTCGTAATGCGTTAGTAGCTTTAGGTTTTACGGAAATAATTACTACTACGTTCCGAAACCAAGATGAAATTGGACTGCAGTCGTCTATGGCTAGTGATAAATGTTTCTTGCGTTCAGAATTAACTTCAAGCTTACAAGACGCACTCACCCGAAACGCCCCCTTTACAGATTTACTCGGCACGCGTGATACCAGACTTTTTGAAATTGGGACCGTCTTTACGCGCGAGAACGGAGTGGTCGCAGAACACTATTCGCTTGCGTTAGGGGTGCGATTAAAAACTACGGGCTACAGTGGAAAGGAAGACGCGTTACTTACTGAGGTGATTGCGCAATTAGAAACTGCTCTTGGTATGAAACTACCGTTTGTAAGTAGGGAGGGAGTAGCAGAATTAAACCTGACTGACGTTATTGCTGCGTTGCCTCCTAAACATCAATACGAGACAGTTGCGCAGTCAGCAGATGTTACGTACTCCTCATTTTCAATCTATCCTTCAATCACTCGTGACATTGCACTCTGGGTACCGGAAGGCACTGATGTCGCAACGGTAACCAATACCATTCGTGAGGCGGCAGGACCGTTGTGTGTTCGGTTGACCCATTTGGATACCTTTACCAAGGAGGGAAGGACGAGTTTAGCGTTTCGATTAGTATTCCAGTCTAAACAAAAAACCCTCGCCGCAAACGAAGTAGATACACCAATGGGTGTGGTCTACGACGCTGCGTCGAAGGCTGGGTTTGAGGTTCGGTAAGTACTAGGCGTCTTCACAGCTCGTCCCCATTTGTATAATCAGTTCGTAGTGGGGAAAATCAGGAATAAATTCACTGATGCGCGTGATGTATTGTTCGACTTCGGTTTTGGCCTCATGGGCACTATCAAACAGGGCGTGCGGCATGGAAGTTTTGGTTCGAAGATACGCTGTAATGGCTATCTCGCCACTTTTTCTTTCGCGGGCCACTTTACGCAAGGATCCGTTGGGGTGTTTTAACGTCACTATGAATGTACTCATGAGAGTTCCTTATTAAGCGGTTGGACGTGTACCGCAAGCGTTGGGTGAGCGATCAGCAACGCCTCTTTGAGGGCATGGGCTTTGTCTATATCAAGTACGGACCCTTTGTCCGCTTTAGTAGTGAAATACCCCACGTAGCTCACTTCCACAAAGCCAGAAATAGCGTGCTTTTCACCGCGAACGTTGGTAGATATACCGTCCACAAACAATTGTGCCTGCATAGCAATCCCTCCAATGATTCTGTTCTAGCGCTACGCTATCACGATTAATTACCCGATACAAGCAAAATAAAAACCCTCGCCGCAGGCGTTGTAGTCACCTCACAAGAGGTTAGGTCTACGTCGCTGCGGCGAAGGCTGGGTATTTTGAGTCCTACTCAGTTTCCTCTATGACCAGGTTGAGGTGTCCAAGCTCAATCAAGGCCTTAACTGCTTCAGGAACAATCGTACTTAGGATTTTGTTACGGGGTTCTTTAGACCCGTAAAAGGTAATCTTGGGCAAGTGTTCCTCACCCCACGTCACTTGTACCCAGGCAATGCCCGCACCAGGTCGGATGTGTCCTATTTGGCAGTATTGTGGCATGAGAAGTCTCCTTTCTTTTCCAAAAATACCATGATTTCCCCATGCAAACAAGGTTAAAATTTGCTATACTAGACAGTATTATTATTTACAGAAACGCACACCATGGCTGACAAAAAAGCATTAAAGAAAGGTACCTACGACGCCTCGTCCATCTCGGTTCTCGAAGGACTTGATCCGGTACGAAAACGACCGGGGATGTACATTGGGACAACTGGTCCCGAAGGATTCCACCACCTGATTTGGGAAGTATTTGATAACTCGCGCGATGAAGCGATGGGTGGTTTTGCGAATCGAGTCGAAGTGGCACTCTTGCCCGGTGGGTATGTGCGGGTGGTAGATAACGGTCGTGGTATCCCAGTTGATGTGCATAAACAAACAGGTGTGTCAGCACTTGAAACAATTTTGACGGTACTGCATGCCGGCGGAAAATTCGGCGGTGAAGACAGTGGTTATAAAGTGTCGGGAGGACTGCACGGTGTGGGAGTCTCAGTAATGAACGCTCTCTCAACGCACGTAATAGTCGAAGTGCACCGGGACGGGGGGCACTACATCCAAGAGTACGCGATTGGTATTCCAAAATATAAAGTTAAAAAAGTTGGGCCTTCAAAAATGCAGGGTACGGTGGTGACGTTCCAGGGGGATGCCAGTATTTTTCCTGATACCAATTATGACTTCAAAAAAATCGTCACTCACTTGCGCCAACAAGCGTACTTGGTAAAGGCGATGCAGTTGTCCGTGGTGGATGCACGCTTGGCCGTAGGCGAGGAGGCAGCGAAACACGCAACAACAGATAAAGCCGTTCCAAAATTCCTCGAAGGTCTGCGCGGAAAACAATATCTTTCTGACGAAAAACTAGAAGTCCCACACCAGCACTTTTACTTTGAAGGCGGACTACGTTCATTAGTTGCGTTTAACAATCAGTACCAAAAGCCAGTTCATAAAAATATTTTCTACGTCGAAAAAAATGACTATGACAAAATGGTGCTGTCTGTGGAAGTAGCGTTGCAATATGTGGACGATATCTCAGCCCGTATTTCTGCTTTTGCGAACAACATTTATAACCCTGAGCACGGTACGCACATTACTGGTTTTAAAACAGCCTTAACGCGAACCCTCAATAACTACGCCAAGAAAAATAACTTCTTTAGTGTAAAAGACAAAGACGCCGGCTTTACCGGCGACGATGTGCTCGAAGGAATTACAGCCGTAGTGTCAGTCAAGATGCCGGAGATTCAGTTTGAAGGCCAGACCAAAGCCAAACTCGGTTCCGTAGAAGCACGTGGAGCAGTCGAGGCCGTATTTGGTGAAGCTTTTAACATGTACCTCGAAGAAAACCCAGATGATGCCAAGGCTATCATCAATAAAGTTATCATTGCGGTAAAAGCCCGCAAAGCGGCCAAGGCCGCCAAAGACAGTGTGTTGCGAAAAGGCATGCTTGAAGGAATGTCATTGCCCGGAAAGCTGGCTGACTGTCAGAGTAAAAAAGCGAGTGACTCAGAACTGTTTATTGTAGAGGGAGACTCAGCGGGTGGTTCCGCTAAAATGGGTCGTGATCGAAAGACCCAAGCCATCTTGCCACTGCGCGGAAAAATCCTTAACGTTGAACGCGCTCGTATCGACAAGATGCTCGCCTCTGAGCAGATTAAAAACCTCGTGATTGCGATGGGTACTGCGATTGGGGATGTGTTTGATATTGAAAAACTCCGCTACCACAAAGTAATTATCGCGACCGACGCGGACGTTGACGGCGCACACATTCGTACGCTGTTGCTTACGTTGTTCTATCGGTACTTTAAGCCCCTTATTGAAGCTGGGTACATTTACATTGCCCAACCACCACTGTATAAAATTCAAAAAGGAAAAGATATACGTTACGCCTATTCTGATCCAGAAAAGATGGCGGTCTTAAAAGATATGGGTGAAGATCCAACCGCGGACATCGTCACGACTGATGACGAAGAGGAAGAAGGTGAGGGAGAAGAAACAGCCACTGCTACTAAGAAGGGAGGTAAGGTGCGTATCCAACGCTACAAAGGTCTGGGAGAAATGAACGCTGAAGAATTGTGGGAAACCACCATGAACCCAGAGTTCCGTATCCTAAAGCAAGTAACCATTGATGACGGGCAATTGGCCGACAAAATATTTGACGTGTTGATGGGGACGGATGTGCCGAGTAGAAAATCATTTATCCAGTCTAACGCCAAGATGGCCAACTTGGACATCTAAACCATATTTTGGCGCATTGCGTTGTCGGTACGAAATTTCCCTCAGTCACCGTATAAAAATACGGCTTCCTCCGGAAATTCCTATCCTCCTAGCACTGCACTCAAAATCTGATTTAGATTACTAGTTTATTTAAGTTAGATTTTGTTAAAAAGTTATTAAACAAAAAAGCACCGG
>JAZKFU010000002.1:0-90786 GCA_040386275.1 Patescibacteria group bacterium
CTCCCCTTTGGGAGCAGGTTGTTTTTATAATAATTTTTGTTTGTAGAGTGAAGACAGATATGCTAAAACTGGAAAAATTTTAAATTGATGGTATATTAAATGGGATTTTACTTATACATATTTACTTTTATGGCTAACACTAAAAAATTGATTGAACTCGGTTTGACTGAAAAAGAAGCAGGAGTATACCTCACGCTACTGCAAAGTGGAGACGCTACTGCCGATCAGTTGGCTAAATCTTCAAAACTTAATCGTTCGACCACCTACGTCCAAATTAAAACCCTTATTGAGTTTGGACTTGTGTCATCATTTAAACGTGGCAAGAAAACCTATTTTGCTGCCGAATCGCCAACAAATTTGGTACGTATTCTTGAACAAAAAAAGCAACAAATTTTAGTCCAAGAAGCTGAAATTAATACCTTGGTCCCTGAACTGCTTAAAGTTTTTGGGAGCTCAGTTGATAGGCCAGTTGTCCGAGTGTTTGAAGGAAAAGAAGGTTTAGTATCAATGAGGAATAATATATTGGATTCAAAGAATAAATTAGTAAAAATTGCCTTTTCTTTTGACAGTATGTCCAAAATCTTTACTGATGAAGAAATGATGGCGTTTAGTAACAAGCGAGCAAGTAAAAATATTCAATCCCAGCTTATGTATAAGCGAACAGGTGAGGATATTCCTAGTGTGCCGCCACAGCAAATCCGTAGAATTAATGAGGAGCAATTTCCTTTAGGAGCGGATTTGTATATTCATGATGATACTGTTTCGTTTGCTTCTACTAAAGATCAGATTGTAGGAGTAAGTATAACTAACGCGGATATTGCTGCTACCATGCGTGTGCTCTACGACAATATTTGGAAAGCAATAGAATAATAGAGTATAAAAATAGGGGAAGCACGGATGCTTCCCCTTGTATGTGCATAATCTAACATCCCCTACGATCTCGGTTTGTCCAAGTTCGGACCGCAAGATATTTTTTCATGTAGGAAAGAAATTAAATTGTGCACTGTTTCCCTTCTTTTAGTTTTTTAGTCTTTTTATTTTAGCCGCCCATGTTAATGCGCCCCCTTTTTACAGAGTTCCCTCGCTGAGAAATCACTTCCTCATACATACAGGATATCATACTTTAATTTGTTTGTAAAAAATTATCAACAGTTTGTGCATAACTTGTCCCCAGATTGTACTTTTATACAAAAATACCAGCTTAGGTAAGCTGGTATTTTTGTTTTTACAGTAAAGTATTTGATTACGTCTGCACTTGAGCTTTTTGGTCCAATCCTTCGGTGAAAGTTCCACCCGTGGCCATTGAAGCCAATATATCGGCAGACTTTTCTTCTTCAGCGAGAATTAAACTAATTTTATCATTATCGTCCGGGTATTCAGTATTTGACCAGGAAATAAGGGTATTATAATGAGCAATTTCATAATGTTCTACCGTTTGCGCTGCCGCCACAATGAAAGCATCGCGTACGCTCGGATCTTTCATGGCGGTGACCATTTCTTCTGTTTCATCGAGCATCATAGCAAACGGGTCATTTAACGCTTCTTCTTCCGAGAGACTATGTTGCTGAGCGATTTTGGCTAGGGTAGTTCGCTGTCGTTTGGTTTCTTCCCAGTGGTTAGTTAACGCTTCTCGGAGTTTGGGATTGCTTGAATGGGCGGCCATTTTGGGGAGGTGTTCGCATAGCGCGTCTTCGGTCGCGAGCATCTTCATTACGAGTATGCAATACAGCGAATAAAATTCATTATTCATAAATATTGTGACTTATTTTTTATAATTATAGTGCCCTCATTTTAAATGTTATCATAATTTATTAACAAAAATAAAGTATGAAATAACTATGGACGGGTGTCAAAAAAAATTCTGGCTATAAAACGCAACGTATTCTGAGGGTACTTTTTTTAGGTGTGGAAAAGATTGTTATTAAATTTTGACAAACATATTCAAAACGTTATCATTAACTATAGTAGTCATACAGCACTACTATTAATTATTTACATTAAACAAGAAATAGTATGAGTATCTTAGCTTGGATTTTTCTAGGGGGAATCGCCGGATGGATCGCTTCAATGATTATGGGTACCGATGCGTCTCAGGGAATTCTGATGAACATCGTTGTCGGAATTATTGGCGCCATCATGGGCGGGGTTATCTTCAGTATGTTTGGAACACCTGGAGTAACCGGATTTAACTTATACAGTTTAATCGTCGCCGTAGTTGGAGCCGCGCTCTTTATTTGGATTGTTCGGATGATACGTGCATAAAGGTGTATATCTCTTGATATAAACCCACGTACTTCGTTCGAGCTATAACTTTAAAAAATTATATGCAACACGAACTACTTCAAAAGGCCTATTACATTGGAGATTATTCAGCAGAGGATGACGCTCAAGCGTTAGTGGAGCCATCAGTGAGAATGCGCGACGCGCAATCGAACATGTCTCGAACTGAAATGCCTGGGTACCTCAATCGTACAGGAGACAATAATTTACGTGGCCGCCTGATTCAAATGTCAGTCATGGAAATTATTAGTTAACCTATGATTAAAGAAACTATTGCCGGTGTGGGGGTAATTGCAACTGTGAGTGGTCTGTACGGGGTACAGGCACTGTATGGAGCGGTTGTTACACCAGCGCCACAGATTGAAGCCGTAGACAATGGACTCGTGACGAGTCCATTATCAAAAACGAGCGTATCAGCCCAATTATACGCCCAACAATTTGCTGACACGCTTGGGAAACTTCAAAATGATTTTGATCGTGGTGCTCTCGACCAAAATGTAGTCGTGGCACGCCGGGATCAAATCGGTCATAGTTTCGCTGAATCGTATGGGTTGATACAAGAATTAGAAGCTGCAGAACAATTTGAGCAAGCGCAGATAGTGAGGGACATCCTTGATATTGCAATTGCTGATTACCTTGAATCTCATGCTCGGTATGTTCCAAGTTTGAGTAATGACCTCCACGTATACAGTAAGTTTTTGACAGAAACGCATATTAGGAATTCTATCGAAAGACAGGAATTGTAACGTGTGGTTAGAAACACAACTGTGAAGGTATACAACATTAAAAGTTTAATCTAGACAGTAACATGGGACAAAATAATGATTATAGCGGAGTAATTGTTGGTGTAGTACTAATAGTTATCCTCTTAGCAATTTTATTTGGGACCGCGTGGGGACAATCGTTACGAGGAAATCTAGGGTTAGGTGATCCAAATGCCACCTCAACTACAATCTTGAATAATGATACACAGACACAAAATAATAATGGTAATTCTGTTAGTACGACCACGGTAACCAATAGCACTACTACAGCTACCACCTCAACTTCGACCGCCACTTCAACCAATCCAAATGAAGTAGCCTTTCGAATCAAAATGAGTGCCTTGCCTCAAGAGCAACAAACCATGCTTCGAACTGCGGGCATTACCGGTGATGAAATTGAAATCACTAATGCTATGAGAGCCTGTGCCGAACGGAGTATTGGTGTCAACCGAACTCGTGAAATTTCGACCGGCTCAAACCCAAGCATTGTTGAAGGTGCAAAATTAGTAGCGTGTTATAACGCCTAATACTAGTAGTAGGCAACTGGCATACCATACGGTCATAATTTCTCCGTAAATAAAACGCATGAACAATACGCAATCAAAATCTCAAATCATTGATCTCATTCGTGAAAAGAGTAGCGGTACGCATATTGCCTCTTTCATAACGGTAAATGCAGAGGGGGTCCCGTGTGTGCGCCCAATGGCCACACAAGAAATCGATGATACTGGATGCATTACCTTTATGACATCCAAGGAAAGTAAAAAAGTTCATGAAATCAAAAATTCTCCGAAAGTTACTCTATCCTATACTGCGGGCAATGATATTACCTTTGTTAGCCTCACTGGCCACGCAACTTTTAACGAGGATAGAGAAAAAATCAGACAAATCTGGAACCCCTTTCATGAGGCGTGGTTTGATGGTCCTTCGGACCCTCGTATCACACTTATTGAAGTAACGGTTCACAGATTTGAGTACTGGGACTATACCGGTGGAAAAATCGGTGCCTACACCGACATGGCCCTCTCAGCAATTACCGGTAAAAAAGCGGACGGAGATCAAAATGAAGTATTTACTGTAACGTAATACTACCGTCGCATAATACGTGCAGGTGTATATGACTAAATTTTTAGTCATATACACCTGCACGTATTGTTGTATGGAAAATCAGAAAGGAACGTGAGATGGAACAATTAACCAAACTATTTTCGTCAGACTTTCCGGACCCGTCTGCGTTATATCATGATGGGTATATATACCTCTTTGGTTCACGGGCCTGGGATGGCGAGGGTAAAAACATTCAAGTAAGGCGAGCTGTATCGTGGACGGGGACATGGGAAAATGTTGGGTGCGCTATCAAAGAAAGAGCTTCTTGGGGTAAGCACTCTACAGAATTCTGGTGTCCGGATGTACCACGAAAAGTAGGTGCAACATTTAGATTGTATTATGCTACTAACCCGGACTCAGTACAAGGTATGGCGATTGCAATGGCTGAATCAAGTCTTCCGTATAAATTTGTGCCCGCTCCCCAATTCCTTATGAGTGGCGACGGGTATAGCGTGGTTGATCCTTTTACCCTGCACTACAAAGGTGAAGAATGGTTGTTTTGGGGGTCGCATCATGAACCAATACGATGTCGCAAACTTGATCCCTGCGGGTATAAATTTGCAAAACATAGTAAGGAACGAATTGTGCTTCATCCCAGTCGACGAAAATATGAACGTTTGCTCGAAGGTTTCTTTTTGTTCTATCATCAGTCAAACAAAACCTGGTATGCGTTTGTGTCGGGAAGTGATACCTGGGATAAAAATAGTTACGCCGTCACTACCTTCAAGAGTTCTTCACCTTTTGGGCCGTTTACTCGAGTGGGATTATTGATACAGCCAAGTGAATCCTGGTATGCACCCGGACAAAACTCGGTTGTAACTGTAGACGGTACGCATTACTTTGTGTGTCATGCAGCTCACGCAGATGATCCATACCTGAAAGGAACGAAGCGTCTAAAACGGGTTCCGTGCGTAGCAAAGTTGCGTATTGAACATGATGTGCCTGTACTTTTACCGCTGTAGTACATCCTCGAGCCCTAGTAGGTGCTCGGGGATTATTTTGCTGTACTTAATTGGCACCTCGACAAAAAACAAGAAGTCCTCTGCTGCGCGCAGCCTGAAGTTTGTTCTGTATCGAGTAGTAAAACAGCACACTTTCTGTGTGCTGTTTTTTTAAGTACCTCTAATTATGAGAGACTATTAACGCCAGAAAGCCAAGGTGGATAGAAAATCTTTGAGTGTTTCCACACCATTAGAGATTGAGAAATACGCGCTCGCTAACATATTTTGAAACATTCCTGTTTCCGTACGTGCTAATTTTACTGCCAAAGCACTACTTGGTACCCACCCGTCAGCTCCAGAACTAAAATCAATTTTCCACCAGACTACACCGTCAACAGTCTTTGATCCACTCATAATTAATCCTGTTGAACCAATAACTTGTGTACCAATAATTTTACTTTTTCGAGTCATTCCCGCTTGACTCATGACCGTAACCACTTTGGTAAGCTGTATGGTCACACCTTGTTCAAGAATTATTGTTCGTGATGAC
This sequence comes from Patescibacteria group bacterium, assembly GCA_040386275.1. Taxonomy (GTDB): domain Bacteria; phylum Patescibacteriota; class Minisyncoccia; order Phycocordibacterales; family UBA918; genus OLB19. The sequence goes on from JAZKFU010000002.1 coordinate 5,643, forward strand.
GTTTTAATAGTTATGGGATTTGATTGGGCGGACACATTGCCCGATGAATCAAACGCCGAGACAGTATAGGTATAGTCTGTATTTTGACTCAGTCCACTATCAGAATAAAAAGGCTGTGATACAGAAGTGATTAGGGTTCCGTTTCTGTAAATATTATAGCCAGCCACGTTTGTAGTATCAGTTGAGTTTTGCCAGCTCAGATAGGTTTGTGCAGCCGTTGTAGATGTTGCGGTGAGGTTGGTTGGTACTGAAGGGGGAGTGCTGTCTGTTTGAGGGGTAACGGAAATGTTTGCGGTTGCATTAACTGTACCTGCTGCACTACTGCAGGTTATCGAATAATTTCGACTGGTAAGGGGTGAAACTTGTACTTGGCCGCTCACCTGGTTGTTTGTAGAGAAATCCGCACTGGTACACGTATCACTCGAGAAGGCTGACCACGTGAGGCTCGAAGACTGTCCGGCGACTAGGGAGGAAGGGCTTCCCACAAGTGTAACGGTTGGGTACTGGATTTGTGTTCCAGCTACCTGTACTTGACCGAGAGTGTAACTACCATCAGGTTGCAATCCGGCGATTGCAAGTTTTAAGGGGCGCCGAGTTTTTCGTGGGTCGATAATTTTCATCGACAGCGAGTAGGTGCCAGGGGTAACTGAATTGATAATAAATGTGTCTGACTGTATAACGGAAGACCCATTAGTTGGTAATATGTTTTTTAAGGACACTGAAGATGTAGAAGTCCATACCACAATGTTGGAATCATTTTTGAGGCTAAATAAAACATTCCACGTCTCATATACGGGTGCTACACCATCGTTAAACCAGTTGGTAGTAAACGTCACTGGTGCTCCCGTGAGCAGTGGTGAGGTTATGTTTATTGAATTAACACCGAGTCTATACCCGGCAGTTTTTCCAATAAGTGCATAGGCATCTCTATCTGCTTGTAATAACGAAGAGTAGGAAACGTTTCCATTTCCAATCGCAGAAATATGCAGGTCACGCACTTGTTTTAGAGCACTGTCACCACTGGTGCTATTGTAAACAAGTGCTCCAGAACAGTATTCAGTAATAAAGGGAGCGATTTTCCAACGCTCACTAATTATATTCCACACTTCAAGATTGTTTTGAAATTGGCTAAAATAATTCTGTTGCCCTACACAATCTGCGCGACTACCAATGGGTAATTTGGTAGGCCTGCTGTACGCGTAGCGCATAGCGGGATTATTTTTACTTCGCAGAGACATCAATAACTGTACGTCAGGAAAAGCATTAACATGAGCGTCGATAATAGCTTCAGAACTACTCGTCGACAAAGGACTAACTCCCAGGGGTGCCTTGGTGTGGTCGACTCGAGAACTTAACGTCCATTCTCCATATTGTCCGAACATTCCTATATCTAAAAAAGCGATAGAGGGATCTGCGTTATAACGAGCACCAAGGGCAGCCATTAATCTTTGAGTCCCGGCCAAATATTCTTGATTGTTCCAGTCAGGAACAAAGGTGTCCGTCGAACCGTTTCCATCGGTGTCGGCCCACCAACCTACAGATTGCATATATGCTGGAACATATTGTTTGTTGTCAGCATAGCCAGTCATTGACCGAATTCTAAATCCAAATTTTGCACCAGCTGATTTTGCGGCCGCTAAATCAGCATCAATTTTTGAAAAGTTGTAGATACCTTTTGAAGTTTCAAGTTCATTCCAGGTATACCGTTGGTAATGATCTTGAGCTGGTTCTGGTAACGGCATTAGTTCTACCCCTCGCCATCGATAGTATCCCCGAAGCGGGTTTACTATTTCTGGGGAAGACATACTTGTCTTTACGGGAGTAATGGTCTGAGTCGAAACTTGAGCATGAATATAAACCGGAGAACTAATAAACGGTAATGCAACTAAAAACCAAATAACTAAAAATTGTTTCATATTTATAAGTGTACAGTATAAAATTAGGATATTTGCCAGGGGTGGGATTAAAAACATGTCAGACGTTCATCGTCGGACCCAGTTTTTTTACACAGCATTCTAAATTACGTATACTAGGTGGTATGAAAACTTATACTACAGTCGATGCGTATATAAAAGCCCAGCCAAAAACAGTGCAGGATCTCTTGCGAGAAATGCGAGCCCTCGTTACTACTGCCGCTCCACACGCTACGGAAACTATTTCCTACGGCATGCCTACGTACGTCGGCAAGAAAAATCTCGTGCATTTTGCCGCTATGAAAAATCACTTAGGTTTGTATCCAACACCGTCAGCTGTCACAAAATTTTCATCTGAATTAAGAAAGTACAGTACTTCCAAAGGTTGCATTCGTTTGCTCTATACTGCTCCATTACCAAAAACGTTAATTACCAAGATTGTAAAATTTAGAGTAGTGGAAGATAAAAAAGAGAAGTGATAGTGATGTGATAGGGGAGATAATTTGACGTCATGGATCTTATTTGGTATATTCAACTATATGGTTGAATATACCATTAATTTAGATGCCGTTTTTTCATCACTTGGGGACGCTACGCGTCGCGATATTCTTAACCGTGTATCACGAAACCCTCAATCAATTGGGGAGTTAGCCGAAGCACATACAGGGCTTACGTTTGCTGCTATCGCCAAGCATGTGTCGGTGCTAGAAGAAGCAAAGCTGGTGATTAAAAAGCGAAATGGGAGGTATCAGATTATTAGCGTAAATCCAAAAACTATGGAACAAGCAGCTCGAGTATTAGAACAATACAAAACAATTTGGGAAGCTCGTTTCAATGCCTTGGATACCTTATTACAATAAACTATGAAAACAAACTACACCGTTGTGCCCGAAGCTAATCAATTAATCGCAAAGCGTAGTTTCGCCGCTCCTAAAAATAAAGTCTGGCAATACTACACAACAGCTGAGTTGCTTGATTTATGGTGGGCACCTGCTCCTTATAAAGCTGTAACAAAAAGTTTTGATTTTAGTCCTGGTGGCCACTGGCACTACATCATGCAAGGGCCAGAAGGGGAAGCACACTATTGTATTAATCTTTATAAAACTATTGACCCAGAAAACTCATTTACCGCTTTTGATGGTTTTGCCAATGAGGACTGGAGTATCAACAACGATTTGCCTGGTTCAGATTGGGAAGTCACCTTTACCCAAAATGGGGATGTGACCGATATGAAAATGGTCTTAACGACCAAGGACCCCGCCGCCCTCAATACATTAATTGAGATGGGTATGAAGGAAGGATACAACCAAGGACTCGATCAGCTTGAAGCCCTGCTTACAAAATAATACTCTATCCCATGAAGAAATATCTGCACGTTGCTGCCAAAGTAATTTTCTCACTAATTCTTATTATGCCGGTATTGGGAGCTACGGGAATTTTTCCACCCGCTACTCGTGATTTATACAATACGGACGAAGCCTTTGCGTTTATAAACATGCTCACGACGGCTGCCTATATTATCTATATGATTGCGGTCGTGCATGTGCTTGCGGTGATTGCGCTGTGGACTCGTCGTGAGGTAGTAGCAGGATTACTCGCCTTACCGATTACCCTTAATATAATTGGGTTCCACTTGGTGCTTGATGGCGGATTGTTAACGGGTGGAGCACTGATGGGTAATGTCCTGCTTGCCCTCAACCTGTACTTCCTCTACATCCATCGCGATAAACTGCAGACCTTACTCAAACAAGACTAGCGTTCAAAAATAATTTATGAATAAAGAAATAAAATCATATAACGCAACGCTATCTGATGGAGACAAAAAGATAACCAACAAGCTGATGAAGATTATCGATGAGAATCTTAACGCCACCGAAAGCAAAATTTGGCACCGGCACCCCGTTTGGTTTATTAATGAAAATCCAATCGTAGGGTACACCAAATTGAAGGCCGGAGTGCGATTGATGTTTTGGAGTGGAATAGATTTTGCTGAGCCACTATTACTACCCGGCACGGGCAAGTTTAAAGATGCCTCTATGTTGTATACCACTGTCAAAGAGATTAATGAAGCAGATGTAATACGATGGCTCAATAAAGCAGAGAAGATTCAATGGGACTACAAAAATATAGTAAAACGAAAAGGAAAGTTAGAACGATTAAAGTAGAATTTAAAAAACATCCCGCTTCCATTAGGTAGCGAGGTGTTTTTTTGAGAGTTAGTATAATCGTTTTTGAAAAAGTTTGATAAAAATGGAGTGAGAGTAATTTTCTAAGGTAGTTGATTTGTGGTAAATTTAATACTATGGAAACAACAAAATCAGTCTATATAAATTTAATTGTCAAAGACTTAGCTAAAGCTACTGCTTTTTACGAAGCCATTGGTTGTACTAAAAACCTAATGTTTAGTAACGAAGTCGCGAGCTCCATGATGTGGAGTGAAGAGATTGTGTTTATGCTCCTAACCCCAGAATTTGCCCATAACTTTAGTGACGGAAAAGACATTCCTGATCAAAAGAAATCGGTCAGTGCATTCTATGCTCTCAGCTTAGATTCAAAGGAAGCGGTTGATGAATTTTGCGCTAAAGCCAAAAGTGCTGGAGGAAGAGTGTATGAAAATAAGTTTAATCAGGATATGGCAAGTGACTTTATGTATACCTTTGAAGTGGAAGACCCCGATGGTTATATTCTTGAGCCTGCCTTTATGGATATTTCGAAGTTTCCACAACAGTAAACATTAAAAAACCGCCATGTGGCGGTTTTTTTAATGTTCTATAGATTTCTATTTTTGGTGGAGATGGCGGAAATTGAGTCACGAATCACTAAGTATAATCGCGCACTTTGTGCGGATTCTACTAAGTGTTCTCGACCCCGTCTCGCGGTTTCTTTTTCTGGCAGGAAAAATAAACATCGCTGCGACCGTTCAACTCCCTCGTGAAGTGCGCAGGCACTTCACTCACATCTGCATTGAAAAAACATTAACACCCTGAAGGGTGTTAATGTTTTTACCAGTGGAGATGTGGGGAGTTGAACCCCAGTCCGAATTAGGTATTCCTGATGCATCTACAGTGCGTAGTATATCCTTGGCAGAACCGAAGTTCTTTTAAAGTTATTATCTATAGGAAAGACAAAACAATAATAACTCGAGTTGTTACAAGCTTGAGTGGATGCGACAACGGCACACCTACCCACAGCCCCGTGGCTATTTTACAACAGTGCCGTATGAGGCGTTTAACACTGCTGCATCACTCCGGCACGAATCGCGGTTACGCGAGGGCGGGAGCGAATCCAAACGCGTTAGCGTAAGGACTTGGTATTGCTTTGTTTGCAAATACAGATGGAACCTCTTTACGAATTGGTTGCCATTTTCGACACTGCACATCAGGGATAGACTAACCGTCGATGCCTAGCATCCCCAATTATGATTCAATACGTTTAAATCCTAATTGGGAACGGCGTACTGTTTATGACGTACGCACGTTTACATTGTTACAAAGAACGAAAGAGGGAATGTCCCACGGCGTAGCTATGCCGTGGGTAAATTCACATAGAGCGATGCCCGTTAGTGATGACTGAAGCCCTGTTCAGTGCGGGCTTTGGTTTTGCTCAAGAGCATCTCTTCGACGGGCGGTTTGTCGTCGTCGAAGTTCCCGTAGTCGAGCTCCTCCGAGACCTGATCGTTTGGTCTCGGGGTATTCCACTGATTGTACAAATCATCCACCTTACTTTTGATGACGTTGCGGTAGAACAAAGTGCCCGCAACGAGAGCAAGGAGCGAAAGGATTGTCCATTCCCAAGAACTATCGACCATGACGGGCCTCCGATTTGGTTGAGAGTAGTTCAACGTCCGCTGGTTCCTCAAGTGGAGCTGCCATCACCACTTCTGGGGGATTGAAATTTGTGCCCAGGGTCGCGAGACGTTTCAGTACCTGCTCCCGAACATGTGATCCAGGCCAGTTGGGGTTAGAGGGTGACATTTGATTCCTCCTCTGCCTCGGGCCAAGGATGGAACCCAATCAAATCAAAGGGTGAGATTTCCTCCATCTCGGAACACTGGGTACGCCGTTGTTTCTTGGCTTCAATCTTTTGGGCCCGCGAACGGGGTGTCAGAAAGCCAATTTCTGGTGGTTTAGTGAGCATCGAATTCTCCCTCGTTTATATTTAGTTACAGAAAGGTGGTGCGGAGGACAAGTATGTCGCCCTCCGCACGGACTTTATGAGCTCATTGCCCGGGTCGAAGATTTCTTCTCCAGGAGCTGAATCGTGAAGATAACGTATTCACGGAAAGCTTTCAGTCCTTGGGTGACTGTCCGCACCCGGCGGATGACGAACGTTTCGTACTCCATCGGGGTCATCAGCTTCCAGAGGCGCATGCACACCTCTTCCAGAATTTGGGTTAAAGGTCCTTTTTCAAGACCCCCAACTTCTTCAGGTGAAGGAATTCGCACTGGTTCTTTGACTCTCATTTTTTTATAGATCCCTCATGGACTTGCGTGGCATTGCACGCGTTTTCTTTTGGTGTGTCCCTCATTGAACCACCTTTCTGTAACTAACTATTATTGTGATTTTAAGGTACGGTCGATGTCTCGTTTGACATCACGCTCTTTTAGGGATTCGCGCTTGTCGGCTTTCTTTTTACCGCGCGCTATAGCCATTTGGAGCTTAATTTTTCCTCGATTACTATACAATGATATCGGGATAGCTGTCAAATGTGACTGTTCGGTCTGACGGTGGAGAAGTGCCAGCTGTTTTTGGGATAATAAGAGCTTTCGAACCCGCTCCGGGTCATAGCTTTTGGGGGTATTTATAGGCTGAAAGGCGGCAATACTCGTATTAACCAAATACGCTTCACCACCCCGAACTACAATATGCCCACCATCCAGTTTGGCCCGACCGGCGCGGATGGACTTAACTTCTGTACCCAGCAACACTAAGCCCGCCTCAAAGGTCTCGAGGATTTCAAAGTCAAAATGGGCTTTTTTGTTTCGGGCGTAGTCACTCATATATATGATGCCCTATCATAGCAAATTTAAGAGTTGAGAAGTAGGGTGAGAACGTCGGATTCACTGTAAGGTCAAACAGGATAAATTTTGGTGGTTCGTAAGGGTAAAACTCGCAAAATGAGTCATTTTCTGTATAATAGCTATACTATGTCTGAAACAGAAAACAATACATTACAACCTGAAAAATCAAAAGAAATAACCCCAATTGTACCTACCACACCTGAAGAAGAACCCAAACCAGAACCAGAAGCCAAGAAAAAAGGTACTACGGGAGACCGTCTGCGCAATGTGGGCAAAAATATGCCGGTTGGACCGGGTAATTTTTGGAATAACATGGCCTCAACCGTGCTGTTGCTTATATTTATTACCGCCGCGTTCTCATATTTGACTGATACTCGCAAGGAGCCGGAACAACTAACCATCTCTGATGTGGTGGGGCAGGTGAAGAATAATGAAGTTAAAGAAATTATCGTGCGCGGCTCGATGCTTGAGGTGTCGTATCGAGACGAAACCCGCAACATGGGTGAAGCCAAGCGCGAGACCGATGCGTCAGTGTCTGATTCTTTGACGAACCTCGGTGTGTCAGCGGAACAGTTAGCAAACATCACGATTGATGTGCAACGCGAAACGGGATTCTCATACTGGCTTGGACAATTTGCACCTTTTTTGTTTCCGCTATTATTCCTGGGAATTATCATTTGGTTTTTAACGCGTTCAGTGAAAGGTGCGGGTATGCAAGCGCTTTCGTTTGGAAGTAGTAAAGCGCGGATGATTGACCCTAATGACACCAGTAAAAAAGTTACCTTCAAAGATGTGGCCGGTGCCAAAGAAGCGAAACAAGAATTGGAGGAGATTGTTGATTTCCTTAAGAACCCTAAAAAGTTTTTGGATATTGGAGCGGAGATTCCAAAAGGAGTAATGATGATGGGTGCACCAGGAACCGGAAAGACATTGCTCGCGCGTGCGGTAGCTGGTGAAGCGGGAGTGCCATTTTTCTCCATCTCTGGTTCTGAGTTCGTCGAGATGTTCGTCGGGGTAGGAGCATCACGCGTACGAGACCTCTTCCAGATGGCTAAAAAAGCAGCGCCATCAATTATCTTTGTGGACGAAATTGACGCCGTGGGACGAGTACGTGGTACGGGAGTCGGGGGAGGAAATGATGAACGAGAACAAACACTCAACCAGATTCTCGTGGAAATGGACGGGTTTGAACCAAACGCCAAAGTGATTGTGATGGCCGCGACTAACCGTCCGGATGTACTTGACCCCGCGCTACTTCGTCCCGGACGATTTGATCGTCGGGTAACCATTGACTTGCCAGACCGCCATGACCGTAAGGCGATTCTAGAAGTGCATGCGCGCAAGAAGCCACTGCAGGAAGATGTGAACCTCGATATTATTGCGCAACGTACCCCAGGGTTCTCAGGTGCGGATTTGTATTCTCTCATGAATGAAGGAGCGATTTTAGCAGCACGTGAATTACGCAAAAAAGTAGGACAGTTTGATTTGATTCGTTCAATTGAAAAAGTGATGCTTGGACCAGAACGAAAGAGTCACGTGTTAAGCAAGCGTGAAAAGCTCGTGACCGCCTACCACGAAGTAGGGCATGCACTCGTTGCATCAGTACTTCCATACGCTGACCCGGTACAAAAAATCTCGGTCATATCTCGCGGACGTGCCGCGGGGTACACCTTAAAGTTACCTGACGAAGATCGCCGCATGCATACCAAAAAAGAATTCCTTGATGATATCGCAATGACCTTGGGTGGGTACGTGACTGAGCAAATGATATTTGACGACCTCTCAACTGGTCCGAGTAACGATTTGCAGGTAGTCGCTAACATGGCACGAGACATGGTAACTAAATACGGTATGAGTGATGTACTTGGTCCGATTGCCTTTGAAGGAACAGGGGGACGTATGATTGGTGGTGGTATGAGTGAAGACCGTGGGTTCTCACCACAAGTTGCCAAAGCCATTGACGATGAAGTGAATAAAATTATTCACGACGGAATGGAAAAGGCGCGCGAGATTTTGACTAAATACCGCTCAGCCCTTGATACTATCTCAGTCCGATTAGCGGAGGTAGAAACACTCGAACGAGAAGAGTACGAAGCGTTACTAAAGCAAGAGGGAGTCATGATTAACGATGCCTTTAAAAAACAACGTGAAATTGACGAGGCGGTAGCAGACCCAACCGCAGTATTGTTTGCATCAAAATAACCCTAAAGTCACTGGGACGTAGGAACTACAAAAAATAACAAAAGTTATTAACAGATTAGATTTATACAAATATCTAATTGTCTATATACTACAGATATCGGAGGTCACCCTTACTTTGGGTGACCTTTTCTGTTAGTAACAATTTTATTCATATGCAATCATTTTTAAAACAAAGTACCAAAGTAGTAATTATCGGCCTGCTCGTGTGTTCGCTTATTTTTTCACACGCGGTAACACCAGTACAGGCAGCTAGCGGCACGACACTATCATCTGAGATCCTTACGTCGTTCATGGCTCAATTACAAGGAGCTTTGCAGATGTTACAAAGTAAGATGTTTAGGGGTGTTACACCACACGCAACGGTCCAAGCAGCTACCACTACTACGGTTGCTATTATGGATCAAATTACCTACCTTGAAAAAAAATTAGTATTAACTAACACGGAGATAGCGCGTATCAATGCTGAATTGCTTGTGTTACGAGCTCAATTAGCAGCGGCTAAAAATGCTTTGTTGCCGGCACCAGTGGTTGAAGTTCGTGCAACCTACAAAGCCTATACCGGTTCCTATGCCCTTGAAACAAGAACAAGTGTGACACGAGCCGAAGCGGTTACATCTTGTACAGCTATGACGACTGCCAATCCGACCAAAAATGTATGGTGCAGTTGGGATAAAGAAGTGATATCAGGTCGGAAACCAAGTACGTATGTACTAGGAGTGAGTACTACACCAGAGATTTTAGAACTTGAAGATACCATTGGGCGACTAGAACGACGTCTGGCTGTCTTGATTCCGCGAAAGGCAGATTACGAACGACAAATTGCCAGCTTACGATTACAGCTCTCGGCTCCCGTAGTAGTGCCGCCTGTTGTTGTTCTGCCACCAGTGGTTGTACAACCGACACCTACACCTACTCCCACACCTACTCCAACCCCGACGCCAGTCGTCACTCCACCGCCGGTGGTAGTCCCCCCACCTGTTGTTGTACCAACAGCTTCAACCACCACTCGAATTACTCCCGTTATCTGTGGGTCAAAACCATTTATCAGAAGAGTGTCTGTAACGAACACTGCAGCATTACAAGCGGCACTAGTGGGAGCAATCGCGGGTGATTATATCGCAGTTGCCTCTGGTACCTACGCTACACCGTTTGTTATAGAAAATAAATTTGCGAGCACCGCTACTCCGATTACAATTTGTGGAGAAACTGGTACTCAGATCAAAGCAGCGGGCGGGTACGTGGGATATGGTTTTTATGCAAAAAATAACACGTCCATAGTATTGGCAAATGTTTCCATCTCTGGCTATCTAAAGGGAGTGGTGTTTGATAATACTGACAACTCATTGATAACCAATATTACGGTTTCAAACTTAGGAACGGAAGGAGTGCACTTTAGACAAGGTAGTAGTAATAACATTATTCAGAAATCAACCATCTTTAATACAGGCTTAACTGAGGATTGGTTTGGCGAAGGCGTGTACATTGGAAGTGCCAATTCAAACTGGTGTAAGTATGGCGTAAATTGTGGTCCGGATAGAAGTGATTGGAATCAAGTGATTGATAACAATATTTACCGCACGTCAGCTGAATCGGTTGATATTAAAGAAGGTACTATGGGAGGCATCGTGCTAGGCAACCGCTTTGAAGGTTCGAGAATGACGGGAGAATACGCTGATTCCTTTATTGACGTAAAAGGTAATAATTACCTCATTAAAAATAACTCAGGGCGCGTTGGTTTTAGAACTAACGGCGTGGCATACCAACTCGATGGTTACCAACACCATGTGAATGCCGATGGATACGGTAACAACAACACCTTTGAAGCCAACACGGTGACGGGGGCTTTGACCGGTAACGTTGTATATATACATTCACGTGGAATTGGGAATAGAGTGTATTGCAACAATACAGCGACACCAGTAGCGCTGAAAGGAATTACAAATGCGAGAACCTGCATCTAAATAACAAAAAAGTCCGGGCCTAGGTCCGGACTTTTTTGTGCTTCAACTATTCCATCAAAGGTTTTAAAATTTCTTCGCGAATTATCAAACCATCTTCCATATGGATAATCCGGTTACAGCCTAACGCGTACTCTCGTTCGTGTGTTACCATCACAATCGTTTGGCCAATGTCTCGATTTAGTCCGGCTATTAAATCAATGACTTGCTGACTCGAATAACTATCGAGGTTCGCAGTAGGTTCGTCAGCAAACAGAATTTTTGGTTTTCCGGCTACCGCTCGAGCGACCGCGACCCGCTGTTGCTCACCACCTGAAAGTTCACTCGGTAAATTTTTGTATTTAGTGGCTAGTCCCACGGCATCAATGGCTTCGTGCGCAATGGTGCGCGCTTGATTCCAAGACATGCCACGCATCACGAGGGGAATCATGACATTTTCTTCCGCATTTAAATCCGGTACTAAGGCATAGTCCTGGAACACATAGCCCAGCGTTTTTAACCGAAATTGAGTCCGTTCGTTTTCAGTTTTGGTATCGATGAGTTCACCGGCGATGGTGAGGGTGCCACTGGTTGGTTCGTCGAGCATTGATAATTGATACATCAAGGTGGATTTACCGGCGCCTGATTTACCCATAATGGCCACAAATTCTCCTTGGGCGATAGTGACGTCAATCCCTTTTAAAATAGTGGTAAATAAATCACCTGTACCAAATGATTTGGTTATGCCGTGAGCAGTTATCATGGGGGGTGTATTCATACGTTATTTGTTGCGACCTAAAATAGCGTTAAGGGTATTCCCGCGCGCAATCATCCAGGCAGGGATGTAGCCAGCAAGAAGAGTAATCCCAAAGAGAACAATAAAACGCAATAACGTGCCGACAGGTTCCGCTACGAGAATGCCGTCACTAAACGGAAAATCAATGGGGTAGCGATCAAAGTAGGGAATTAGTACTAGGTATGTAATGAGTACGCCAATCATTGATCCCACAAAAGCGTAAATTCCGGCCTGAATGACGTAGGCAATTTCGATGGCTTTACGGTCAATACCAATCCCTTTAAGGATGCCAATAAACCGGCGTCGAGCGAGTGCATTAATAAAGATAATAATAAAGATAGTGATTGAGGCGACGATAATGCCAATTGAACCAATAAAGGTACCAAGGACATTAAAGGTATTTTTGATATCTTTCAAAAACTTCGGCACGCCTTCTTCGTAGGTTTGGATTTTTGCTATCTCACCTAAGCCACTTTGTACCATGGCTTCTTTTACCGTCCCGTTGCTTTTAGGGTTATCTAACCGCATCACAATTTGGTCAGCGTTGCGGTCAACTCGATTAAAGAGTCGTCTAAATTCTCGTTCGGGTATGTACGTATTAAATGTCACTTCATCAACTTTAGTTTGCAAAATCCCTTTGATGATAAATTCTTTTGATATGGTTCCAACGGTCAGTCGCACCGTGTCCCCAGGCTTTACTCCTTCAACCGTATCAAATAATCCTTGTAGTTGTTCCGCGTATTCTTCGATGTAGTAGGCGCCGACCAATATGTAGCCCTCTTCGTCTGGGTTAAGATACTCACCGGATAATAAGGCTTCGGATAATCCCGTCATCGCTTCTTCTTGCAGGGGATCAATACCGGTTACTTTTACATCGGCTTTATCGCGCTCGCCGGTTAAATCACGTCGCAGTTTGTAATTAGCTTCCATTTCTCCGGCGCCAGTATAGCGTACAGAGTAATCTTTAACTTCAGGGTAAGCAGCAATTTCACGAACGATACGTTCTGTTTCGGCGATATGATCATCCCCATCTTTGGCGGTAATAATGATGTCTCCGAGCGAGTCTTCTCGCACCGCTCGTTCAGCTCCCACAATTAATCCAACTAAAATACCTGAAACGGCAATGAGGTTTAGAAACGTGAGTGCCATCACAAACACAATCAAAATATTGGTCCAAATACTAGCCCGCTGTATTTGGCGAATACCTAAGAGAAGTCCAATGCGTAAGATAGGCATAGCGAGGGTTATGGCGAAACAACCAGGGTGCCGACTGCAATACCAGAAATCCCAACCCAGCCATCATTGCCATCAGCAATTTTTGTCACGCTAGTAGTGGCAATTTGATTATTAACGAGCGTTCGTACAAACGCACTATTATTTTCTTCGGTAATATATCGTTTAGGAATCCGGTTAACATCAGGAGTTGATTTAATAATGATATCAACATCAGCATTAAGGCCACCACGCAGCCATTGGGGGATGGTATTAAGCGTGATAGTAATTTCAAAATATCCTACGCCATCAATTTGAATAGGGAGGGGAGAAATATACGACACAACTCCCGTAAGTGGAGTGGTAATGTCGGCATCAAATAGAACGCGGGTGTTTTGTCCAATAGCTATAGTCGTAATATCAATTTCAGGAATCCGGGCTTTCAGTTCAATGTCATTTGTTGCGAGAACGGTAAATAAAGGGACTGTACCGGCGGTTTCTCCCGCAACAATATCAACCGTGGTGACGGTGCCGGTAAACGGAGCCACAATAGCGCGGTCTCCGATTTGAGCATCAATTTGTGCAATCGTCGCACTCGCCTTATTAATCCGTGCGTTGGCCCGGGCCACTGCTTCACTACGGGGTGCGGCGTTGGTTGATGTTTGTTCTTGTTGGGCTAAAGTAAGGGCTTGTTTGGCGGCCGCGATAGTGGTGCGCGCGGTGTTCTCAGCCACTGCAAGGGCATTTTTATTTGCTGTATAACTTTCTCCTGCGGTATTAGGAATGGCAATTTCCCAGACTGAATCACTGTATGAGGCTCCAGGGGTAAAGAGGGCGAATAAACCACATGTACCAAATGCTGCTGGTTGGTCTATTGATACCGGACCGGTACTGGTTTCTAGTCCAGACACGCGCATCGAATAAACAGATTCAGCACTTGAGCGGTATACGCTCAATATGTACGTTCCTTCCTTGGCACAGCGATAGGTACCAGAAATGGTGGGAGCGGGTGCCGATTCGGTAGCGTCATTACTTCGAGCAATCAGGGTTCCGGAACGAAGGGCTCGTTTTGCATTTTCTACCAACACTGCCTGAGTGGCTTCGGTACGTTCAAACTCTGCTGTCGCTATCGCTACTTTAGTATTTGTGATGTCACGTTTAGTCGTAGTGTCTCCAGCGAGTAATTCCGCTCTATCTGCTTCAGCGACGGCGAGATCAGCCAGCGCGCTTGCTCTGGTTGCAACTAATTCTTCGGCACCTAAGGTGGCGAGAATGGTGCCGGATTCAACCACATCTCCTTCTTTGACGTACACTTTCGAAACTACTCCGGGTGTTGGGAAGGCAAGTTCTGCCGTATTGCGAGCTTTAGTAACGCCGGAAACAGAAACCAGACTTTCAACCGTACCGCGCTCAACTTGCGTGGTCACGAGACCTTGAAGCGGGTCTCGATTAATTTTTTCGATAACTACATAAGTCCCTATAACAATAGATAGAGCAATGAAGCTCGTAATTAGTTTGTGTCGTCGAATAAGTGTGAACATTTAGCATTAGTATAGCAGTGTGACTGTATACATAATGGCTTTAGATGGGGGTAGAATGATATTAAAATTTGTCCGTGTGCCTGGACTCGAACCAGGGACCACAGAGGTATAAGCTCTGCGCTCTAACCAACTGAGCTACACACGGAATGGTTGGTGGGGAAACTATACCGCATTTACGGGTGGGGTACAACGAGTGGTAAAAGTAAGTTTCTGTGACATACTAGAAAGGGAATGTAACGTAACAGCGGGATATTATCATGAAAGACCATCTTCTTTCTACGACTTCTGTCACCGCTATGCTGGAATCTTGGACGCAAAACAATGTTGCTTTTCCAGCCTTAAATGAGACGCCAACTGTTGAAGTGCGACTGCTGACCGCACTGGAAAAAGAGATGGTGAAAACGAAATATAATAGAGAAACTTCGGTGCCGTGGTTTGGATTTTTTCTCAACGATACGTTAGTGGCCGGTGAAGTTTCTCTGAAAAAGCTTCTTGGTAGAATGAGGGAAGCAGGCTACAAGGTTCGTAACCTTGATGAACTGGTATAAAAAACGGGCGGGGCAAATTTTTGCCCCGCCCGCTTCTTTATATATAGATTAGATTCGTACGACGATATCATTTAGTGGCTTACGTACTTTAGCCCAGTGTTGCGTGTCGTCAGATCTAGATCTGTAGCCGAGAGCTAAAATCACCGTCGCAGTAAGGTTGTGTTTTTCTAAATCTAAAATTTGATTAAATTCAGTTGGGTTAAATCCTTCCAAAGCGTGGTTATCAATCCGTAGTTCACTTGCCGCTGCCATGAGAGTACCAAGTACAATGTAGGCTTGTTTTTGTGCCCATATTAATCGTGCCTCAGGGGTGCGATTGGTGAGGTCGTTTACCATCATGGTTTTGTATCCATCAGTTGTGCCCTCTGGTAATCTGCGAGTTGCTTCAATGCGGGCGGTGTATTCACTAATATACGCTTCATCAATATCGGTTCGTGCAGCGAGAACGATAAGGGCGCTGTTGTCGCCAACGTGCGTTTGGTTGTAGGCGGCGGGGATGAGGGCTTGTTTTTTCTCAGGGTCAGTGACGACTACCATCTGGAGGGGTTGTAATCCATAGGCAGTTGCTGAAAGATTGCCGGCTTCAAGAATAGTTTCCAAATCTTCTGGCGCAATCGTTTTGCTCGTATCAAACTTTTGAGTAGCGTACCTCCATTTCAAATTTTCAATTATTGTAGTCATAGGGCAGTAGTATAAGTGGGAAGATGGTTTCTGTCGAACCTGATCAAAAATAATACAAAAAACGGCGGACCAGAGAGGTCCGCCGCGTTCATCAGTCCGGTCGAAATAAATAACCACGTAACTCACCTTCTTCAGTGGTGCAATTTTTTATGGAAAAAACTAACCAAACACCACGCCGGTTGTCCATTTCAGCATGAGTTACCTCAATACTCGTTAATTGTTCGTTGCACTTGAGCATGAGTACAGGGCAGTTCGATACAAATTCCAAATCGCATCTATCAAATAACTGCGACACCAGCACGGTGAAATAGCTGGCTTTTGGATACCTCCTATTTGTTCCGTCACACATTACGGTGACCTCAAAATAGTAATCAATAGCCAGGTCTTCATTGTGTGAGTCGGCTATCAATGAGGTGTTATGTCGTTTGAGTGAGACACTAAAACCGTCGATGTTACTTTTTGGTACAACCGCAGTCAGCTGTCTGGTCTGTAGCATCACCTGTCCCTTTCATCGTTTTTCTAGAATGAACCAATTTCCATAACGATATATAAAATAAGCCAGCGCGTCAATAACACACAACAAGACTTGCCAATAATTTAATTTGGGTGTTTACTAATTTAGATGTACCGTCGCATCGGTTCTTTTCAAAACAGGAGATCACCTCATGTCCCAATCTGACCACCAGGCTTCCCGTAATTTCGCGGTGAAGCTAAACTGAAAGGAGGTGATCCTTATCTCGGTTGTGCCACCTGTCTTTCATTGCCCGCAGAGGTATTGCGACACTGGCCACATGGCGTCTGTTAACGCCCACCTTTAAAAGCGACTCTTCCTCACTATGAAGAGTCGTTTTCTATTCCCCGGTAATCGCCCCGAAGGAAAAATTGCGTGTTAGGGGATGGCGTGGTACTGTTTTCCTAATTGTGTGATGCACATACTATATATGTCAGAAGTTATTGAAAAGACACTCATTGATACTAGAGCTGGTCGAGATGTAACTTTTTTTGATTTATACTCAATTGACCAACTGACGCTGCCGGATATAAAACTAATTTTTGAAATCGCTCGTAGTTTTAGAGAGAGTAAAACTGCTAAACTGACACTCTGCAAAGGTAATACTCAAATCAATTGTTTTTTTGAACCATCTACTCGCACTCAGGCGAGCTTTGATTTATCTGCCAAACATCTCGGAATGGATACGACTAATGTGGGTGGATCTACCAGTTCAGCCAAAAAAGGAGAAAGCTACATTGATACCGTCGAAACCCTCGATGCCTACAACGTACGTTTGATGGTGATACGCTCATCCGAAGCCGGGGTAGCGCACATGGTAGCGAGTACCGTGCGAGCGAGTGTGCTTAATGCAGGTGATGGATATCATGAGCACCCGACCCAAGGGTTGCTTGATGCTCTTACCATTCTCGATGAACTTAAAACAGATTCTCTAGAAGGTAAGGTGGTGGTGATTGTCGGTGATATTTTGCACTCACGGGTATTTGGTTCGTTAGTACGAATACTAAAAAAACTAGGCGCAACGATACGGGTAGCGGCTCCCCAAACTTTTTTACCAGCCGAAGTAGAGAAATTTGGCCTTACTACCTACTACAATGTGGAAGAAGCACTTATTGGTGCAGACGTGGTGTATGCCTTGCGGGTACAAGAAGAGCGGGGAGCTACCGGATTTATTCCTACCTTGCGCGAGTACTCTAAAACATTTGGTATCTCGGAAAAACGTTTGAACCTTGCCAAGCCCGGCGCAATTTTAATGCACCCAGGACCTGTGATTCGTGATATTGATATTCACTCAGCCTTGGTGTCGCGTCATCCCAAGTCGCGCATATTGAGACAAGTGGAAAATGGCATGGCCGTTCGAAAAGCATTAATTTGGCTGTTGGTAGAACGATATGATAAAAAAGTAAAACCGCACGCGTATCTATAATATGGGAACAATTTTAATCAAAAATGGTCGACTGGTTGATCCAAAGAATAATCGTGACGAAGTTACGAACCTACTGATTAGTGATGGTAAGGTAGCGGAAATTGGCTGCACTGACACAACTGAGGCCGATACAGTACTTGATGCAACAGGGCTTATTGTTGCTCCTGGATTGATTGATTTGCAAGTGCATTTTAGAGAGCCGGGGCGTGAGGATAAAGAAACTATCGAAACCGGTTCACGCGCCGCCGTAAAGGGAGGCGTAACTACAGCTGTGGCTATGCCTAATTCCAATCCCAAAGCTGATAATCAGTCGGTGATTGAGTTTGTAATTAAGCGTGCGCGTAAAGTAGGACTGATTAATATTTACCCAACGGGAGCTATCACTAAAGGACAGGCTGGTGATGTGTTAGCGGAAATGCGGGAACTTAAAAATTCAGGAGCGGTCGCTGTTACTGATGATGGCGTGGATGTGCAAGACGCGTTGTTACTTCGTCGCGCAATGGAGTATGCAAAAACGCATGACCTGTTACTGATGAGTCACTGCGAGACTGATAGTCTCACCGACGGGGGTGTGATGCATGAAGGGTGGGTCTCAACACAACTGGGACTGCCAGGAACTCCGGCCGTGAGTGAAGATTTAGCGGTTGAAAAAAATCTCATGCTCGCCAAACTCACCGGTGCACGACTACATATTTTACATAATTCAACCAAGGGAGCCGTAACGAGTATTAAAGCGGCCAAAGCCCAAGGGTTCACAAATATTACCGCAGAAGTTTCGGTGCAGCATTTTGCGCTCACAGACGAGGCGTGTTTGGGGTACAACACCGATGCCAAGATGTATCCACCACTTCGTTCTCGGGAACATGTTGACGCTATTATTGCTGCCATTAAAGACGGTACGATTGATGCCCTCACGACTGACCACGCTCCCCATATTGAACCAGAAAAGCTCCTGCCGTTTATTGATGCCGCGATGGGAAGTACTGGATTAGAAACGAGTTTTGCGGTGATGTATACCTACCTGGTACAGCCGGGTCACATTTCGCTTGCTGACGGATTGGCATTAATGACTCATAAACCAGCGTCTATTATCCGTGTTAAAAAAGGTTCGCTCGAAGTGGGAGCTGATGCAGATATTGCACTATTTGATTTAAAAGAAGAGTGGGTGGTAGATCCCAAGCGCATGGAATCAAAGGGGAAAAATTGTGTGTTCAAAAATCTTACGCTTACCGGTAAGGCCAAACACGTCATCGTTGGAGGGGAGTTAAAAATGCAAAACGGTGCAATATTGCAATAAATACACATTAGTTCTATAGTGACCAAGAATCGTTCCCCCAATGTTCCTCGAAGGAGTGCTAGAAATGCCCAGTCCCCGATTGGTTACCCTTGTCATCACGACCTCGCACAAAGCGCGTGGTCCTGACGTGCAAGAACTGTGTGCCTTGCCCTTGCAACAACAGTTTGCCTTGGATGCCCCTCACCAGGTAGTGGTGCACCATGCTTTCTCGTTTGCTGATGTTCCTGAATCGCCGACTGTGGCAACACTCGTGTTTCGGTACAGTACCGGCTTCGCGAACGTCACTGCGTACGAGACCTTGAGCGACACTGAGGGTAAGATTATTCAGTTGGTCAAAGTGGCTTTTGAAGTCGACGAGGTGTACTTCGCGACTGAAGTTGTAGATTTCAAGCGAGCAGGATAATTCCCATACAAGAAAAGGGCGCCCCACGAATGGGACGCCCTCTTTTTTAGACTATCTTCGCGACTGACACAATAAGCGCAATCAGGAACGCCAGACGTATGAGCCAGTTTTGTTTCTGTGGTGGCCACCGTCCAGTATGTTTGATAATCAGCCCCCCAATTAGTCCTCCCACCATGCCCCCCGCAGCCCACGTGAGCGCAAGTGGCCAATCAATAAGATTGAAGTGCCAAAACGTAAGCACCGCTACGGTGCTTAATAGGAGTTCGAGCAGCAGTGCGTTTGCTCTCGCGTCGACTAGAGACGTGTCACGCAACTGCAGGAGTGACAGTATGAGTAGCATGATACCCGCTCCAAAGATGCCGCCGTAGAAACCAACTAAAAACGTCACTAGCCAAAACAGATACGGAGGCAGTTTGAGTCGGTGTCCATACTCATGAATCGCTAGTCCAATGATGAGAACCAGAGGTACGATTTCATGAGAGACAGACACAACGAGCCAGGAGCCGACGATACTCCCAACACACAGAACTGGTGCCAGCCAAAGTATTTGGCGGTCAATCTTACGATACAGCGGCAGAAGCGCAGTGGCGTTGCGAAAGATACTGCCGAACTTAATATTGCCAACGATGGCTCCGAGCGACATCTCGGGAAACAGAATTTGAAAGAGCGGGAGAGAAAGAAATAACGTCCCACCCATCACGACAGCAAAAACGCCGATTAGAATGGCGCTTATGAAGATAATGCCGAACATGAGTATGTCCATGGTTTCCTCCTCAAGACTGCGCCGAGTCTAGCACGTCTAAAACAATTACTCCATATGCAAACTTTCTCCGAGTTTTGCTACACGAGCGGCAATCAACGGGTAGTCATCAGCAATGTTTGGGTGTTTAGCAACCAGTTGTTGCGCTTCAGTCCGGGCAGCTTCAACTAACTTTAAATTTTTAATCGCTTCCATCCCGAGGTCAGACAAGCCTGATTGCTTTTGACCGTACAGTTCACCCGAGCCACGAAAATTTAAATCGTGTTCAGCTAACTCAAAACCATTTTTAGCAGTAACGAGCGCCTTGAGTCGTTCTTTAGTTTTATCACTTTTACTATCCGTCACTGCAAAGCAGTACGGCTGATGCGTACCACGCACTACGCGTCCGCGAAGCTGGTGTAATTGCGAAAGGCCAAATCGTTCGGCGCCTTCAATAATGATATTCGTGGCATTGGGCACGTTAACGCCTACTTCTACCACGGAGGTAGCCACGAGAATATCGAGCTTGTGTTCCGAAAATTCTTTCATGACTTTGTCTTTATCGGCCGGCGTCATTTTGCCGTGTATTACGCCGATGGTGTAATCACGAAACTCAGTGGTGGAGAGTCGCTTGGCTTCGGCAACGACAGATTTTAATTGGAGCGCTGTTTGTTTGTCGGGATCCGGTTCTTCAATCCGCGGACAAATTACATACGCTTGGCGCCCAGATTGTAGTTCACTGCGTACATGTTCGTACATTTTGCCTGATTGTCCCGGTCCGATAATTTCCGTAATAATTGGTTTGCGTCCCGCTGGCATTTGGTCGAGTAACGTAATATCGAGGTCACCGTAAATGGTGAGGGCGAGAGTGCGGGGAATCGGCGTAGCGGTCATTGATAATAGATGAGGCATACGCGCATCTTTTTTGGCAAGCTGTTTTCGTTGGTTGGTACCAAAGCGGTGTTGTTCGTCAATAATAACGTAGGCGAGATGTTTAAACTCCACACTCTTGTAAATGAGTGCATGGGTTCCAATCAAAATCGGTACCTCACCGTTTTTCACCCACTTAAGTAACTGCGCACGTGAGATAGGGGTCGGTTTATCCGCATTACTTTTACTCGGAAATTTTTGACACCCGGAACCTGTAATTAAACCGATATTAATTGGAAGGTGTTTAAAATATTCAATAAATGATTCAAAGTGTTGTTTGGCTAAAATCTCAGTGGGGGCCATGTAGGCCACTTGTAAATTACCGAAGGCTAAGTCTGCAGTAGAGCCACTGTCTGACTTGCGTCCTTCTGGCGGGCGACTGGTTGCTACCGCATAAGCGGTCGTTGCCGCTACTGCTGTTTTTCCACTTCCCACGTCACCCTCGAGTAATCGGGACATAGCGTGGTTTTTGGTAAAGTTGTCGATGATAGATTGAATGGAAGTAGTTTGAGCCGGTGTCAGCGCAAAAGGGAAACGGTCGGTAAATTGTTTGAGGTGTTTCGGGTCGGTGTTTACTTGGTACGTTGACGCTGCTGACACCAACGCGCGATCAATCGCTTTTTGGGTTTGAATATAAAATACTTCCTCAAAGGCAAACCGCTTCCGTGCACTGCCGGCATGTTCCGCTTTTTTAGGAGAGTGAATCCATACAAGTGCCGTTTTTAAAACCGGCAGTTTATATTTTTCCAATATCGAGGGAGGTATCGGGTCCGGCATGTGTTCAAGCACTCCCGCTTCAAAACATTTTAATGCTGTGTGATAAAACCATTTACTCGTGACACCCTTGGTCTCTCGATAGACAGGGTAAATGGTTTCATCCATGGTGGCGTCAGTGCCTTTAAAAATACTGTCATGTCGGTCAATGGGGAGACTATCGAGTTTTTCTACTTCGGGATTGGCGATATATAGTTTGCCATCAGTGCCGGTAACTTTTCCGACAAGCTTCACAAACATCCCGTCGCTATACATTTTGGCGAGGTAGGGTTGGTTAAACCACATGATTTTAATTTTGGCTGAACCATCTTCAATGTAGCCTTCGGCAATCGGGCGTTTACTTTTCCAAGCTTTGCGTAACTTTAGCCCCGACAGTTGTCCGAATACAATCGCTTCTTGGTCTTTCTGCAATCCGCCCACTGATTGTATGTCAGACACATCTTCGTAACGAGCGGGAACGTGCATTAGTAAATCATAGACGGTGGCGATACCGAGTTTCTTGAGTGCTTTTTGGTGCGGCACATCTATACGAAAGTGAGCAGACAAAAGGTCGGTTGGTTTCATACGGGAATATACTTAGATTATACAGTATACTGCTTCTATTGACTTTTGGTATTAAATATGCTACAATTATAATTAGTAAATTGAAACACGGGCAACCAATTGGGAGATTTGCCATGTTCACCACAACCCAAGCCTTCATCAAACTCCCCTTCGTTTACGGACGCAAATTTGCGTTCGTTCGGGAGGGAGAAGCAGACATCTTCCTGCCGATTAACATCGTTCTCAAGAGCGGGTTTCAGGTCGACGAGCTGAAAATCGACGCAACGGTCGAGCTCGAGTACGAGACGGACAAGTTTGGCCGCTACCGCGCGACCATGATTCATGAAGTCGATGGGAAACTGTCGACCCAACTCTATCGGTGTAACGTCGTCGACCGTCACGGAGATCTCGCGATCATCAAGGTGGTCGATATCACGTCTTTCTATGCGATCGCCTATCGGGTCATCGACAAGGAGGGGTGCAAGAAATCTTCGCACCCCACGCTTGCGGCCGCCCGCGCTTCCATCGGACGCGTCATCGAAACACCGCAGGCTGTCGGTCATGGTCGCAAGACCAATGTCATCAAGGTGATGGAGGACAAGAAGAAAAAGGCCGCTTAGGCCAACAACAAGCTCATTCAGTCTATTCTGTACACATTGTGTACAAATATGACTGAGTGAGTTTTTTCGTTTCCATCACTTTACAAATAACGAGCTTCTCTATATATTAATCAAATTGGTTGCAATGACGCGCCATGTTCTTTACAGGAGGAATCATGAAGCTTCTGTTTTTCCGTGCGCTTTCGGCTATTGCCGCGTTCGCACTCCTGATTGCGTTCTCGCCAGGGCCTGAGATTCAGCTCGCGCTTGCTGTGCTCGTGGCGACCGCAACCGTCGTGCTGGCGGTACCCTGGAAATCGAACATCTTCTTTACCGTCGTCGACGACCTGACCGGACATGGACACATCACGCAGACCGCGGTGGATGGTCATGGCCCGCCTCGTTGGCTCTTCTTCATGTTGACCCTCTGGGCGCTTGTCCTGGCGACGTGGAGTCGTATCGAACGCACCGTTATGAAGCTTGCATCATCGGCCGGCCATCGCCTGGCGCAGACCAACACCTCGGCGCAACCCTTGCCGTCGTGACAATATTCCTAGGGGCGCATCATGCGCCCCTAGACCCACCGACTCGTATGTCATTTTCTAAATGAAAAGACACTCGAGTCTTTTCTTTTGTCTGATTTTTTAACTAATTACTAAACGTACTTGTGCACGTATTAAGCTTGTAATGTTTTGACAATTTAAAAAACGGGGCGTACTATAAATTTGGCACGTACACAAGGGGCGGCCAAGCAACTGGGTTCACACCCAAAGTAGTAACATTCTCAGAGATGAGGGATACCAATGAATGCACCTGTTGTTCTTTTGACCTTTGGTCAGCCTGGCGATCCGGAAGCGGTTCGCACGAAGCTTCGCTTTGGGCTGTTCCAAAGGCAGTGAGCACTGGCGCTTGCGTAAGGCCGTGACGTTGTCACACACATACGGGACGGAGCGCAAGCTCCGTCCCTACTTTCCTCCATAGAGTAACGATACAATCCCCGCACTAGCGCGGGCTTTTTTGTTTCTGGTATACTAGGGTATTAATTTTTATGTCTATGCCAAATCAGAAAAAAGCTGGTGTTAAAAAAGCGGTAAAAAAAGAAACGGTAACCAACGTAGTATCTAAAAAGGTGGCCAATAAATCTGCTCCCACTGCCAAGAAAAAAGACTACAATAAATTAGCCCTCGCACTCCATAAAAAACTAAAAGGTAAGTTGTCAGTAGTGAGTAAAGGCAAGCTCGAAACGCGCGATGAGTGGAGTACGATGTACAGTCCAGGGGTTGGTGCTGTTTCTTCATATCTCGCTAAGCATCCAAAAGAAGCGCGTGAGTATACGATTAAGAAAAATACGGTCGCTGTTATTTCTGATGGATCAGCGGTACTGGGCTTGGGTAACCTCGGTGCCCTCGCTGCGTTGCCGGTGATGGAGGGGAAGTGTGCCATTTTTAAAGAAATGGCCGGTGTCGATGCATTTCCGATTGTGCTTGATACACAAGATCCCGAAGAGATTATTAAAATTGTAAAAGCAATTGCGCCGACTTTTGGGGGGATTAACCTCGAAGATATTTCAGCGCCGAATTGTTTTGTGATTGAAGAGCGTTTAAAGAAAGAACTTGATATTCCTGTCATGCATGATGACCAACATGGAACGGCCATAGTGGTCTTGGCTGGTTTGATTAATGCGAGTAAGGTGGTGGGTAAAAAATTAGAGGCACTCAAGGTAGTGATTGTGGGCGCTGGGGCTGCCGGACGTGCTGTCACGCTCATGTTACAAAAAGCCGGTATTACGCACATAATTGTCACGGACAGTAAAGGAGCAATTTACACTGGCCGGCCTGACTTAACGGGATACAAAAAAGAATTAGCTAGTACCACCAATCCCGAAAAATTAATGGGCGATGTGATGAACGTTGTTGCGGGAGCTGATGTGATTGTAGGGGTGTCAGGACCAGGCACTATTGCGCCTGCGCATATTGAAAAGATGGCTCCTAACGCCATAGTGTTTGCGCTTGCTAACCCAATTCCGGAAATAATGCCTGAAGACGCTAAGCGCGCCGGGGCGGCGGTGGTAGCAACCGGCCGAAGCGACTACGCTAATCAAGTAAACAACTCACTGGCATTCCCGGGAGTATTTCGAGGAGCGCTTGATCGAAATGTGCGCGCCATTACCGATGATATGAAATTAGCGGCTGCTAAAAAAATTGCGAGCTTGGTAAAAAACCCGACCGCTGAGATGGTGATTCCACCCGTGATGACGCCGGGGTTAGTGAAAGCGGTAGCGAGCGTGATTCGATAGTACTTCTGAAAACAAGTGTAAGAAAAATCCAGACCGCGAAAGTCTGGAAGTTGCAACGACGGCATTTAATCGTAGTCGTGTTCGGTATCGTCATCGCCAGGAATACCTGAGCCAAATTGCGGTATCAGTACCACCGCCTCTTGTGCATGGTGCGTGCAGGCACAACCTTTACCCAAAGGTATCTGTAGCGTGCAACCGCTCACCAAACATTTCATTGTTTCTGTGCCTTCGGCACTGGGGGTATCTGTCGTCATATTTTTCTCCCTTTACTTCTACTGTCAATTATACAAAATATTCGTAGGGATTACTTGGTGGTAGTTTTTTCTACCGAAGTGTAATGAGCACTTAATTTTTTATACGCCGGAGAATACAGCGCTATCAAACTTACCACCAATCCAATTGCACCCGCACACATAAATACCAAAGCAATAC
Source organism: Patescibacteria group bacterium (assembly GCA_040386275.1). GTDB lineage: Bacteria > Patescibacteriota > Minisyncoccia > Phycocordibacterales > UBA918 > OLB19. The sequence continues at coordinate 31,444 of JAZKFU010000002.1, forward strand.
CTCGATCTGCTCCTACCCCAAACCAGTCACCGATAAGCGCCACTCCCGCACCCGTTGTCATAAACGGAATAAACATAAACTGAGCAATGGGGCCAATCATAAAGGTGGTGATCGGTGAAGCAGCCGATTCAACACTCTGCGCAAACCCAAACACGCGACCCTGTCTTTCAAACGGGACAATTTTTTGAATCACCGTTTGTTCAGCTGCTTCAGCAATAGGCATCAACGTCAGCCAGACCAGCATCCCAAAGGCCAAGAGAATAATTGACGGTTGTAGCGGAAAAATTAAACAGCTGGTCCAGGAAATAATATTAACGACCATAATGGTCCGGAGTGGTTTACTGCCAATACCACGCTTAGCGACGTAGGTGCTGCCGGCAATAATAGCAAAACTCATCACACCCCACATAAACCCCCAGGTTTGCACCGATACCAACGCTAATCCATAGGCGTCCATTAATGCCATAAACACCCCACCGAGAAAATTATTAATAGTGTTAAAAAAGATCAACGCCATGAGTCCCGGCACTGCGAGGATAATAGCAATCGTTCCTCGCACGTCCATCTTTTTTGGTTTTTCTTTTGTATGGATAATTTCAGGTTCCGGAATAGTAATGGTGAACAAGTGGATGAGGGCAACTGCCGTCGCAATAACTGCTACCCATAGCGCCACTTCCATACCGTAAAAGCCAATTGTTAGTCCACTTAATACCGACGTGATAGAAAATGATAATCCTTGTACGGCGCCAACCAGGCCGTTAGCCTTGTCTTTGTCGGTTGTGAACAGTAGGGTAACGATAGTGGAGAGGGCGATGGTCCGCAAATTGCCCGCCACTGTACCCATCATCAAAATAATAACAAGTCCCCATAACCAAACTGAGCGAGCATCAGATAAACTTCCTTCTGGAGCAATAGAGTAGACTAAGAGTCCCAGGGTAAAAGCCAGTAACGTAGCAATACTCGAAATAGTCATAGCCCGTTTTTTGTAATTGTGATCAACAATACTGCCAAAGAATATAGCTCCAAACATATTAGTAATGGCAAAAATCCCGGCAATAAAAGACGCCACTACTACCGAGCGAGTTTCAATAATCGCCCAAAAGGTGAGAGCAAACCACACAAAGTTATTGGTCACCGTAGCAATCAGTGTGTTCCCAAGAATTTTATAAAATATCGGATAGTTGTTCATATAAGTAGTCCAAAGTATAACATTTTGTATATACCGTCAATTTCTGGTATTCTCTTGCTACAGAAAGTGAAGTGAAGAATGTTGGAGAAGTGTCAGAGTGGTCTATCGTGTTTCCTTGCTAAGGAAATAGGGGTTTGCGCCCCTCGGAGGTTCGAATCCTCTCTTCTCCGCAAATACCAAAACCCAAACAAAGCCTAAGCTTTGTTTGGGTTTTGTTGTATTTGCGCGAGAAGAGAGGATTCGAAAAGGTTGCCAGCTATTTTGCAAAAATAGCGACTGTCAATTGAGCGAGCGTTATAAAAATTTATTTTTATAACCGAGTGAAAGCAGACAGAAAGCTCTGCTTACAACCTATACTGGTCTGTAAGCAGAGCTTTCTTTCACTGCATTCGCAACATAAATAAAAGTAAATTTTTTATTTAGTTACTCATTTGTGAAAGTAACAACCGAATCCTCTCTTCTCCGCGTTTGAACCACCTCCTGGTGGTTATTTTCTTACGGGGGAATACGCAAGTAAACTACTCGCTTTCATTTCGAGGTGTATTACTTCCCGGAGTTTTCTTGGGGTTAATTTTCTTAGTTTTCTCTAAAAGGTCTTCTTCAGTAAACAAAATATTTTCAATCGCAAACGACGAGCGCTGACTGGCGGTTGATCTTGATTTTGAGGATTTTTTATCAAGTGACGGGACGGAAAAGGTCCGCGTAGTTTTTTGGATAATTTTTTTCATACCTATTTAGTATACTCGGAAATTGCATTCATAAACACCTCGCCAAATTGAGTGAGCTTTTTCTCACCGACTCCGTTAATTGCTAAAAAATCAGCAGGGTTCGTGGGCTGATGATGAGCGAGTTCTCGTAGCGTCTTATCACCAAACACAATATACGCCGGGACACCTAAGCGAGTAGCTTCAAGCGTGCGTACCTGGCGTAACACTTCAAATAAATCTGTATCGTAGTTAATATCGGGGAGGGCAACCAATGATTTGGGCGCTTTAGCTTTTTTAAGTGTGGCGTGTACGAAGGGTGTGCCTGGGGTGCAAGTGTCGCAATTGCCACAATTACTCACTGAAAAGTCTTCATTAAAGTATTGAAGTAAAAACTTTCGCCGGCACGCTCTCATAGTGCCGTACTCAACAGATTGATTTAAGTTATTTTGGACGTGGATTTTTTCATCGGAATCCGCTAACTGTCGAATAAAGAAATCGTGTTTAAATTTATCAGCCGCCGAGTATAAAAGTACACAACGGGCAGGCAACCCATCACGACCGGCTCGTCCGGTTTCTTGGTAATAGCCTTCAATTGATTTAGGTAAGCTGTGGTGAATCACTAATCGTACATCAGGTTTATCAATACCCATTCCAAAGGCAATGGTAGCCACCATAATCTGGATTTCATCACGAATAAATTTTTCCTGATTTTCTCGCCTTCTATCAGCTCCCAGTCCTGCATGATAGGTTCCGGCTTTATATCCATAGGCGGATAATTTTTCAGCAATTGATTCGGTGTCTTTGCGTGAAAAGCAGTAAATAATAATACTTTGTTCCGGATGACTGGCGACCAGGGTGGCTATGGTTTTAAAAGAGTCTTTTTTAGGTAATACTTCGTATCGTAGATTCGGACGATTAAAACTAGACGTGAATATTTTAGGGGTGGGCAAATCAAGTTGCTGCACAATATCAGCCTGCACTTTTTTGGTGGCGGTAGCGGTAAGGGCAATAATCGGAATATTCGGAAATTTTGACCGTAAATATTTTAAGTTGCGGTATTCTGGCCTAAAATCATGGCCCCATTCGGAAATACAGTGCGCTTCATCAATCGCAAAGAGACAGATAGGGAGCGTGTGTAGCAATGCTTCAAATGATGACATGGCTAACCGCTCCGGGGCAATGTACAGAATTTTAATAATTCCCTGTTTGGTTTTTTCTATAACTATATCAATTTCGTCACGTCCCATACTACTGTTGATCATAGCGGCACTAATACCATTGCCCGCAAGCGCGTCCACTTGATCCTTCATGAGGGAAATAAGGGGAGAGACAACGACGGTCAGTCCGTCTTGCAAAAGAGCAGGTAATTGAAAACAGAGTGATTTTCCACCTCCGGTTGGCATCAGTACGACACAATCTTTTTTATCAAGTACGGTTTGAATAATGTCTTGTTGCAAAGGCCTAAAGGTGTCATAACCAAAATATTGTTTAAGAGTAGCGTGCATAACCAGGTACAGTATATACTAAATAGGATATGACACTAGAAATGAAAAAAGCAGTATTTTTAGGGTTACAATGTAATTCAAATATCTATGAATAAAAAAGCAACTCTAGCAGGGGGATGTTTCTGGGGCTTAGAAGACCTCCTTCGTGACCAAACCGGAGTAATTACCACTGAAGCTGGTTATACCGGAGGAACAAACGATAATCCCACCTATCAACATCACCCCGGTCACGCAGAAGCCGTAGAAATTACCTATAACCCCGAGATTATTTCGTATAAGCAACTATTAGATTTCTTCTTCCAAATTCATAATCCCACCACGCTTAATCAGCAGGGTAATGACCGCGGCACAGCCTACCGCTCAGCTATTTTTTATGGCAATGAGGAAGAAAAAGCGATAGCGCACGAGATGATTGGTATTGTAAACGACTCAAAACGCTGGGATGCACCGGTGGTTACCACGCTTGAACCGCTAACCACTTTTTGGCCAGCCGAAGACTATCACCAAGATTACCTCATTAAAAATCCCGGAGGTTATACCTGCCACGCCATCTACTTTGATAGTTATTTGAAAACTAAGCCCCTATAGTCTATACTGACGAGCGTCCAGGGAGGACTTGCCCAGTGGGTAAAACATGAACTGCTTCATGTTTTACCGCGTAGCGAGGCAGACACGAGGCCAATCTCTCTGCAGGGCGACAATTTGAACGAAGTGAATATACTGGAGGATTGGCCGAGTGGCTGAAGGCAGCGGTTTACTAAACCGCCAGAGGGTAAAACTTCTCGTGAGTTCGAATCTCACATCCTCCGCACATACCAAAACCCAAACAAAGCTTAGGCTTTGTTTGGGTTTTGTTGTATGCGCGCGAAGATGTGAGATTCGAAGCCCGATTGAGATATTTTGGAGCGTAGCGAACATAAATATCCAATTGGGGTACTGATCATGTAAGGTTCGAATCTCACATCCTCCGCCCGTATAAAATACCGCCTGTAAGGGCGGTTATTTTATTGGGCGGAGGATGAGCGAGTGACTAATGTCACTCGCGGTGAGATTCGAAAGACGGAAGCATGTCGCTCTGCGACAGCTGAGTCGGGGTCGAGAGTACTTACTAGAATCAGAGCGTAGCGAATGATTATAGTTAGTAACTCGTGACCGAATCTCACATCCTCCGCCCGCATAATCATCAATAAATTTGATATAATTAAAAACATGTCAATAGAAAAATTAAACCATAGCAGTCAAAATGAAAGTGACTTTGAGCAAAGAATGCAGGTTGAATACATCTCTCATATAATCGATAGTTTGATTAAAATTGAAGTTTCAGTAACTGACCTCGAAGACAGGGATCATTTAAAAGATGTTCTGTCACAATCTCGATACGATTATGAGGAGATGCCTGAATCTCATATGGATGAAAGTGAATTAGCGAAAGAAAAAGAGGCCTTACATGCGCTTGCTGAATTGGTGGGTAACCCTGAATTATCAAATGACCAAAGGGAAGAACTAATTAAGCAGAGACTTTCAAGCTGGTTCTAACATCGTCCCATAACGCCCGCAAATACCAAAACCCAAACAAAGCCTAAGCTTTGTTTGGGTTTTGTTGTATGTGCGCGAGGATGTGAGATTCGAAAGGCACAGGCATGTTTTTACTCTTCCTAAAGTAAAAACAGCGGGAGAAACAGTGTCTAAACACTGTTTCTCGGGTAGCGAACACTTAGTAGAATCTGCACGCAGTGCAAGATTATACTTAGTGATTCGTGAACGAATCTCACATCCGTGTACCTCTATGATGCTTATGTTTTATTGACTACAATTTTACCAATTAAATACATATATTAAGGTATTAATGCGCCCAGGCCAGTAAACTAACCTCGGTTGTGCTGGGTAGGTGTGGCAACAGTACCTCACGAGCAGCCATGAGTGTACTGCCCGTTGTGCAGACGTCATCACAGAGAATAATGCGCTCATATTGAGAGAGCAGATGTATATATTTTGGAGTACAGCTAAAAGCCTGTTCAACATTTTTTTCACGCATGATCCGATTCAAAGATGTCTGGGGTTTTGTGTGTCTACTTCTGGTGAGGATGTGTGCATGAATGGTTGCATTGTAGTTGGAGGTTTTGATATAGGTAAGTACTCGCGCCACCTGATTAAAACCCCACTCTCGTTCTCGCTTCAGACTGAGTGGAATCGGAATAATAAGAGTTTTTTTCGTGGGTAAAGTTTTAAGATGGGTCGCAACAAGCACGCCTAATAATTTTGCTGCATAAAAATTATGTTCAAACTTGCACGCGGCTATTGCGGCCTGAATGGTGGGTATGTGGTAGGAAGATAAACAAGTAATTGAGTGGTGAGTGTGTGGCTGATAAAAATTTTCAAATCGTAATGGAGTAACCTGTCGTAATACACGTTCATGAATCGTGGGTGGAAAAATAAAATCAAGAATTATTCGTAACGGGTATAGCATCTCTATAAGTATACGATAGGCATATGGTACAATTTTATTATTATGGGTCTTTCCAATATTTTTTCGTCTATTAAAAAAACTGCTCAGGATCAATCAACTACCAAAGATAAAGTAATTGGTATCGACATTGGTTCCTCTTCAATAAAAATCGTTGAGTTGCAAAACCGTGATAACGTATTAACACTCACGACCTATGGAGAACTAGAACTCGGTCCTTATGCTGATGAAAATCCGGTTGGACAAGCAGTCGTGTTGCCACCAAATATTGAGCGACAAGCGCTTGTCGATATTCTTCGTGAGTCTGCCTCTAAAGCGCGGCAAGCCGTATTTGCTATGCCACTGGCATCTAGTTTTGTAACAGTGATGTCGATGCAGGCGACCGCCGAAGAAGATATTTCTCCTCGAGTGCGGGTAGAGGCGCGAAAATACATTCCAATTCCTATTGGAGAAGTAACGTTAGATTGGGCAGAAGTAGATATAAGTACCAATGAAGGCGCGACAACGCGGGACGTATTATTGGCTGCGATTCAAAATGATGCCCTGGCGCGATTTAAGGGGTTAATGGATACGGTGGAATTTCGGAATACTCCCATTGAAATCGAATGTTTTAGTGTGATTCGCAGTGTCTGCTCAACGGATGAGGCTAATTGCGCCATTATAGATGTTGGAGCAACGACCACCAAACTCTACATTGTGCGCGATGGGTTACTGCAACGAATGTATCGGGTACGAGCCGGAGGCTCATTATTTACCGAAAAAATTTCCAAAGAAATGTCAATTTCTTTTACAGAGGCTGAAGTTAAAAAACGAACCGTACAGCAAAGTGATGAAGAGTTTCCTTCACTCTTGAAATTACACCAGCTTACCTACGAGCGAGTGTTCCGAGAATTTAAACAAGTAATTTCTGAGTACGAGAAAAAATTAAATGTACAAGTAGAAACAATCTATGTCGTAGGGGGAGGGGCTCAGTTCGAAGGGTTTAACGGTTTTGCTTCTGCGTTGCTTGAAAAAAATATTCAAACACCGTTACCATTTAACAAAGTTGCCTATCCGGCCTTTATGGAAGACACCATGAATACTATTGGCTCGACCTTTGCAGTTGCCTTGGGGGCAGCTATCCGTTCGTTTGAATAATTCTGTCCACAGTAACGCATCACATTTAATTCGTGAATACCATATAATACGAGCATGCCCGAGTCACCATCTAGTTCTTTTATTCCTAAGCGCGGTCCTGGCAAAAAGCCATCATCAGCCCGCCCTGGTAATTTTGTATTATTCTCTGTTTTAAGTTACGCCTTGTTTGTCTCTGCACCACTAGCTTCAGCTGCAGTTTTTATTTACGAGCGACACACCGAAAATCAATTTAATAAAGCAGTAGTCGCGCTTGATCAAGCTATCATTAGTTTTAACGAAGAAGACCTAAGACGAGTCACTGAATTTAACGAACGCCTTGCTACTAGTAAATTACTGCTGGAGTCACACGCTTCAATAGTGTCGTTACTACAAACGATTGAAAATTCAACAGCCCAAACTGTAAAATTCAAGAGTATTGATATTACTCGAGCCAGCAAATCAACACTTACGGTAAATGGCTTTCTGACAACACCTAGCTTTGATGGTGCTCTTTTCCAACGATCAAGTTATGGTGCGACAGATATCATTAATAATCCATTGTTTACTGACGTAAAATTAATGAAAGTAACTGCCGAAGACCCAGCAGCAACAGTATCGGAAGAAAAAAATGTTGAATTAAAAGTGTCCTTCGACTTTGCGGTAAGTGATGTGTTGTATAAACCATTTGTAGGGGAGACTACATTTGATCAATCAATTAATGCAAGCGATGAAACAGCATTCCCGACTGAAGATATTAGTACTTCTGCTAACGAAACTACACTATGAACAAATTTTCTTTCCTAACTCAAATAGGGATGGTGGCAATCGCAGTCACGATTGTCTTGATGTATATTCAACCAAAAATTACTTCAATCCGGGAAATTCAAGATTTAACGGCTAACTACGAAGTAGAAACACAAAATGTTTCGCAAGTTAATGAAAATCTAAAAAGTAAAATTGCTGCTATCGAGTCAATCAGCCCTCAAGATGCTCAAGCGCTAGCACGTTTTATGCCTGATCAGGTAGATGACATTGCGGTGCTTAAAGACCTATCACTTATTTTAGAGTCACAATCAGTACAAGGATATGACATTGCCTACAAAGGCAATACAGCCAATCTCCAAGCAACAGAAGAAACGCCTAACGAATATAACTCAGCGGTAGAATACTTTTTTGAAGCTACATTTGAATCTACGTACGAACAATTAAAAAACATCCTCACACTGATTGAAACTAATGATTATATGCTTCAGGTTTCTAATCTTAAAGTTTCAGAAGGGACTGAAGATAACCTCGCTGTTGAATTGAGCCTTACTTCTTATGCCCGTGCCTCAACCACTGTAGCGGTAGCCCCATAATATCGAAATATATGTCTGAATCATTAAAAAATATTTTAGTTGGAATCATTTGTGTTGTTCTATTTGGGTTTGCATATTTCTTTTTTACGGGAAGTGATCCTGAGGATGGTTTTAGTACCCAAAGTGCTGATGAGCAAGCTGCCTTGGTAGCAAAAACGCAAAGTTTTATTGAACGCAGTCGTGTATTAGAAGCTATCAGTATCGATGCCGGTTTTTTCACCAATAGTGTCTTTACCAGTTTGCGTAGTTTCTCAACGGAAGTACCTAATCAACCGCTCGGAAAAAATAATATTTTTGATACGGCTCAAAATGTAACAGCTGTAGCAACAGAAGCCGAAGAAGACGCAGAATAATTTTTTGTATGAGTATTATACTCTTATTACAAGAACGAGGTTTAATCTCGGAAGAAATTTTAGCCCAAGTTAATCAAAAAATTTCTGAAGAAGGGCAAACCATTGAAGACGCAATCCTGAAATCTGGCATCGAACCAGCGCTGTTAAAAACTATTTCGGCTGAATACTATCAAGTGCCAGCCTTTGATTTAATTGAAGGGTTTGAAATAAAATCTGAAGTTTTGTCGTATATTCCTGAAGATTCTGCTTTTCACTACCATATAGTCCCTCTGCAGGTACTTGATGATGTATTGGTGGTGGGTGTAAATGACCCTGATAACTTGCAGGTGCGAGAAGCTCTAAACTTCATTAGTGCAAAACACAATATCCCCTACAAGATGGTATTTTTGTTGATGGCAGAAATTGAGAAAGCCCAAGAGTTTTACTCTAACCTAAAAGGTGAAGTAACTGACGCGTTGGTAACGCTTGAAACAGAGCTCGATACAGAAATTGCTAAAAATAGTGCAGAAGGTGAAGACGGCCAAGAGGCAAACTTTGAACATATTAAAGAGGATGCGCCAGTTACTAAAATCGTTGCTACAATCTTGCGGTACGCCGTTGATGGGAAAGCGTCTGATATTCACATAGAGCCAAATGAAAAAAAGGTAATTGTACGGTTTCGAGTAGACGGTGTTTTGGCTACGAGTTTAGAGTTGCCCAAAGGAGTGCAGATGGCAGTAGCTGCTCGTATCAAAATCCTCACGTCCATGCGACTTGATGAACGACGCAAACCTCAAGATGGACGTTTCTCGGCTACCTTTGATGGTCGTAAAATCGATTTTCGTGTGTCTATTTTACCAACCAGTCATGGTGAAAAGGTGGTAATGCGTATTTTGGATAATGAAAAAGGCGTCCGTACCCTAGAAGATGTGGGAGTAACCGGACATTTGCTTGAATCTATTAAACGTATGTTAACCGAGCCCTACGGAATTATCCTTATTTCAGGGCCTACTGGTTCTGGAAAGTCCACCACTTTGTACGCTATGTTGTCGGCGCTTGATAAAACTTCCAAAAATGTTCTCTCGCTTGAAGATCCTGTTGAGTACGATATTGCCGGGGTGAGTCAGTCCCAAATGCGTCCAGAAATTGGGTACACCTTTGCTGCCGGACTACGCGCCGCTTTGCGTCAGGACCCTGACATCATTATGGTGGGGGAAATCCGAGATAAGGAAACAGCGCAATTAGCTATCCAAGCAGCGCTTACCGGGCACTTAGTGTTATCTACTATTCACACCAACAATGCGATTGGCGTAATTCCTCGCTTGATTGATATGGGTGTAGACCCGTATTTGATTGCTCCGACGTTAAAATTGGCTATTGCGCAACGGTTGGCGCGTAAAGTGAAAGAGGGCACTGGGTTAGAAGAACCGGTTGGCATTAGTATGAAGTACATGATGGATGATACCTTTAAGTCACTGCCTGAAAAATTCAGTGCTCGTATTCCTACAGGCAAGAGTATTGTGCACCCACAACCAAGCCCAGGTTGCGCTACAGGTATGCGCGGACGGATGGCGATTATGGAAGTGCTTGAAGTTAATGAGGCAATTCAAGAAATGATTCTAAAAAGTTCTTCGGAAGAGGAAATTTACAATGAAGCCCGAAAACATGGATTTATGACCATGAAGGAGGATGCTATTATAAAAGCCCTTGAACACAAAATTCCCTACGAGGAAATGAATATTTTTGGTACTAAAATCGGGATTGATGAAGAATTAATAGAAGGGGCAAGCGAAGCTGTCGATAAACCCACCGTTCCTTCTAATACTAGCGCTATAATAAGTAGTAATGAAAATACTTCTAGTTGATGACGACACTTTTTTACGAGATATGTATGCCACTAAATTTATTGAATGTGGTCATGATGTCACGCCGGCTATTCATGCGAGCGATGCATTGCGAATTCTCGAGTCAGTGCAAGATTTTGATTTGATGTTGGTAGATATGATTATGCCTGGGATGACGGGTGTAGAGTTGCTCACTGAATTAAAAGCTACCATGCCTGATTTAAAAATGAAAAAAATTGTTCTTTCTAATCAAGGACAAGACCAAGATATAGAAGAGGCAAATGATGCCGGAGCAATTGGATATATTATTAAAGCCCAGTCAGTCCCGAGTGAGGTGGTAAAAAAGGTAGAAGAAATAATGAAAAAATAATATGGCCGTAGATTACAAAAAAGAATTACAACTGCTTATCCAAACCGTTATTACTGAACGGGCGTCGGATCTTCATATTGCGGTAGATAATCATCCTACGTTACGGGTTAACTCTTCACTCATTCCGTTGGTTCGAAAACCCATACTGACTGATACTGATGTTTCAAGTTTTGCGCAAGCCATGATGCGTCCTGAGTTTTTTGATCGACTTAAAAAACGAGACGAGGTAGACTTTTCGTATGAAAACGAAGACGGTGTGCGTTTTCGAGGCAATGCATTCTTCCAAAAAGGACGTCTCGCCATTGCACTTCGTCTCATTCCGAATGTTATTTTAACGCTCGAAGAACTTAACCTTCCACCAATTCTTGAAAGCTTCACCGAAAAACCCCAAGGTTTCTTTTTGTGTGTAGGTCCAGTAGGGCAAGGTAAGTCAACTACGTTGGCAGCGATGGTTAATCGTATCAATCAAAAACGAGCAGATCATATTGTAACCATCGAGGATCCAATTGAATATATCTACACACCCCAAAAAGCCATGATTGATCAACGTGAAGTGGGTATTGATACTGCCAGTTACGAAACAGCTCTTAACGCGGTGTTTCGACAGGATGTGGACGTTATTTTGGTTGGAGAAATGCGTAATCCTGAAACAATTGCGATGGCGGTAACCGCCGCGGAAACAGGGCACGTCGTGTATTCAACGCTACACACAAACGACGCTACTCAAACTATTAACCGTATTATTGACTCGTTTCCGGGAAGTCAACAAGATCAGATTCGAGTACAACTTTCTGCGTCCTTAATGGGAGTATTCTCACAGCGATTGATTCCCCGGATTTCTGGAGGATTGGTACCTGCCTATGAGTTGCTCGTAAATAACGCGGCGGTTTCTAACTTGATTCGCGAAAAACGAACTCATGAAATTTATTCAGTGATTGAAACTGGTCTTGAGCAGGGAATGATTGATATGAATCGTTCTTTAGCCCAACTAGTTCAGCAGGGAGATATTACGGTTGAAAACGCTTTTCGCTACGCCATTAATCCTAAAGGTCTGGAACGGCTTATTTAAGTATCATGTTATATAACTACGTCGCTATTGATAATGTTAATGCTCAACGAGAAGGTACCGTTGATGCCGGTACTATTGACGCCGCTATTGCGGCGGTGCAAAAACGTGGCTACACCGTTATCTCTATTGATCCGGTAGTTGAAAAAAAGAGTCTCTTTAATATTGAATTTAACCTTTTTCAAGGAGTATCAAACAAAGAGATTGTAATTTTATCCCGCCAGATTGCTACGTTGTTTCAAGCCCACGTGTCACCGCTTCGTATTTTTCGATTACTTTCAGCTGAAATTGAAAATGCGTATCTGCAAAATATCTTAAACAAGGTAGTGGAGGAGCTTCAGGGAGGAAGTTCAATTGCGCGTGCGCTCTCTTCACACCCACAGGTGTTCTCATCATTTTACGTTAACCTGGTACGTGCGGGTGAAGAATCAGGGTCGCTTGAAAAATCATTTACCTACCTAGCTGATTATCTTGATCGTTCATACGAAGTAACGTCAAAAGCAAAAAATGCTCTTGTGTACCCAGCATTTGTTATTACCATCTTCTTTTTAGTGATGGCTTTAATGCTTACGATGGTAATTCCAAACGTAGCTAAGATTTTGATTGAATCAGGTGGTGAGTTGCCGATTTACACCAAGATTGTAATTGGCCTGTCTGGCTTTATGGTGAACTACATCGGCTTTATCCTGGTGCTATTGTCAGCAGCAATTATTGGTATATGGAAATTTATAAAAACCCCCGTTGGAAAGCGTGCGTATGATGAATTGATGATAGCGATTCCATACATGGGTAACTTACAACGCAAACTGATATTGATGCGTTTTTGTGACAACCTCTCAACTATGCTCACGAGTGGTATCTCCATTGTGCAGGCGCTTGAAGTGACTGCCGATGTAGTGGGCAACACCGTGTATAAAGAAATTATTTTGTCTGCCGTGTCTGATGTAAAAGCGGGACGTTCGTTTGCCGACGCCATCTCAGAGTATCCAGAAATTCCCGGTGTATTGTCACAGATGATTAAAGTGGGTGAAGAAACGGGAAGTCTTGGAGATATTGTCGGTACGCTCGCTGTATTTTATCGTCGTGAAGTAAATGATGCGGTAGATACACTGATTGGATTAATTGAACCAGCGATGATTGTATTGCTTGGACTTGGGGTGGGGACTTTGTTGGCTTCGGTGCTTATGCCGATCTACAACATAACTAGCAATTTTTAGCCGAACCGCAAAAATAGTCATTAGCTTTGTTGTTTTCGATAAATTAAATTTCACCGTACAAGAAGTACGGCTCAAATTAATTTACCCCAACGCCTCGCTACTGCTCTATTTTAGCGATTCTCTGGAGTTAAGCCTTAGCACTGCTCACGCTTCGACGCCTTGTACCTGGGAGCTTTTAACAACAAAATTACCCTCACCGTGCTACTTCACTATTAGATAGTTTAATAGTAAGCATTTTTTACTTCTCTTAAGTTGAGAACTTACAGCAAAAAAAATTTAAAGTATTAAGTTGACTCATTTTTAAGTGATAACGTAGCGAGTTGTCCACACTAGGGGGAATTCCTTAGCAAATACCTCGTATAATAAAGTGAGTCTCGTACAACGTAGACTGTTGATGGTTTGATTGAGACAGAAAGCTTATGTCTGAATCTAATCATTACTTATTAAAATATAAACTAAACTCATGTTTAAACGAACTCTAGAACGAGGTTTTACCCTCATCGAACTCCTCGTCGTAATCGCCATTATCGGTATCTTGGCAGCCACTGTGCTTGCTAGTCTCGGTAGTGCCCGTAGTGGTGGTGCTGACGCTTCTATCAAAGGAAGTATCAACAGTGCTAAAGCGCAAGCAGAAATCTTTTACACTGGTGGTAACACCTACGATGGAGTATGTGCTGCAGCTGCTTCAGCTAACGGCTTGACTGGTCTTCGAACTGCAGTTGACAACAACATCAACACTGCAGCACTTGTAGCACCAGATGGAGCTCTCCAAACTGCCGCTTCAATTAACTGTAACGATACAGCAGCTGGTTGGGCACTCTCTTCACCAATGAACATTACAACTGGTGGAGCCTACTTCTGTGCTGATAGTACAGGGTACAGTGGACAACAAGCTACACCACTAGGAGCAAGTCCTGACATTACTTGTAGTTAATCTATAGGTAGGATTAAAAAAACGCCCTTCGGGGCGTTTTTTTATGGGTTACCGGTGTAATGATAAATACCACAGTGCTTTGAAAGTAGGTGTTATACTAAATCAATTATGTTGGAAACGATTGCGCTGATGCCACCTTATTTTATTACCATAGTAGCGTTTATGTTTGGGGTAATTATTGGGAGTTTTCTCAATGTGTATATTTATCGCTTTCATACGGGCAAATCTTTAGCTGGTTCTTCGCACTGTTTATCGTGCCGGACCCCGTTGAAATTTTTTGAGCTGTTTCCTCTGGTTTCATATTTAGGATTACGAGGCCGATGTCGAAATTGTCAGGCAGGTATTCCGAGTCGGTACTTTTGGGTGGAGCTTATTACGGGGTTGCTTTTTGTGGCGGTGGTCAAGTGGGTGATGCCAATTGAATTGTGGCCGATTGCATTGTTGCTGATGGCTTCGCTTGTGGTAGTGTCGGTGTATGACCTGGCTCATTTTATTATCCCGGATGCGTTTGTGGTGTTTTTATCGGGAATTGCCTTGGTGTACACCGGACTGTGGGTATTCCTTACCGGCGAGTACATGATTTTTGTGTGGAATGTTGTGGCCTCCGCAATTGCCTTTTCATTTTTTGCCGGGCTGTGGTGGTACTCAGGTGGACGATGGATTGGGTTTGGAGATGCAAAGCTTGCTCTTCCGCTGGCCTACATGGTGGGGATAGCGGGGGTGTTTTCGATGCTGACGTTAGCGTTTTGGTTAGGTACCATTATTAGTGTGACGATTCTTCTATGGCAACGGTATGGTAAACGGGGACAACTTGGCTATCGATTTAGAGGACCGCACCTTACAATTAAAAGCGAAGTACCGTTTGCTCCCTTTCTGATACTAGGCTTTCTGATGGTGTTTCTGTTTCGAGTAGATGTATTGATGTGGTTTAGTTATGCGTTATAAAAATCTTTTTTCATCATCACAACCAGGCGCCACTCAGTCGCGAGGATTTGGGTTAGTGGAGTTGATGGTGAGTATCAGTATCATGACTTTGGTTTCCACCGTTATTCTAGTAAAGAATCGCTCATTTAATAATGCCTTGTTGCTCCGCAACCAAGCGTATGAAATTGCGTTTTCCCTGCGACAAGCACAGTTAATGGCGGTATCAGGGAATAGGCCAACTGCAACGAGTAGAAATACGTACGGCATTCACTTGGATGTGTCTGGAACAGTAGGAGATACGCATAGACAGTATCGAATGTTTCGAGATGATGTGAGTAACCTTAATTGGTATGATGCAGGTGACGCCACTATCGGCTCAGTGGGAACAATTGATAGTAAATATATTATTGATATCGCCGATAGTAGTGGCAACGCAATAGCCGCGAATACCTTGTCTATTACATTTGTACGACCCAATTTTGATGCACTCTTTAAAACTAGTTCCGGCGGAGCCATTAGTAGTGCCCCGGTATATCTTAAAATAATGCCGAGAGACAGCACTGGCTACGCCAACGTTCCTTATCGGCTGATTGAGATTACGAGTACCGGGCAAATATCGGTTATCTAACTATGTTCACCTCACGTTTACAAAAACTTCAGACTGGATTTACTCTCATTGAAATGATGGTGGCTCTTTCGTTATTTACTATTGTGGTCACCATTGCGGTAGGGGCTTTTTTATCGATGATTGGCGCCAGTAAAGGTGTGCAGGGAGAGCAGTCTGTTATGACGACGCTTACGTTTGTACTTGATAGTATGACGCGCGAAATAAGAACAGGAACAAACTATTACTGTGGTACACGAAGTTATATATCGAGCAACTCAATTTCTACCTCTACTGTAAATGATTGCGCTACCGGTAATGAAGGAGTTTCGTTTGTGGAATCTGGTAGTAGTGTGACGGTAAGTGCCAGTAGTAGACGAATTGCGTATTATTATGATACTTCTTCTACTCCCGACACTATTATGCGTCGTGTCGGAAACGGGACACCACAATCAGTGGTATCAGAAGGAATCACTATTACCAAGGCTGAGTTTTTTGTGACGGGTACCCAACGGCTTAATGCTGGTACCGACATTAACCAGCCTACCGTCACGATTGTACTTGAAGCAACCGATGAAACTGGTGCGACTACGACATTGCAAACAACCGTGACGCAACGCGAATTAGATATATGACCTTACATAAAATTTCACAATCAGGTTTTAGTTTAGTAGAAGTTTTAGTAGCAATTACTATTTTGCTCTTAGTTATTGTCGGTCCAATGCAAATCATTTCTCGGTCAATTAACTCAACCAATTTTGCTACCGAGCAGGTGAATGCATGGTTTTTGGCTCAAGAAGGGTTGGAGTTGGCGCAAAAAGGACGTGACGATTTGGTGCTGGGAGATTTTAAAGACATTCTTAGTGGCGGAACTGCTGAACCAGCACCATTTACTACTTTTGAAAGTCGGTATGCTTTTTGTTTTTCGAGTAATGGTTGTGGGTTAAGTGTCGGTAATGGAGTTTCGACACCGATTTCAGTAGTGAGCTGTGGGGTGTTATCAAATTGCAGACTGTATACCACCACAAGCAGTAACACTGACAGGTCAACCTATCAGCATAGTGTCTCAGGTAATACGATAAGTCCCTTCACTCGGGTTATTAAGATGGAGCGAACACCAGCTAGTGGAAATATTCGAGAAGTGAAAGTCACTTCCACGATAACGTGGCGAACGGGTTCGCTGATTGATAGTCAAAGTGTTGAGGCAGTAACCTATTTATTTAATGTCTATGATACCAACTAAACAACAATCAGGATTTGCGTTGCTTATTACTATATTAGTATTAAGTGTGGTGGTGTCAGTGACGCTGGCTATTGTGGAGCTGAGTCTAAAGCAGCTACAGTTGTCAGTTGATTCAACTGATTCAGAAATAGCCTTCCACGCTGCGAATGCCGGGTTAGAGTGTGCGCGATACACTAGGCGAAATGAAAGTGATGATTTTGAAACAGGCAATTCGGTGCAAGTCAATTGTTTTGGATCTACTGGCACGGTAGCACCAAGCGCTTTGGGTTCTATGACTACTTATATCAGTCCGGCGCTGGGAGCAAATAATCAAGCGTATCGGTACCGACGAGACATTAGCTGGGGTACAGCGCCCAATGAACGATGCAGTAGTATTGATATTTTTACTATGGTAGCCACCACCACCTTTACTGCTGGTTCTGGTAGTGGTGCCGGGTCTCTCAAAAACTTTATTAATGGGTATGAGTTTGATAGTAAGACCTGTGAAGCTGGAGAGCGGTGCACGATTATGTCGGTAATTGGCTATAGTAGTGCCTGTACCGGAACCTCAAGCCCTGGTGTCCTCAAACGAGAAATTTTGCTAGAATTGTAGTATGAAGGTAACTCCCGCCGATCAAAAAAGACTCGCTCAACTGCGTGCGGTTATCGCACATCACCAACATCTCTATCATACAAAAGACGCTCCCGAAATAACGGATGAAGCCTATGATTCACTCTTGCGGGAACTAGAGGATTTAGAACGTACTGTGGAAGGCGCGTTATCAACGGTAAGTAATACTGTGGGGGGAGAGGTCAGTGTTGCCTTTGATAAAGTCACCCATCAATTTCGTCAGTGGTCTTTTGATAAAGCCTTTAACTTCGGAGAGTTAGCTGACTGGGAGGCTCGACTACATAAACAAATTGCCGCTGCAGATACTAAAGTGCCAACCCTAGCATATGTGGCTGAACATAAAATTGATGGGTTAAAATTAATCATTACATACAAAAACGGACGTCTGATGCAAGCGGTAACTCGCGGAGATGGCGTGGTTGGGGAAGATGTAACTCATACAGCACGGACCTTATCTGATGTGCCTGATACACTAGTGCACGCGATAGATATTACGGTAGTGGGTGAAGTCTGGTTGGCGCGCAAAGAATTTGAGCGGATAAATACAGAACGGTCGAATAATAACGAACCACTATTTGCCAACCCTCGCAATGCCGCTGCCGGGTCACTCAGACAGCTCGATCCTGAAATTGCCCGCAGTCGAAATTTGTCGATGTACTGTTATGACATTGATTTTATTGCGGTAAAAAAATCTATCGTTCCAACTCCACAAACACAAATGGAAGAATTGGAAGTCCTCAAATCGTTAGGGTTTACCGTTAATCCGTATGCAGTATTGTGCACGACTACTAAACAGATTCACGATTTTTACTCGAAGTGGAGTACAAAGCGTGAGACACTCCCGTACGGAATTGATGGGGTGGTACTTAAAGTAAATGATATTAAAACCCAAATGATATTAGGCTTTACCGCCCGCGCTCCGCGATTTGGTATTGCTCTGAAATTTTCAGCGCAACAGGTAACGACAGTCGTTGAAGATATTATGTTACAGGTGGGACGCACCGGAGTGGTGACGCCGGTCGCGTGTTTGCGACCAGTGTTGGTTGATGGTTCAACTGTGGCGCGCGCTACCTTGCATAATGAAGATCAGATAAAACGACTTGATGTGCGCGTGGGAGATACCGTAATTATTCAAAAAGCGGGTGACATTATTCCCGAGGTGGTAGAGGTGGTGGTAGCTTTGCGACCAGAAAAGACTAAGCCGTATCGGTTCCCTAAAAAAATAAAAGAATGTGGGGGAGATGGATCAATTGAGCGTATCCCCGGCGAGGCTGCTTACCGATGTGTGGTGCTTGATTCTGAATTTCTACATCTCAAGCGCCTGCATTATTTTGTGTCAAAAGCTGGATTAAATATTGATGGGGTAGGACCACGAATTATTGATCAATTATTTGAGGCCGGATTAATTAAGGAATCGTATGATTTGTTTACCCTTAAGATGGAAGCAATTGAAGCGTTGCCTGGTTTTAAACAGCAGGCTGCACAAAACGTCATCAGTGCTATAGAAAAAGCTACTACCCAAACACTATCTCGATTACTCTGTGCCTTAGGTATAGATACTGTAGGTGAAGAAACAGCGCGACTAATAACGCAAGAGTTTCCTACAATTGAAGCATTGCAAAACGCTAGTGTAAAAGATTTAGAAAATATTCATGGTATTGGTTTGGTGGTAGCCCAATCGTTACATGCCTGGCTTCACGATGCGCGAAATAAAAAAAATCTTCAAGGTTTACTTAAACATATAAAACTAGTACAGCCGACTACAAAAAAGAGCGGAAAGATGCTGACCGGTAAGAAGATTGTCCTGACGGGAACATTGCAACGATATTCGCGTGATGAAGCCAAAGAACTGATTCGCGCTCATGGAGGCATGGTAGCTGGCAGTGTTTCTAAAAAAACTGATTATGTAGTCATGGGTGCAGAAGCAGGGAGTAAGGCTGATGAAGCAAGAGCATTAGGGGTCGCTATATTGTCTGAAGCAGAATTTCTTGACCTCATAGCCTAGTTTAAATTTTGTGATATGATGCCTAGATATGACTATTGATGAAATCCGAAATCTCGGTACCCTTGCTCGAATTGCCCTCTCTGATGAAGAAGCTGCCACCCTTAATCAAGAAATTGATTCAATTTTAGCGTACGTGAGTGCGGTAACTACTATGGCCGGTGAACCGGCTACGACCCATCAGGTGGGAGCTCGTATTAATGTATTGCGTAGCGATGTAATCACGAACACTCCCGGAGAATACCGAAAGCGCATGTTGGCGGCTATGCCAAAAACAGACGGGGACTATTTAGTAGTAAAAAAGATTCTTAACGTGACTCAATAATAGGTATGGATATTAAAACCCTTCGAACCAAATTTATTGATGGTTCACTTACCCCGACGGCTTATCTGGAAGAGATGCTAACCGTTATCGAAAATACGGACAAAGACATTAACGCTTTTTTAGAAGTGTATGCCGATGATGCCCGTAAAGAAGCAAAACACGCTACCGAGGAATACGCACGACTGGGTGATTCTGCGCCAGCCTTGCTCGGTATTCCCGTGGCACTTAAAAACAATATTTTAGTGCAAGACAAAAAAGCGACCGCGGGTTCAAAAATTCTTGAACACTACACCGCATCATACGATGCAACTATCGTCACGCGGTTAAAGGAATCGGGAGCAATAATTATCGGTGCTACCAATATGGATGAATTTGCGATGGGTGGCTCTACTGAAAATTCTGCGTTTGGCCCAACTAAAAACCCCGTAGACCCAACACGCGTACCTGGGGGATCTTCTGGTGGTTCAGCAGCAGCGGTAGCGATGGGGGCTGTGCCGATAGCAATTGGGACAGACACTGGCGGGTCAGTGCGACAACCAGCGAGTTACTGTGGCGTGATTGGATTTAAACCAACTTATGGAGCAGTATCGCGTTATGGACTGGTGGCGATGGGGTCGTCGCTCGATCAAGCTGGCCCCCTTACTAATACCGTGACTGATGCTGAAACTGTACACACTATTATGTCAGGCTTGGATGCCAAGGACGCCACTACCATTGCACCCGATACCTATCCTGAGGTGTTAGTAAAAGACCAATACACGTTTGGAGTACCACGTGGCTTTTTGGCTTCGGGTGTTGATCCTGATGTACTTGCACTGTTTGAAGCGCAGCTTGCATCATTGGTTGTCGCGGGACATGCCGTAGTTGATATTGAACTACCAATGTTTGAAGCGGGATTGGCTGCATATTACATTGTAATGCCAGCTGAAGTATCTTCGAACCTGGCTCGATTTGATGGGGTTCGTTACGGGTTATCACTTGATGGACCCGATTTGCTGTCGGTATATGAAAACAGTCGTGCGGCTGGTTTTGGGGCTGAAGTAAAACGGCGGATTTTGCTTGGTACCTACGTGCTTTCCTCAGGGTATTACGATGCCTACTATGGCAAAGCTGAATTGGTGCGTACCAAAATGCGCGAGGAGCTTAATGCAGTTTTTTCAAAAATTGATTGTATTATCACCCCAACCGCTCCTACCCCTGCGTTTACTCTGGGTTCACAATCTGACCCACTCTCAATGTATTCCCAAGATATTTTTACGGTTCCGGTAAATCTAACGGGCGTGCCAGCTCTCTCGGTCCCTATGGGAACTGTGGAGCGTGACGGGAAGGCGCTTCCAGTTGGGGTACAATATATAGGTCCGCATGCAGGGGACGCTCGTCTATTTGATATTGGCAAGCGTACGTTTGATGCGAAACTCTAATTACACATTATGGAAGACACAGTTACTGCTACCACGGCCGCCCTTGAAGTTGTAGGGTTTGATATTTTAACGCCGATTTTGCGGTTTATTTTTGGCGGAGATGGAGTTGTTGGGTCATTGAGTCAGGATGGAATTCTCGGTTTTCTCAGTGGTGCCTGGACGGTATTTGTGATTATTTCATATATCTGTTCTTTTATATTTTTAGTGTTATATATTTACGCTTCGATACAAGCCGAAAAATTAGGTGATATCGAACATGACATGATGGCTGCTGGAGAAGAAGCTTACGCTATGAAAATGTCCGGCGGCATTAAATCTGATAAATTTGCCGAACTCAAAGAACATGTAAATTCAGATAACCCAAATGATTGGAAGCTTGCTATTATTGAAGCCGATATTATTTTAGATGATACATTAAAACGACAAGGGTACGCTGGCCCAACTTTAGGAGACCGACTCAAAAGTATTTCCCCCAGTGCGTTATCTTCACTTGATGACGCGTGGCAAGCCCATAAGGTTCGTAACCAAATTGCCCACGGCGGAGCAGATTTTGTGCTCACCCAAAAAATCGCCCGCGAAACAATCGTGCAGTATGAGCGAGTGTTTAAGGAGTTGGGGGTTGGGGAAGGTGGCGGACATCATTAAGAATTAAAACTGGGTTCCGGAATCGAGTCACGAATCACTAAGTATATTATTTCGCTACGCTCATAATCTACTAAGTGTTCTTGACCACACCTCGCGGTTTTCTTTTCTGGTAAAAAGAAAACATCGCTGCGGTCGTTCGATTCCGCCGAAAGCAAAGCAGTTTGCTTTCTGAACTCCGCAACAAAAACGTAAAACCTCTGTCAATAAAGACAGAGGTTTTACGTAATGTTGCGGGTTCCGGAATCGAACCGGAGTCTGGAGGTTATGAGCCTCCCGAGGTACCTCTCCTCTAACCCGCTATAATTTCAATTTGAAAAGTATACACCGATTTTTGATTTTGTCCATTTAAAGAGATAAAAATATGCTTTTATGTTTGAGCTGGTATAATAAATCCATATGCAATGTGTAATTTTAGCGGCAGGAAAGGGGACGCGGTTACGACCGCTAACGGAAGATACTCCAAAACCACTCGTTTTAGTGGCAGGGAAACCGTTACTTGATCATATCGTTAAAGCGCTACCGAGCGCGGTTGATGAGTTGATTATTGTGCACGGCTATTTAGGTGAACAAATTATGGCTCATTGTGGCTCTAAATATATGGGACGTAAAGTGACCTATGTTTTGCAAGAAGAGCAAAAGGGAACAGCTCCAGCTTTGTGGTTGTGTAAAGATTTACTTAAAGGCAGGTTCTTATTTATGTTTGCGGACGACATTCATGGGGAAAATGATATTGCTCGGGTGACGTCATATAGTCGCGCTATCCTGACTATGCCTACCAAAACTCCTGAACGTTTTGGTATTGTAGTGCGTCACCCTGATGGGACATTAGCAGAGTTTGTAGAAAAGCCCGCTCATCCACCATCCAACCTCGCTTCAACCGGAGTGATGGTGCTAGACACTCATATTTTTGAATTTGAACCAACCGTTGAAACAAACGGCGAGTATTTCCTTACTGATGTAATCGCCGAATATTCTCAAAAGTATCCCGTGGCAGTGGTTGAAGAAAATCTTTGGATTCCCATCGGTTACCCCGAAGATATCGAAAAAGCAGAAGCTATTTTAGCTACCCAAAAAGTGTAGTTGATAGAGTGCTATATTAGTGGTATTCTGTTGCCACTTTTCTCTAGGTTAATGCTAGAGAAAATTGTATCCAGGGCGTATCGGTGTAAGCAAAGCTTTCACCGACTGCGTTCGAAGAAAATGTAAGCGAGCTTCCATTTTGCTTCTCACTTGTCGGTGTAGCTCAGCTGGTTAGAGCGTAGCACTCATAACGCTAAGGTCGGAGGTTCGAGCCCCCCCATCGACACAACGCAGGATATTGCCCTTTTAATTAAAAGTGTATATACTCTTGCCACTAATACCCTCGGTATTTAGTAAGGAATTGCGGGCGTAGCTCAGCTGGTTAGAGCGCTTCCCTGTCACGGAAGAGGCCGTGGGTTCGAATCCCATCGCTCGCGCAAATGAAAGAGCCCTTCGGGGCTTTTTCGTTTACGCGAGCGAAAGAAAGCGCCTGCGCGCTTTCTGGTGGGATTCGAAAGCCGGAGTCATGTCGCCCTGCGACAGACGAGACGGGGTCGCGAAAATTTCTGAAAGAAATTATTTGTGACCGAATCCCATCGCTCCCACTCCTTCAAACATCATCCCCCATCTGCTACACTACCCCCATGCCCCCACTCACTATATACTGGTCACGTCGAGACTTCCGTCTGGCTGATAACCCGGCTCTGCTTGCTGCTTCCAGCTACGCAATTGCAAACAACACTTCTTTTCTCCCGCTCTTTATTGTTGAAGACTATATGACGGCAGGGAATCCGACATTTCAATTTGGCTACCCATCCCGTTGGTTTTTATCCCAGGCTCTGCCATCATTTGCGTCACACTTTGAAGAGTTTGCTATTGTGACAGGGAAAGGGGCACAGTATCTCATTGAACTTAGTAAAAAATTTAAGCTTACTGTTTTTGTAAATGATGATGTGTATGTAGATTTTTATAAACAAATTGCAAAACTAGAAAAAGCTGGAGTAGCAGTCACTGTCTGTGAGGACGCACTGTCTGTACCCAAAGAAACCAGATCAGGTGAGGGAAATTTATATAGTGTATTTACACCTTTTAAAAAAAATGTCTGGGCACGATTTATTGCTCATGCTCCGCACGCAACCTTTACCCAACCAAAAGCGCTTCAGTATCTCCCGACTAAAAACATTGAGGCACTCCCAAACTTGCTTACAAACACAACCGAAGCTATTTTTGCAGTCTTCAGTAAAAAACGTCTCCTTACCGTTGGAGGAATGACGCTTGATATAGGGGAACTAATTCCCGAGCAAAAAATTGAGGGTTGGTATACGACTGAAGACGAAGCCTTGCAACGTTTTTCGGATTACCTCACTTCTGGTGACTTAGATGCGTACAAGAAAAACCGAGACTCACTGGAACTTGATGCTGCTAGCTTTGATGAGACCCGTACCGCCTATACGGGGAAGACTTCCAAAATGAGTCTCGCCCTGGCGTGGGGATTGGTATCGGCCCGAACGTTGATGCAGATGATGCAAAAGCACTTTGATGAAACCTTTGATAACCCCTTTTCTGCGCGGGTAAGTGAGGGAGCCTTAACGTATATTTCTGAACTAATCTGGCGGGAATTCTACCGATACCAACTATTTCACCGTCCTGATTTAATGAACACAGAATTTCAAAAAAAATTCCAAGGCACCATTGCCTGGGTTGATACAAAAACAGCGCACGAACGATTTCTTGCCTGGATTAAAGGAGAGACGGGGTATCCGGTAGTTGATGCGGCGATGAGACAAGTAGCCGCAACTGGATGGATGCATAATCGTTCCCGCATGATTGTGGCGAGTATCTTAACCAAGAACTTTGGCGTTGATTGGCGGTGGGGTATGGAATATTTTCGAGCGGTGCTAATTGATTTAGACGAAGCGTCTAACTCAGGCGGGTGGCAGTGGGGAGCGTCAGTCGGGGCTGATCCTAAGCCGATACGAATTTTTAACGCTGAATTGCAAGCTAAAAATTATGATTCGTCCGGTGCCTATCAAAATCGTTGGCTTAACGATAATACAGTCTTTTCTCTAAAGGCCACGCGAGAGCCTATCATTGAACATAAGCAGGCGCGCGCCGAAGCCCTCACGCGCTATGGGTTAGGAGGGGAAGGAGCGCGGGATTATTAAGGCTGGGTATTAAATGGTAAAATAGAAACATGGCTCGTATCAACTCACAAGAAGTGTACAAAAATTTGCAAGTAGGCGGTATTTTTTTGGTGTTTGGATTGATGGTAAGTGGTCTTTTGTACGCAACGTATTCGTCACCTCAAAGTGAAGAACTTGTGTCTAATGGCGCCTGTGTACCGATTGAAAGTAACATAAGTGAAAAGACAGTAGTACTTCGCGTGGATGATATTCAAGCGTATACCTGGGGTGAGACCAGTATGAAAATGATACGTGATGCGGCGACTCGTAATATTCCCCTAACGGTTGGCGTAATCCCTACAGGAATAATAGAAGATGTTGCATTAATTAATTTTCTAAAAAGTAACGACTGCTCTTTAGAATTCGCGTTGCACGGGCTAACTCATAATTCACCAGCAGGTGACAATGTGCCAGAATTTGGTTCCTCTACTAAAGAGGAAGCGCTCACAAAAATATCTGAAGGACAAAATATTGTTGCGTCTTTTTCCTCCCATCCCATCTCAACCTGGATACCACCATTGAATATCCATTCGACCGGAACTATCGCTGCGTTAGCTGAGTTGGGCTTTACTCATATCTCAGCCGAGGGACAAGGCCAATTTGATTATGATGCCACTACCTTTATCTACGGCGTAAATACGTTGGTGTCGCCAGAATCAGTGGTACAGACCTGCCGGAAGACATTTGAAACGAGTAATCACTGCATTGTCATGTTGCACCCACAAGAATTTGCTAACGGGCTTAATCATGACGAAGCAAAATACAATCAGTATTACCTAGGGTTACTTGATGCGTTTGCTAAAGAAGGGGTGACATTCTCACGTCTCAAAGACCTTCCGTTGTAAAAAACAGTGTGAGGGGTGTGCTACCATTTAGGTATTACTTATTTACCACACTCTCATGCTCACAAAACATCATTGGTTGATTATAGCGTTTTCTACCTCGTACCTACTAGCGGGCGGAATCTATTTTCTCAAAGATTTTAATAATGAATTTGTTATTTACGTAGCGGTCATCGTCGCTATCTTTATTGGTGTATTTTCCACGTTACGTAAAACGTTATTTCCTGTCTGGATGTTGTGTTTATTATCTATCTGGGGACTTATGCATGTTGCAGGCGGTGCTGTGCAAATAGGAGATCACGTATTATTTGCCCATCGCATCTATCCGTTTCTAGATTATGGTGGTGATTTTTACATATTAAAATATGATCAGGTGGTACATGCATATTTGTATGGATTGGTGGCATTAATGGCGCACCATACGCTGCGCGTTCCGCTTAAGGTAACAGGGCACGTATTTTTAGTCGGTTTAGCAGCAGCCATGATTTCACTTGGCATCAGTGGCTTAAATGAAATCATGGAATTTTTGATTGCGGTAACGCTTGAAGAGAACGGTGTGGGTGGCTATGAAAACGCGATGTTAGATTTAATATTTAACTTCAGTGGAGCGGTCCTGGCGTTATTGCTTTTGTGTATAGTAAGGAGAGCAGGGCGGAATTAACCTTATAATTTTGCGTTACCGGTATATTTTGGTAGGATACTAGCACTCATGAAAATTGGGTAGTCAGCCATCATAGCTCAGTTGGTAGAGCATCGCCATGGTAAGGCGAAGGTCAACAGTTCGATTCTGTTTGATGGCTCAAAATGGAAACCCCCGCTTGGCGGGGGTTTGTGCTTACTTACTGCAAAACTTGCAGAGGACTTTCTTTTTGGGTTTGCGGCTCACAATGTTTTCACGCTCACATTTCTGGCACACAAACGAGTAGTTTCCCGATTCAGTGGCCCGAACGACAATCTTTTTTCTCTGACTGTTTTTGGATATGCCAACGATGCTACTGAATTGGTCTCGGTATCCAATGGCGACCGACGCAATAATGGTAGCTACTGCAAGTGCGGTAAAGTCGATTGACGGCTTTTTATTCATAACCAAAACCTCGTAAGTGGTGACTTTTTCTGTGCCTGTTATACTACACCCATTATGGTAAATCCAGCACAACGTATTGCCGAAATCGAAAGCGCTATGCTCGCGAATGATTTTTGGCAGAACCCCGCCAAAGCTCAGGCGATGATTAAAGAACTGCAGGAACTAAAAGATACAGCTGATGGTAAAGGAAAATTTGATCGTAATAACGCGATTATGACTATTGTTGCCGGAGCCGGTGGGGACGATGCTGAAGATTTTGCGCGGATGCTCCGGGACATGTATCAAAAATATGCCGTTAGTCGCGGGTGGGGAGTGCTCGAAGTTGATAGTAACCAAAATGATAACGGTGGCTACCGTAACCTAACGCTCGAGATTCAAGGAAAAAATGCGTATGGAACGTTGCGTGTTGAATCAGGAGTTCATCGACTGGTGCGCATCTCGCCTTTTAATAGTAACGGTAAACGGCAAACCTCATTTGTCCTGATTGAAGTATCGCCACAAATTGAAGATGTCTCTGCAGTAGCCATTCCCGATGAGGACATCGAAGTGACCTTTGCTCGTTCCGGTGGGGCTGGTGGGCAAAATGTTAATAAGCGAGAGACTGCAGTGCGGATGACACATATTCCCACAAATATTTCTGTTCACGTATCAACGGAACGTTCTCAGCAACAAAATCGAGAGTTAGCCTTGAAATTATTGGCAGGAAAACTTTTTTCTTTTGAAGAAGCCCAACGTGCCCGTGAGCTTGCAGGGCTCTCAATAGAGAAGTCAGTTAAAATTGAATGGGGGAGTCAGATTCGTTCGTATGTTCTGCATCCGTATCAATTGGTCAAAGATCACCGTACCAATGTGGAAATACGTAACATATCTCCCATTTTAGAAGGTGATATACAGGTCTTCCTAGACGCGCACCCTCAGGTAGCGTAAAATGTGGTATCTATGATTTACTTTGATAATGTTTCCAAGCTCTACAACGGCGGACGCTCGGCTGCAATCGAAGAAGTTACCTTTCAAATTGATCCCAAAGAGTTTGTGTCAATTGTAGGACATTCGGGAGCGGGTAAGTCTACGTTGCTTAAAATGATTATTGCCGAAGATAGACCTACCTCAGGTCAGGTATTTTTTGAATCCCTTGATATTCATAAGATTCCACGCACCCGATTGCCACACTACCGACGTAAAATTGGTACGGTGTTTCAAGACTTCAAATTACTCCCTCACAAGACCGCCTACGAAAACATTGCCTTTGCGATGGAAGCTAACGGGCGGACCGATGAAGAAATTGCCGAAAACGTACCCCAAGCTCTTGCCTTGGTTGATCTTAGTGATAAAGCCTGGAATTTCCCTGGTGAACTATCAGGCGGTGAAAAACAAAGAGTGGCGATTGCCCGAGCGATTGTGAATCAGCCAGATATTATTATTGCGGATGAACCCACCGGAAATCTTGACCCCATTGCTACCTACGAAGTGGTGCAGATTCTACGCAAAATTAATGATCTCGGAACAACCGTTGTGATGACAACGCACAATAAAGGAGTGATTGATGAGTTAGGGAGACGCGTGATTACTATGGATGGTGGTCGGATTATGCGTGACGATCAAAATGGTAAATACGTCCTATAATATATTGATATGGTAACAAGCTTGAGAAGAATATTTAAAGCGGGGTTTGTAGGGTTTTGGCGCAATGCCTACGTTTCTCTGGCATCTATTTTTGTGATCACCGTCGCGTTATTTGTGATTGGTTCAACCATGCTGATTGACCAACTCCTCGGGGCTTCACTCGCCCAGCTCCAAGCTAAAGTTGATATTAACGTCTATTTCGTTCCATCAGCTCCGCAGGAAGAAATTGATACCTTAATAAATTCCGTTAAAGCCTTACCTGACGTAGAGCGCGTAACCTACACCTCACGTGATGATGCCTTGGCTGAGTACCGAGCTAAAAATCAAAATGACAGCGTCGCTATGCAGGCGCTTGATGAACTGCGTGAGAATCCATTAGGAGCGACTATTGCGGTACAAGCTAAAGAGACCTCACAGTACGAAAATATCAACCGCTATCTTGAAGAGCAAAAGAATCCGATTATTGATGAAATCAACTACACGAAAAACAAAGAATCAATTGGAAAATTAAGTTCTATTATTGGAGCAGTTGAACAAGCCAGTTTTGTAGCCTTGATGGTCTTGATTATGGCCTCAGTGTTGATTACGTTTAACACCATTCGGTTGGCTATCTTTACCGCCAAAGAAGAAATTTCCGTCATGCGATTGGTAGGGGCAAGTAATATGTATATTCGTGGTCCGTTTATGTTGCAAGGAGTAATGTACGGTGTCGTATCAGGAGTAATAGCGCTCGCTATCTTGTACCCGATTGTATTGTGGCTTGGTCCTAAAACAGCAGAATTCTTTGAGATAAATATCTTTGATTACTTTGTTAACAATTTTGCCTATATCTTCTTAGTGCTCGTAGGAATTGGTGTTACCTTGGGATTGGTCTCAAGTGTACTCGCCATTACCCGTTATCTTCGCGTTTAAGTATGTCCAAAAAAACCTCACTACCTGTCAAGAAAAAATCTCTCACTGACACGGTAGCTTCCACCCCCAAATATATATTTGTGGTCGGTGGTGTAATGAGTGGAGTGGGCAAAGGGATTACCTCTTCGTCTATTGCACTCATTTTACAATCACGTGGCCTTACTGTCACCGCCCTTAAAGTTGATCCGTACATCAATGTGGATGCTGGTACCATGAACCCCACCGAACACGGTGAGTGTTTTGTACTTAATGATGGTTTAGAAACTGATCAAGACATGGGTAACTACGAACGTTTTTTAAATGTAGATTTACCGAGTATTAACTACATGACGACCGGTAGTGTCTACCAGTCGGTAATTCAAAAAGAACGTAACCTCGAGTACAAAGGTAAGACAGTGGAAGTAGTGCCGGATATCCCCCTAGAAGTAATTTCTCGCATCAAAAAAGCCTCCGCCCAAGCCCAGGCTGACGTCACGTTAATTGAAGTGGGAGGAACGGTGGGTGAATACCAAAACGTATTGTTTTTGGAAGCGATTCGAATGATGAAAGGAGAGACGCCTGACGATATAGCGGTCGTGATGGTGAGCTACTTACCGGTGCCGGGTAGTATTGGAGAAATGAAAACCAAGCCTACCCAAACAGCGGTGCGGACTTTAAATAACGCGGGAGTATTTGCAGATGTCATTATCGCCCGTTCGCCAGTAGGGGTTGATGTAAAACGGAAAGAAAAAATCTCTCGGTTCTGTAACGTAAAGATGGAGAATGTTATTTCTGCGCCTGACGTGCCGAGTATTTACGATATCCCGCTTAACTTTGAAAAGGACAATCTTTCTACTCGCTTGTGTGATTTATTGAAAATTGGGAAATGTAAACCAACTGATCTTAAGGCCTGGAAACAATTTGTCGCGCATAGTAAAAATGGTAAAGACACAGTTAAAATTGCTGTGGTTGGTAAATATCTCACGTCAGGGGACTTTGTGTTATCAGACGTCTATATTTCAGTAATTGAAGCCATAAAATATTCCACCTATAAACTCGGTCTAAAACCAATTATCGAATACCGGTCATCACTTGAGTTTGAAGATGGTAAAAAATTAGCTGATCTTAAAAAGTATGATGGAGTGCTGGTACCGGGAGGATTTGGTAAAACAGGCGTAGAAGGCAAGTTGCGGGTGATTGAGTATGTACGAAAAAACAACATACCGTATTTCGGAATTTGTTACGGTATGCAGTTGGCTGTCCTAGAATACGCCCGTAATATACTAAAGTTAAAAGACGCCAGTACCGAAGAAATTAATCCTAAAGCCACGGACTTAGTGGTCGGTATTATGCCCGAACAACGTGAAAATATTGCCCGGTCAGATATGGGTGGAACGATGCGGCTCGGTGCCTACACCGCGCGACTAACGCCAAAATCCCAAGCCGCGCTCGCCTATAAAACTTCCGAAATCACCGAACGCCACCGCCATCGGTACGAAATTAATCCGGACTACGTAGAGCGATTAGAAACGGCCGGTATGGTGTTTTCGGGAAAGTCTTCAGACAAACGATTGATGGAAATTGTCGAACTTCCAAAAACAGTCCACCCATTTTTCGTAGCTACTCAGTTTCATCCGGAATTAATCGCCCGTCCTCTCAGGCCGCACCCCCTCTTCACGGCGTTTGTTAAGAGTTCATATGAATCAAAGAAGTAAATCAAGTATACTTAATTAATTACCTTTAAATTTTAAAATATGCATCAAGGAAATTGGACCTGTAGTACCTGCGGGGGAGCGATTACGCAACTACCGTTTGAACCCCGAAGCAACAGTGGCTTAACCTGTAGTGCTTGTTTTGCTAAAAGCCGGAATACCTCTGCTCCTACTGAAGGAGAATCCTCAGACACTCCCGCTGGAGAAAAACCAAAAGTAGCCGGCAGTTGGACGTGCAGTGGTTGCGGCGCTCCCATCACGAGCCTCCCCTTCACCCCAAGAGACACCTCAAACCTAAAGTGCCTAGACTGTTTCAAAAAAAGCAAAGCCTAGCCCGTTTACAGAACCGGTTGAACAAATCCCCAAAATAAGCTACTATTGCCCAGCAACAACGAGCCGTTAGCGGCTAGGCTTTGATGTCCAATCGTTGGGTGGAGGGGCGGGCGCTCTTGCCCCTTCACTGCAAATTTTGCCTGATCGTCTAATGGTAAGCAAAGCTTTCTTGAACGGCACTCAGACAATACATACAAGCAAGCTTTAATGTAAGTCTTCGTTTGTTCAAGTAGGACTCTGGTTTTTGGTACCAGCTATTGAGGAAAGAATTCTAAGAATTCGAGTCTCATAGGAAACTAAATTAATTGCCTGATCGTCTAATGGTAGGACTCTGGTTTTTGGTACCAGCTATTGGGGTTCGAGTCCCTGTCAGGCAGCGAGTAGAAAAGACATCCCTCGGGATGTTTTTTCGTATCGCTGCCTGACAGGCGCAGCTTTCTGAAAGAAAGCGTCTGCGCGGACTCGAAAAGGTTGCCAGCTATTTTGAAAAAATAGCGACTGATAATTGAATGAGTGAAATGAAAATTTATTTTCATTTCCGAGTGAATGCAATCAGGAAGCTTTGCTTACAACCTGTACTGAAGCTGTAAGCTTCGAGTCCCTGTCAGGCAGCAAAATATTGACAATAAAATTTATTATTGTATTATCAAATTTAAATAGCTCATTAAATCTTAGAGGAGGTGCTAATGACACGTTCAACTATTGCCCGGATCAATGCGATCTGGGGTCTGCTGGGTGGAGATGAGGTTGTTGACCAAATTCTTTCTGGGAAGAAGGTGGTGCGGGTTGAAAATTCATACATCAGCTCTGATTCTCAACAGGCACAGCTTCCCAAGCACCAAATCAACACCCAGGAGTTCTATGCTCAGCAGGGATGGTTGAATGTAAGGTCAGATTTGAAAGAGTTGCTAAATACTGGGTTGCTCGGTTCCAATGTAATGGTTGAAAGTACAGCATTCCATTATCTTGACCTTAATGAGCCAAAAACAGGTCATCAGATTTTAGAACATATTTCTCCGAAGGGTGTGTTTAGAAATCCAGTGAACTTCTTTGCGTACTTATCAATACTGATCAGTGCGCAGCGCATGTTTCCTCTCCAGGAAGTTTTGGCAGATGAAGGTTTAGCAAGTATCTTTTTTGTTCATCATAATGGTGTCGAGTACGCAGTCGTTGCTTATGTTGGAGACTCCAATCATGTGGATGAATTGACAGAATGCAACCTCGAGTGGAATTGTACCCTCTACGATCTTGGGGAAGAGTTTGGTGTCGGAGACAGAGTTTTTTATCAGACTCACTGAGCGGCATTTAAGCTCACAGGAACAGGCCACGGCCAGATTTCTGTGGGCTGTTTTTGTGTATAAGTTCTAACATTGTCCCATACAGCCAGCACAATAAGTAATTTGTCCAATATTACGCCTTAGTGTAGGGGAAAATAAGACCGGGTCACGATTGCGTCATGGTACCATCAGTTCACATGAATTCCTCAAGTATAACCTTACCTACTACCATTGATGAAGTGATTGCGCATTTAGATGCTATCGTATTAACGTGTGAAGCTACGGGTTGTCGGATGGGTTATTTCCCCGCAATGTACAATCGGGTCACGAGACAAGTTAAGCAGCGCATCCTCGAAGGGTCTTTTGAAGATAACGAACGCATGGAGCGGTTTGATGTTATTTTTGCTAACCGGTACTTAGTCGCGTACTATGCGTACGCCCAAAATAAGCCGTGTTCTGAATCGTGGAAAATAACGTTTGAGGCGTCTAAAAAATGGAGCCCAATGGTGATTCAGCATTTGATTGCCAGTATGAATGCACACATTTGTTTAGATCTGGGTATATCAGCGGCAGAAACCGAAACACACAATTTACTGTCACTAAAAAATGACTTTGATCAGGTTAATGACATATTAGATTCACTGATTGAAGAAGTTGAAGCAGAACTTCGAGAAATATTTCATCCACTGACAACCTTTGATAAAATAACGGGAAACTCATATTGGCCCATTGCTCATCTGGGCATTATCAAATCTCGTACTGATGCTTGGCATGTAGCTGAAGCATACGCCCAACTACAAACAGATAAAGAACGACAAATATTCATTCAGTTGCGTGATCATCACGTGGCGGTGATTGGAAAGAGGATTCTGCAACCGCCTAAACTGGTACGACTGCTGGTCGGAAAGGTGCGTGATTTTGAGAAAGGTACGGTTGCGGATAAAGTACACATTATGAATCGGAAAATTGTTCGCAACTAACGTGCGTTCTTAAAGGGGAGAGAGGGTTGGTGGGAAATGACAAGAGTATATCCTAATACCATACAGAGTTGTTTTCGTTATAGTAGCCATACTGTGCTACTATAAAAAATATGAAAAAGATTATTGTAATTATTATCGGAATCCTAGTTTTGCTCGGTGGTTACTATGCCTATATATACTGGGCTTTAGGAAATGATAGTGTCTCTCATACCAATCAAGACACGAGTGTGAAGTTTGATTATTTAGAAGGACTTGAACCGGAAGTGTATAAAACAGTTGATGCTCAAACTGGTGGCGTGTGGGATAAAAAACTCACTCTTACTGCCATTGAAGTGTCACAAAATGCGGCGTACGGCACTTGGATAGCCAATGACGCGTGGACTTGGATTGCCTGGAAGGGGACTGGTCAGCAATGGAAGACCCTTGTAAGTTTAGACGGGTTTGATTGCGAAGCATTACAAACAGTCCCGACAGAATACTCAGACTTTTTTTACGACAGTACTCATGTAAATGGAGAGCAGTATTGTTATACTCATGAATAGAAACTGTTTCTACTAAAGAAAGGGAAGAGATACCACATCAAAATCTATACAAAAACAACCGCCTGCTAGGCGGTTGTTTTTTTAATGCTTAAAGGAAAACTATTTCACACTTTTCCAGTACATCTGTTCTTTGAGGAGTATCATCACTTCTTTGAGTATATCCATGATGGTGGTAGAGATTTGGTTGATGCGATCTGTTTTATTGAACGGAATAACCTCGCCGACAATTTCTTTGTCTTTCAGTTGTTTTTTAATCTCGGGCATTAGGTTGCTATC
This sequence comes from Patescibacteria group bacterium, assembly GCA_040386275.1. Taxonomy (GTDB): domain Bacteria; phylum Patescibacteriota; class Minisyncoccia; order Phycocordibacterales; family UBA918; genus OLB19. The sequence goes on from JAZKFU010000002.1 coordinate 66,083, forward strand.
AAGATCAAGACGTTGGGTGACTTGGTACTTACCGTTATGGTCGCGGGTGGCAATATAGACACTCTCGGTGTTATTACCTTTGGGCCCACTGTTACACAGGTACCCCCAGTTTTCGTGTTTTGGGTGATAGACCATAACCTTGCCTTCAACGTAGCCTTGATAGGCAGTATTCACCGTTAATGCTTCGGCAGTGTATTCTGGGGTTTCAATCGTACTGTCAGTTTTGGCAACAAAAATGACAGTCTCTTCATTACCGATGACGCTATTAATGTACATGTCAGTTGGGAGGCAACTCAGGGCGTGGGCTGGGCCTGAAGAAACACTAAAGACCATTAGCACAAATAAAGGAATTATAAATAAGGCTTTTTTCATATTAAAATCTAAACTTGATAAATTTGGATACAATATAGACGACCGAAATCTAGAGGTCTTACGCTTTATATTCAAATAAAGATAAGTATGCAACAGGACTGCAACTTCAGAGGCTAGCGATTGGTTCTATAAGGATAATAAGGTAAACATATTCTATGAAAATTATAAAAATACTCACGGCGATTGTATTGATGGCGTTGGGGGTCAAGATGGTGATGTTTGGAGAAATGGATGATAGTCCGGGTGCTCAAATGATCGGTTTGTTAATGGTCGTAGCGGGGATATACGTGATTATAAAAACCGTGCGAAAAAAATTACCGGCACCTCAAAAATAATACAATATCCTAGACTGGTAAAATTATATATAATGAAAGAATGGATGGATCAAAAATTTTACGCATCGGTGTTTTAGGTGTGCTCATGGTGGTGGGTGTGTACGTGCTGTACATTACTCAGACCACTGGTCAGTCAAATTCTTTTAGCGTGAGTGGTGAGGCTGGCTTTGAGTCAGAGCCGACCACTCAGGATATAACCGCACTACGTATTGGCAAAGGGCAAAATTACACACTTGATGAGTTGCACACGTATACACGCGAGCCTGGACCATGGCGGGTTGGGTTACAAACCGGTCATTTAGATAATGCGGTGATGCCTGAGGAGCTACAAAATCTCGAAGGGAATACAGGAGCTTCATATAGAGATTTGGAGGAACAAGAAGTGATGGTAGAAATTGTGAACCGCACGGCTCAGAAATTAGAAGCTAGAGGTGTAATTGTTGATCTGTTGCCGGCCACGGTTCCGAAAGGTTATAAGGCGGATGCCTTTGTTTCCGTGCATGCTGATGGTAATAAAAACACAAATATCAATGGTTTTAAAATCGCTGGTCCACGAATTGATTTTTCGGGTCGAGCACACGTGCTTAGCAATGCTCTGTACGCTTCATACGAACAAGCTACGGGGTTATCCAAAGATACTTCTATCACCGGTGGTATGACGGCGTACTATGCGTTTAACTGGCCTCGGTATGAACATACCGTACATCCACATACTCCGTCGGTAATTGTCGAGACCGGTTTCTTAACGAGTCCTATTGACCGAGCGGTGATTGTAGATAATCCAGAACAAGCAGCGATTGGTATTAGTGATGGCATTTGGGCTTTTTTACAAGATACAAATTCATACCCTATACCGCAGATTGTAGTACCAACCCTTCCGGTAACGGGAGAAGTAGTGTGTGCGCCCTTACGGGCCGAACGACGTGCCAGTTCTCGTATCTACGATTGTCTCCCCAGTATCGCGAGTAAGGAGGGATTGTATGTGGCCTTATATGGAGTGGGCAGTACTTCACCCCTAGTAGGGCAAACGATAACGGCTCAGGGCAACTATATGCCGGCGCAAATGTTAGAGAGCTATCTTTGGTTCCCGTACGAGGTGGTAGGGACAGTAATGGATCCTGCATACATTGAATCGGTACCAATTCAGTAATTTAATAATAGGTACTTGCTTCGTTCCGTATTAAAATAGAAGTATGAAAACATTTTTTATTAAGTTCGTCGTACTGCTCGTGGTAGTTGGAGGGATTGCCTGGTTTGGGTGGTACACATTTATGTCGAAGCCCTCATTACGGTTTGGTACCGACCGGGCAGCAGTGATTACACAAATGCAATCATTGTCACGACTAGAGACTGCCTCGTTTACTATTGATAAAATTATCGAAGCGGGTACTGACTATAATTCTCTTAATCAAATTTTATTTGGCGATAAGTTACTACTGATTGCCCACGGAGAAGTAATTGCGGGGTATGATTTATCAAAACTCACTCCCGAAGATTTTAGTGGTGCAGGAAAGTCTATTGCAGTAACGTTGCCACCACCAGAAATATTTACCGTCCGATTAGATAATGAAAAAACTCGAGTCTTTGATCGCGATCAAGGATTTCTCACTAAAGGTAATCTCAACCTTGAAGCGGAAGCTCGGCAACAGGCAGAACAGAGTATCAGGCAAGCGGCGTGTGAGGGTGATATTTTAGGAACTGCGGAGAAAAATGTAAAGAGTCAACTGGAGATTATTTTTAAAGCTGCAGGATTTACCGAGGTTACCATCATGCCGGCCAATGATGATGTTACACTGGCATGTTCATAAAGATAGTTTAGAAATTTAGTTATTATTTAGTACAACTGTGAATAAAAAATATATAATTGTTTTAGTTTTGTTTTCGCTACTAACTTCACGATTCATTTTCTCGTTGATTGATGATCCAGAAGGACCCAACCTACTTATAGTGGTGGTGCTTGCAACGATACTATTTTTCTTCTTTGTGATGGTGTACAGAGGTATTGGGTGGCTGAGAAAGAAACAAAAATAACCAACCCCAAAAAGCCCCCACTCCGTATCCGGCCAGTACTTGGGTCGCCGTATGAACTCCATACATAATACGACTATAGCCAATGATGATAATGAATGAAACTATGCAAATAATGATGCTCGTTCTCATTAAGGGTGGAAGGGTTCGAGATAGTGCATAGAGCGCTAGTCCCAGATATATGACCCCCGAGGCGTGGCCACTAGGGAAGGCATACCCTGTAACGTCAATTAGTCCATAAAGTGGTCGCGGAGTTTGAAAAAGTTCCTTTAACAATGTGGTTGAAACAATTACACCAATGGTGGTAGCAAAAAATAGAAAGGCAGTCCTCATTGTATTGTTTGTAACCAGTCCCATAAAAACTAGTGCGCAGGCCAGCACAAAACCCTTTGTACTGGCTACTTTTGTGAGGAGGAATATAAGAAAAGGGGACATCATGTAGTAATGGTAGCATTTTCCGTTTCATTGTATGTGCCCGGGCATTGGTTGTGATATCGGTCGGTATGGTATTATCAAACTAATGATTGAAGGGGTTAAAAAAAGTAAAATAATGTTTGCGGTTGGTATCCCGCTTCTCTTTATGGGTGCGTTTGGTGTGCACTCTATGAATGTAAGTAAAGTAACGTACGATAAAAATGCAGTGACTAGTGGTACAACTACTCAGGCACAAGCAAACGGAGGATTAGCACCTACGGAAACAGTTGCTCCCACGTGGCCTCTGGCACTTGATACTGCCGAGTACGACAAACGACTTTTAGCATTGGTGCACTACACGCCGCCAAAACCGGTGACGGTAGGTACAACGAGTACATCAACACTGGCCGTAAAGCCGATTCTGCCCACCTACAGCAGTACCAGTAATGTCACTATTGAAGGAAAGCGCTGGCCTGCGGAAGCAGTCTACCCCAACGGTGGAGCAATTTTACCATTCAAACGAATTCTGTCGTACTACGGAAACTTTTATTCTCGTCACATGGGAATTTTAGGCGAGTTTGAGCCCGATGAAGTGTTACGTCGTCTTAACGCCACAAAAGCTTTATGGGAAGCGGCTGATCCCGATACTCCAATTCAGTTAGCTATAGAGTACATTGCGATGGTAGCGCAAGCTGACGCCGGTAGGGATGGTATGTATCGAGCAATGATGCCAGCAACCGAAATTGAAAAAGCCTATGCGCTGGCTAAAAAAGCGGAAGCTATTTTAATTCTTGATATGCAGATTGGACTCAGTCCGATTGAGACTGAGTTGCCAAAATTTAAAATGTATTTAGAACGTCCTGAAGTTCATTTGGCACTTGACCCTGAATTTTCTATGAAAACAGGGGATCGTCCTGGAACGGTGATTGGAACCCATAGTGCGGCTGATATAAATTATGTCATTAATTACATGTCGACGATAGTACGAGAAAATAAATTACCACCCAAAGTATTGTTAGTGCATCGCTTTACCCAAAACATGGTCACGGGTAGTGCTATGATTACGCCCACCCCTGAAGTGCAAGTGATTATGGTGATGGACGGCTGGGGGCCTAAAGATTTAAAGCGGGGAACGTATGGTCAGGTGATTGTTCCTGAACCTGTTCAATTCACCGGCCTCAAAATATTTTATAAAAATGACCTCAAGGCTCCAAGTACCGGCATTTTTACTCCACAAGAAGTACTACAACTCAATCCCAAACCGATTTTTATTCAGTATCAGTAACTAATCAGATGTAAGTGTTGTTGTATTCCATACTATGGAAACAAAAGAGTATAGGCGGATTTTTCTAGTGGTGTGCGTTATGTTACTAGTGCCGTTACTCGGTAGTATATTTTCTGACTCATTTAATTGGGGAGTGGGTGATTATCTTGTTATGGGGGCTCTTTTATTTGCAGTTGGAGTACTGATAATGTTTGCGCGTAAAAAAATATCGTCACCTAGTAAGCGTCTGGTGGTTATCGGTGGTGTAATCCTGTTGGCGCTACTCATTTGGGTAGAACTAGCCGTTGATGCCGTGTCAAAAGCAATAGGCTTTAATTAATACTGTTCCATTAGGTAGAAAAGCAGCTTGCTCTAGCCACCTTAAGTATTAGGAGTAAAATAGAGATATGGAACCACTCGCTTCACAAATTCGTCCTACAACTCTCTCTGAATTTATTGGTCAGTCACACTTGGTGGGGCCGGATAAGCCACTTAAAATTGCCATCGAAAAGAAACATTTGTTTTCGTTTATTTTGTGGGGTCCGCCGGGAGTGGGTAAAACTACTTTAGCGCGTATGTACGCCGAATCACTTGATGCCGAATTTTATGAGTTATCCGCAGTGTCTTCGGGTAAAGAGGATATTCGGGCGATCTTGGGTAAAGACCACGAAGTCACCTTAGGAATGCGACCGAAGATTTTATTTTTAGATGAGATCCATCGTTTTAATAAAAGCCAACAAGATTTTTTATTACCGTACGTCGAGTCTGGTGCCCTGACCTTAATTGGTGCCACAACTGAAAATCCAAGTTTTGAAGTTATCGCTGCGTTGTTGTCGCGGTGTCGGGTGTTTGTGCTTAATGAACTTACGGTAACAGAGATGGGCGAAATAATTAAACGGGTCGAGAAAAAGCTCCGGATAAAAATTTCCAAAGCAGCCAAAGATTGGATAGTAGAAATAGGCAATGGTGACGCCAGGCAAGTTATTACCATGCTCGAGGCGACAGTAACATTGTACGGCGAAATTACTATTGATACGATGAAGGAAACGCTCCAATCAAAGTTTTTACGGTACGATAAAAAAGGCGAGGAACACTACAATACAATTAGTGCTTTTATAAAAAGTATGCGCGCCAGTCAGCCCGATGCCGCTTTATACTATATGGCGCGGATGCTTGATGCGGGTGAAGATCCAAAATTTATCGCTCGGCGTATGGTAATTTTTGCGAGTGAAGATGTTGGTATTGCGCAACCTACGGCGCTTGTGGTTGCTAACGCCGTGTTTGAGGCGGTGACTATAATCGGTATGCCAGAATGCGGGATTAACCTGGCACATGGGGCAGTGTATTTGGCGCAAGCAAAGAAAAACCGTACTGCGTACGAAGCGTACAAAGAAGCCTTGCATGATGCGAGTGCTTTGGGGAATCTGCCAATTCCACTGATGTTACGAAATGCACCCACGGCGTTAATGAAAGATATAGGGTACGGAGAGGGGTATCAAAAGTATTCAACTAAAGATTTTATGCCCGAAAAACTTAAGGATAAAAAATATTTATCAGAGGAGTAATTATGAAAAAAGTACTACCGGTAGATTTTTTTGCTCGTCCAGCCCCGGTAGTGGCAGAAGAGTTATTGGGAAAATATATAGTTACACATATTGATACAAAACCGACGGGATTTATGATTGTAGAGACTGAAGCCTATGAAGGGGTAGATGACCTCGCTTCACATGCTTCGCGGGGACTTACTCCCCGCACGACTGTGATGTTTGGCCCACCTGGCCACTTCTATGTCTATCTGATATATGGAATTCACCAGATGGTTAATGTGGTAACTCATAAAAAAGGAATACCCTCAGCCGTGTTGATTCGTGGAGTAGAAGGCGCGAGCGGTCCTGGCCGAGTAACTAAATTTCTCAATATTACAAAAGCCCACAACACGCTCAAGGCTGCAAAGAAAACGGGAGTATGGTTTGAAGATCGAGGGGTGGGGGCGAATGCTAGCGAGATTAAGCGTACTCCACGCATTGGGGTTGAGTATGCCGGTCCGCACTGGTCACAAAAGCCTTGGCGTTTTGTCCTTACGCCATAATTTTATTGACGGTCCCAAAAATGGTATACTGAAAAGTAACATATCCTGTTGAAATTAAAGCTTTTTGTTACGGTTGATTATTCCGCTGCTACTATCTAAAAAATATATGCCACAAGGAGATAAGTCAAAATATACCGCGAAGCAAAAAAGACAAGCCGAACATATAGAAGAGGGGTATAAAGAAAAAGGTGTCCCTGAAGATGAAGCAGAAGCGCGAGCATGGGCCACGGTTAATAAAATTACCGGCGGTGGTAAAAATCCAGGCGGTTCTGGTCGAAAACCAAATGCTCCTAAAAAAGCTGTAACTAAAAAATCCGCTAAAAAAAGTGGTGTATAGTTATGTAATGAAACACGTCAAAAAAATACTTTCTAAAAAACAATCAGATACTATTCTGGCTGTGTTACAAAAACGCTTTGAAGCAAACATGAATCGACACCCTAAACTTTCGTGGGCGACGGTGGTTAAAAAACTCTCTACAAATACAGAAGGGTTATGGTCTGTCTATCAGATGGAAGAAACTGGGGGAGAACCCGATGTAGTTGAACTGTCTGCGCAAAAAAACACCGTTACGTATTGTGACTGTTCAAAAGAGAGTCCTTTGGGTCGTCGGAGTCTTTGTTACGATGCAGCAGCGCTTATCAAGCGAAAGGAAAATAAACCACAAGGCAGTGCTGTTGGTATGGCAGAAATGATGGGAATTCAATTGCTGACTGAAGAATCGTACCGAGCCTTACAAACATTGGGTACCTTTGATAGTAAAACCTCGAGCTGGCTTGATACACCCGCTGATATTCGCGAGAAGGGCGGAGCCATTTTTGCTGATTTTCGTTTTGGAAGGGTATTTATCTACCACAATGGCGTCGAATCCTATTATAGTGGGCGCGGATTTAGAGGAATTATTACAATGTAAATATTTTTATAATATTCATTATAAAAAAAATAGTAATCCACATTACCCATCGGGTGTGGAGTGCGGTATACTGTAGGTATATGAACAGGTATACACAAAGTAATAGTGGCTTTACAGCCAAAGCGGCATTATTAACAGCAGTAATTGCAGGATCTTTATTTTTTATTAGTACTAGCGCCAGTGCGGCAACGGTTTGTACGTTTGAACGTGATTTGCAAATGGGTGTTGTGGGCGAAGATGTGCGATGTTTGCAACAATATCTTAATGCCAATGGGTTTGTTATTACTATCACGGGCGGAGGATCACCCGGAAAGGAAACGACTGAGTTTAAAACCTTAACTGAAGCAGCGTTAATTAAATGGCAACAAGCCAATAAATTGTCTCCGGCAAGTGGATATTTTGGACCTCGATCACAGGCTGTATACGCTACACTGGTAAACGATACTACGGTAACTACGCCAGTAGCGACTACTACCACTCCTACGACTGGCGGCATTCTTTCACCAGCTGATCTTTTGAAAAAAGTGGAAGAATTAAAAACACAGTTGTCGGGCAGTATTGTCAGTACTCCAGCTCCAACCACTCCTACCACACCAGCATCTACGGTGAGTTCTGGTGGTGCCAAGCTTCTTAAAGAAATTACAAAGTCACTTCGTGAAGCCGAAGAAGAAGTGAGTGATAATGATGATGCGGAAGATTACGAAGATGCAATTGATAGTCTCACCGACGCACGTGATAATTTCTACACAGCGGTTCTCGCGTTTCTTTCTGGTGATGAGGACGAAGCTGAGGATGCTTTAAACGAAGTGGAAGATAGTGTTGAAGACGCTCTTGATGCAGTTGGTGCTTCAAGTGAAGCTAATGAAGCCGAAGATTTAATTGATGAAGTTGATGATGCTATTGATGAAGCGGAAGATGAAATAGAAGAAGCAGACGCTGATGGTAAAGCCACCAGTGAAGCCGAAGACATATTAGATGAAGCGAGTGACGTATTAGATGAAGCTAAAACTGCGTTGGAGGATGAAGACTATGACGATGCGCTTGATCTAGCAGAAGAAGCCGAAGATTTAGTGAATGATGCCATTGACGCTATTGGATCAAATGGTGGTGATGTTGAAGATGAATTAGATGACGCTCGAAATGAATTAGACGATGTACGAGAAGACGTGGATGCGGCCGAAGATGATGGCGAAGATATGGAAGATGCACAAGAGTATTTAGATGAGGCGGAAGATTTATTGGATGATGCGGAAGAGGCTCTCGATAATGATGATGAGGATGAAGCGGAAGAGTTGATTGAGGAGGCTTTGGACCTAATCGCCGACGCTTCAGACGAACTTTAGGACTTCCATAAACGGCACGCTACTGCGTTGCACAGCGGCAAAATTTTCTTCACCGTACCAATGTACGGCTCAGAAAATTTTCCTTGCGCGCCTTGTATCGCACTCGTTTCTGAAACCCCCAAACAAAAACCCCTGGTGGGGTTTTTGTTTTTGTTTATGTAGAGCTAAATGATGACTTTAAATTGAGGGTAGAAATTTACTTGATGCCGAAGACTTTTCTTAGGCCGGCTACGTGTTCTTCGTAGGTTTTGCTGCAGTAGAAGGTGCCGTCGGTGTCGTGGAAGTAAAAGAGACAGTCAGTTTGTCGGGGGTTGAGGGCGGCAATGACGGCATCAATTGAAGGGTTAGAGATTGGTTCTGGAGGCAAGCCCTCGTTTTGGTATGTGTTAAAGGGAGACTTGATGTATTTGTCAGCCGGGACCGGGACTGGCCACCAGCGTTCATTGTTTTTGCCACCACGAGCATACTGTAAGGTGGCATCTATTTGTAACCGCATATCAATAAATAAACGATTCCAAATCACTCCCGAGATGTACCGCATGTCTTCAAAATCATAGGCTTCTCGTTCAAGTAGGGAAGCGATAATCAAGGCGTCTTTCAAGGGTACTACTTCTTCGATGTCACCTGTGTAGCGAGTTCTGATTTCGGCGTTAAACCGATCCGCCACCAATCGCGCCACATCCTCGGGGGTAGCTTCTTTGGTGATGGTGTATTTGCCCGGGTACATGGTTCCATTTTCAACCAAAGGATCCTCTTCGCGCATTCGGGTTATAAAATCCGCTTGTTTTTTTGCATCCCAGCGTAGAATTCGAGCAATGTTTTGTGTGACCTCCTCATTACGTTCACCTGAGTTAATAACGAGTGTTCGGCTAATTGGGGTAGCCAGATTTTGATACCAGTCCATGCGCGCTAATTTTGATTGGAGCATCGCTAAAAAACCAGAGGGGGTTTTTATATTGGTATGATTGCTGGCAATTGAAGTATTAAGATATGATTCGATTAACGTATTTTCGGTAATGATTTTTGTTTGTGGGTTAACGCTAACTGGAAAAGGAGTAACTACCGTGGCGTCCATTGGATTAATAGGGCTACTTTCAACTTCTGCATAAGAAATTACTTTTACTTGCAATAAAAAAATTAATATTGAAAATATAATTATCGCTAAAACAGTCAAAGGCCACACAACGTGTCTTCGAGCGATTGGTTTAGGATTTGCTAATTGAAGTTTGGTTACTCGAACCATAATACGGGTTAGTATGACATAAAAAACCACGAGTTGTAATCTTTTTTTTCGACAGGCGCTCAGTGTATAGGATGGTATACTACATCTATATGAAATGGATTTTTAGATTTTTTGTTGTGCTGGGAGTGATATTTTTTGTACTAATTCTAGGGGTAGTCTATTTTGTGGTAGCCGACCCTTATAATCTACGTCCCTTGGTCACTAGTTTGTACAATGCAACCACGGGTGAAGTGTCAGATGACATGGCTTCATCATCAATTACACATATGGAAACGCAAACTGCTAATGATAACTCCAGTGAAGATGTCGGAAGTTTAAGTGAAAATCAGGTCCAGGCCCTAGAGGCGGTTGGAATCGACAGGGATAGTGTCCCCTCACAATTTTCGCCTGAGCAAACTGCTTGTTTTGTGGAAATATTAGGTCAAGCGCGCGTCGACGCAATTGTAGCGGGTGATACACCAACCCCTGCAGAATTTTTTCAAGCAAAAGGGTGTCTTTAGTATATGAAAACGCTTCTCGTCTGTGTAGGAATATTTTCTGTTCTTGTAAGTATTATAGTTTATTTACTTATAGCGCAACGGGGGGATGACTCCATATCTGATACCACGCAACCCAGTGTTTCTTCAGGTGAAATAATTACGTTTGATCAAGCAACTGTGTACACGTGCACCCAAGGAGCGGTGATTGCTATTGCCTACAAAACAAACAATCGTACGGTAATGGAATTATCTTTGCCGAACGTTGGTCCACTCATTTTGACTAACAAAGAAAATCAGTATCAAAACGAGCAAGGGTACATTGTGTCTGAAAATTCCAGCGTGATTGAGGTAAAAAAAGATGGTGAAAATATATACACTACGTGCACGATTGGTACGCCGGCCGTAGCTCCTTCTTCAACTGAGATAGTGAGTGGTATCGGAGCCAATACTTCATACCGTTGGATAGAGACAACGTTTGCAACCGGAACTTCAGTTGTGCCAAACGCACCAGAAGATTTTATCCTTACCTTTGCTGCTGATAATCGTTTTAGTGCAAATACTGATTGTAATAATATCGGCGGCGGGTACGCCAGCGTGTCCTCTAATGAGCTACGTTTTACCGACATAATTTCAACCCGGATGGCCTGTATCGGAGATACCAAAGAAGGGGAATTCATTCTTCAGCTTGAACAAGTTTCATCGTATGAGATGAAAAATGGTGAACTGCTCTTGAATATTGCAGGCGCAGAAACGAGTGGTCAAATGAAATTTGTGGCACTGTAACATAATGCAATAGCTCCTCGGTTACCCTCGCGTCTTTTGCTATCTGTGATAGAGTAGCACCTACATATGTCGAACACAGAATTAGTCTATATTTTTGGTAAGCATGCGGTCTTGGAGGCCTTGATTCATCGTCCAGAAATTATTAAAGAGCTCTATATAGAGCATGGTTTTACTGACGAAAAAATATTTAACCGTCTGACCAAAACAAAGATTGTTCCTAAGCCCCTTAACCCAAAACGTCTCCCGGGAGGGTTGCGTGGAGAAGCTGTACACCAGGGTATTATTGCGGGTATTGCGGTGCAACAACTGATGCGAGAATACAAGGAGTTTATGAGTACCGTCACGCCCGACCCTAGTACGTGTTTTTTAATCTTAGGAGAAGTACAAGATCCACATAATGTGGGAGCAGTCATCCGTAGCGCTGCCGCTTTTGGGTTAGCAGGAGTAATGATTCCGCCTCACAATCAAGCGCCGGTCACGGGGACGGTGGTTAAAGTTTCAGCGGGGATGGCGTTTCGAATTCCGCTTATTGAAATTCGCAATGTAAACGCTACCGTTCGTGATTTGAAAGATCGTGGGTTTTGGATTTATGGACTAGCCGGAGAAGGTGCGGTGGCAGTAACCACAGAAGTCTTTACGAAGCCCACGGCCTTTATTCTTGGTAATGAAGGAGCTGGTTTGCGAGAAAAGACGCGCGAAGTGTGTGATACGCTCGTCTCGATTCCCATGCATCCACGGTGCGAATCGCTTAACGCCGCCGCCTCTGCCGCTGTTGTAATGTATGCCTGGAGTGCTCAACATAATGCTGCTTTGTCCACGCCCGCTACGCTAAAGTAATACCCAAAAAAACTGAATTATGGTAAATTAAAGGTATCTCATTTTTTTGGAGAATTTACTGTAACTAATTTTTGTATGCAAGATAATAATCAGACACCAGACACCCACGGAGGAGTGCCGGATCCGGAAACCAACGCTGTTTCTCCGACTACTCCAATGAACGAAGAAGCTATGCCAAGCACTCTACCTACTGAGTCGCCTGTTGAAGTAGCTCACCCGGAAGTACCTACGCCCGCAGCAGTTTCAGAAACACCCACAGCGGGAGAGTCATCAAAGAAACAATTTTTGATGCAGTATGGAATTGCTGCGTTAGTGGTATTAGTGATGGGTACCGGTTTAGCGTACGCTCTTGAACAACAAGGTCGCATCAATACCGGAGTATTTGATGCAATTGGTAGTGTTATTAAGCCTGAACCACTCGCCGCTAAAGTAAATGGTACTGGTATTACCTTGGCTGATTATGAAAAAAATCTCACTCAACTAAATACCGCTGCTACGCAACAAGGGGCAGATATTACGAATGAAAGTATTGCCCAAGAAATCAAAACCCAAGCGATTGATGTGTTAGTAAACACTGAACTCTTGCGACAAGAAGCGCGTAAAAATGGAGCTAATGTTACTGCCGAAGATATTGACGCTCGTTATGAAGAAATTCTTACCAGTATCGGTGGCGAAGAAAAATTGGCAGCTAAAATGACAGAACTTGGTATTACGCAAGAAAGTTTACGAAAAGATATTGAAGGTGAAATTTTAATCCAAGGACATTTAGCAGAAGCAGTTGATACTTCAAGTATCACGGTAACGGAAGATGACCTTAAAGCTGCGTACGCTCAAATTAGTGGAACGGCTGCAACGGGAGTTACTGTGCCACCACTAGAAGAAATTAAAACGCAACTGGAAGCTCAGTTAAAGACAAACAAAGAGCAAGAATTAGTGAATGCCTACATCACCAAATTACGAGAAGGGGCAGACATTGAAGTCTTGATTTAAGATCGATACAACTGACCGTTTCACCGGTCGGTTGTATTATTTTTACATATGAGACACCAGAAATCTCCCCTCGCGCAGACTATTACTTATTATCCCAAAGATAGGTTGGCTACCTTCAGAAGTCTCTCGTTAGGAGAGCGTAGCGCTGTGTTTGCTGAACTTTCTAACCATTTACAGCAGCAAATATTAGTTGATCTTACTATGACCGAAGCGGTCGATTTGGTAGATCATTTAGATTTACGCATGGCTGAAAAAGTCATTATGCGGATGCAAGACGCCCGCAGGCGGAGTAAAATTATCAAACGACTTAAAACAGAAGTTAGTGATAAGATAGAATATTTTTTACGCTTTCATCCTAAAGCTACAGCGACGCTGATTCATTTTAATTATGTCTTGGTACCTGACACCGCTACGCTGGGTGAAGTCGGGGAGATTATAGACGCACACTATCAAGAACTCGGTAAATTTCCAGAAATTTTAGTGCAAGAAAACGGTGCACTCGTTGGGGAGATTTTGTTGACCACTCTCGTTAAAGAGCGTACTAATGCTCAGCTTGAAAAATTCATCAAACCTATTAAAACCATCTCATACCAAGCGGAAGTGTCAGACATTGTAAATACCTTTACTGATTCAGAGCATAAAAAAATTGTCGTGCTTGATAATGATAATAGCGTACTCGGGATTATTTACGCAGATGATGCATTGACGTTATTTGGAAAATTGCCGGCTGAATCTTTGTATAATATTGCGGGCGTGGACGAAAGCGAACGACCTTTTGATAGTGTGGGTAAAAAATTTAGTCAACGCTATCGCTGGCTGATTCTCAACCTGGTTACCGCCTTTATTGCGGGCTCGGTTGTACTGATATTTACAGACACGGTAGAACAACTCGCTATCTTGGCCGTTTATATTCCAATTGTGGCGGGGATGGGAGGAAATGCCGCGAGTCAGGCGTTTGCCGTTATGGTGCGAGGAATTACCATGGGTAGCGTGTCACTCGAAAGTGGGTTACCGGTTATTTGGAAGGAGGTGCAAGCAGGAGCCTTAAATGGTTTGGTTATTGGCGGAATCGTAGCGCTTATTTCAGTCGTTATTAATGGTAGCTGGTTACTGGGTGTAGTGGTTAGTTTGGCGATGATTACCGTACACATTGTGGCCGGTTTGTTTGGTGCATTTGTTCCACTAATTTTAAAGCGAATGGGGAAAGATCCTGCATCTACGTCAATGATTTTTATTTCCACTGCAACTGACGTATTTGGTATCTTGGCCTTGCTTGGTTTTGGCTCACTGATTTTACTCTAACGAAGGTATTTTTTTCTGAGAATTTTTAGAAACTACCGCGCCTCGTGATGACAACGACCACGAACTACTAAATCAATAGTGGTGATATCAAAATCAGGTACGTTCAGTACTTCACGCAGTTGAGCTTCAGAAGCATTAAAGTGAATCACGCGATCACAACTGTTACAAATCGCATGGTGGTGGGGATGGGCTTGGTATTCGTATTTGGCCTCGTTACCTTCGAGATGTAATTTTTTAATAATGCCTTCAGCCACAAATAAATCGAGGTTACGGTAAATGGTGACGATATCGATAGTGGGGATGAGTTTATGAATATCCTGCGCTGAAAGCGTACCATGACTCTTTTTAAGCGTAGCGATAATTTCTTGTCGATGTTTGGTGAGGCGCATGTATAGGTATTGTAAGGGTATTGTGGTATTAATGCAAATAAATTGCATAAATATTTGGGAAATGCTATTATGCAAACTAGTTGCAAAACTTATAAATAATAGTAATTGATATCTTCTATATGATGACTGAAGTTTTGATGGCGGCCCTGGTAATTATGTCAGCCTCACTGGTAGGAGTTTTTTTTACAGCCAAAGTAGCTCAAGAGTTTTTATCAAGCAGGCTTTCATTTTTGGTATCATTTTCAGCGGGAGTATTTTTAGTGACCTCAGGCGCGCTCGCGCTTGAGGTGTTTGAAATTTTTGCCGGTAGTCTGTGGCAGGGGATTGCGCTGATTGTTGTAGGGTATGGGTTGGCCTGGGGAGTAGAAATACTGATGCCCGAATCACACCATCACCATGACCCCAAAGAGTACGATGGTCATCATCATGATAAAGCAGGCGCGCATAAACTTCTTGTTGGCGACGCGATTCATAATATAGGTGACGGTATTATTTTGGTCCCAGCCTTTTTGGTGTCGCCGGCTTTGGGTTTGGCTGTAGCAGCGTCTGTTTTTATTCATGAGACATTGCAAGAAATTTCTGAGTTTTTTGTCCTCAAACAAGCAGGCTATAGTACCAAGCGAGCTCTAGCCTTAAATTTTCTCACAGCGAGTACTATTTTAATTGGAGTGGGGTTTAGTTATTTTGCCGTCGAAGCGCATGAACTAGAGGGAGTCCTGCTTGCGGTGGCGGCTGGGTTTTTTATTCATGTAGTAGTACATGATTTATTGCCTCGACGTACCGAGCACGAAACCACTAAAGTATTTATTCAGCACGTACTCTTGATGGTGGTTGGGTTGGCGCTCATGGCTGGTATTGCAAATCTGTTGGGTGAGAGTCATAGTCATGCTGAAGAAACTCATAGTGAAGCTGAGGGTCATTAGGAGGGAAACACAAGGCAGTATTTTTTGGTATACTCTCACTATATTCATTAAATAATTATTCGTATGTTCTGGTTTATCGTTATAGTTTTAGCTGTTATTTTGGTTCCTTCAATGTTGTATGTTGTGAAAGGAAAAACAGCAGCCATTTTAGAAACCTTTGGTCGTCCGCATACGCACGCAGTATTTCCTGGTTTGCACGTTAAACTTCCGTGGCCGATTACTACGATTGTCGCGCGGGTTAATTTACAACTGCAAGAAATTCATGCAGATGTGTCGGTGAAAACCAGTGACAATGCCTTTATGATGCTGCCGGTAAAAGTACAATATAAGGCTAGTGATGATGCTGTTGGTGCCGTCAAAGCCCACTACGAATTAGAATCTCCGGAAAAACAAATAACGTCATACGTATTAAATAATGTTCGTCAAACAGCGTCCGGAATGGAGATGACCGAACTCTACGCAAACCGTGATGCCGTAGAGTCACAAGTACAAACTGCTCTCTCAGAACAATTTGCTCGATTTGGGTACAGTATCGAAAACGTACTCGTTGATGAACCACAGCCAAGTGTCGAAGTGCGCGATGCGTTTAACAAAGTTATTGCGAGTAAGCGGTTGATGGAGGCGGCTCGAAATGAAGCTGAAGCGGCGCGAATTAAATTAGTCGGAGCCGCTCAAGCCGAAGCCGAAAGTAAAAAACTGCAAGGTGAGGGAATGGCACAAATGCGAACAGCGATTGCACGTGGTCTTGAAGAGGCGATGGAAACGATGAAAAAAGCTGGCCTGGATAATCAAGTTGCGATTCAATTTCTGACCGATACCAATCGCCTTGATACGATTACGAGCGCAGCTAGTCATGGTAATACCATTATTATCGACGCCGGGTCGGGAGGTAGTAAGGATATAGCTAGTATGGCAGCTTTACTTGAGTCAGTAAAAACTAAGTAAAACATTCAAAACCGGCGCATTTCGTTGTTGCTCTGCAAAAAATGATACTCACCGTACTAATGTACGCCTCGCATCATTTTTTTTGAGCGCCTAGAACTGCACTCGTTTTTGAACGTCCTGTTGACTACTAATTATTAAAAATAAGAAACAGCGGCGAGCCATACTCGCCGCTGTTTGTTATACTGTAGGCATGAATATTCAAACATTTTTGACATTGTACGCAATTAGCGTGCCGGTGTTTTTTGCGATTGATATGGTGTGGTTGGGGTTGGTTGCTAGTAATTTTTATAAAACCCAACTGGCGGGATTGATGGGGGATATTAATTGGACAGCCGCTATTATTTTTTATTTAGTATTCCTCATTGGTCTGACGTTTTTTGCGATTTATCCGGCGGTACTTAAAAACTCATTGGTAACAGCGGCTGTATTGGGAGGTCTGTTTGGTTTCTTTACCTACGCTACGTACGATCTTACAAATTTAGCAACGCTTAAGGGGTGGCCATTGTCAGTCACGATTGTGGATATGGTGTGGGGTACTATTTTAGGTGCAGCAGTATCGGTAGTGACAGTGTTTGTCTACGGATGGTTTCAGTAAGGTATGACAAAAAAATTAGAATTAGTGGCAGGGGTATGTGCAGTGATAATTATCTTTGGTACTTGCATTCTCTTTGCGCAACCACAATGGTCAGGATCTGATACAAACGTTGAAGTTGCTACTACTAGCCAAACGATTATGAATGCTATTAATGGGACAGAACCAAATCTAGAAGCAGTGATAGCAAAATGGTATGCACCATTAACGCCTTTTATTATTGGGGGGATTTCACTACAGGCCTCAATAGCCGATACCGATAGAGAGCGGGCCCAGGGATTATCTGATACGCCGTATATTCCCGCGGGCATTGCGAAGTTCTTTATTTTTGAGACAGAACAACCGTGGAGTTTCTGGATGAAAGATATGAATTACCCGATTGATATATTTTGGGTAAATGAAAGTGGAAGGGTGGTGCACGTGGTCGAGTTTGCCTCACCTGATTCGTATCCGGAATCTTTTGTACCGCCCGCCCCAGCAAAATATGTGATTGAAACTAAAGCTGGTTTTGCACAAGAAAATAATATTGGCGTCGGGGCAGTGGTAGGGATGACCCAAATTTTGTTAGAACAGTAATAAATTGCAATTTTGGTATAATTATTGCATAATATGTACGCATGGTAATCGCCTCTAATCCGTAAGGGTAGGGGAGGAAAGTCCGGACACACCCGTACACAAACGTGTGCGGAGCCAGGTAGCGGGTAACGCCCGTCTATGATGCTAGATTTATTTAGTATTGTACGAGATGCGAGCAGAGACGTCCTGATCGAAAGTGACGGAATTCCTCAGTTTACTGAGGAATAGCTTGATAGGTAACTATTGAGGTGAAACGGCTAAATTCTTACCTGTGTGCAAGGCCGCGCAGTCGAGGGCAAAGACAGTATATCCATATTGTTTGTGCCCTCGACTGAGAGCCGCATGAGGTGGCTGGCAACAGACATCCTAGGTATATGATTATCCGCAAAACGAAAGTTTTGTGACAGAATCCGGCTTATATGCACAAAAACACTCACCTTTTAGTTGAGTGCTTTTTGTATATGGTATATTTATAGGTAACCGTTTATTTGTTTATTCTTTTACCTATGGAGACAGCCACCTTTGTGCCTAAATTGCCTGCCAAGCCCGATCAAGTGGGTCGTTTGCTACGTAAAGCTAGTCAGATAGTTTTTGTGGTGACGTTGGTGCTGATGCCTTTATTTTTTATTCCTGGCATGGGTGGGTTAGCGTTGTTTCCAAAAATATACTTTGTGCTTTTTGGATCTCTCCTAGCATTACTTTTTATGGCGCTTGTTATTTTGCGACATGGCTCAATTGGAGTGAGACAATCTCCTTTGCTGGTTGCTTGGTGGGTGATAGTAGCAGCTAGTTTGCTCTCCGCTTTTTTCGCGCCGAATTTCACCGCAGCTCTCTTTGGAGATGCGTTAGAAATCCATACGGTTGGATTCTTGGCCTTACTGGGTCTTGTGATGAGCTTGACTCAGAGTGTTGCAAATACTAAACGAACAACCATGTTGGTGTACATGTCGTTTACTGCCAGTGCAATTTTAGTCTCGTTACTATTTTTAGCTCGCGTTGTGTTCGGTCCAGAATTTTTA
This sequence comes from Patescibacteria group bacterium, assembly GCA_040386275.1. Classification (GTDB taxonomy): domain Bacteria; phylum Patescibacteriota; class Minisyncoccia; order Phycocordibacterales; family UBA918; genus OLB19. Next base: position 84,917 of record JAZKFU010000002.1, read on the forward strand.
ACGTTTGCAACCTTGCAAAATGTTACGGATACCATGATTGGTTCGTTTAATGATCTTGGTTTATTTATAGGCTGTTTGGTAATGATGGCCTTGGTAGCCTTGGCACAACTTGAGTTGCCTAAACGAGGATTAATTGCAGTTAGTATTTTACTTGGGTTGTCTCTCATTGTGCTTGCGTGTGTGAATTTCTATTTTGTATGGATGATGATTGCGCTTTTTAGTTTATTGCTCCTGATGTACGTATTAACAAAAGATCGTTTTGGCACTCAAGCCAATACTACGGTGAATCATCGACCATTACCGCTCGGACCAGTGTCATTAATTGGAATGGTATTTTTAGTGTCCGCTATTTTCTTAGTGGGAGCCGGCACGATTGGGAGTGCTATTTCAAATAAAACCGGAATAAATTTTATTGAAATTCGTCCTTCGTTATCTGCTACTACCGACGTCTTACGTCAAGTGTATGGTGAAAATGCCGTTACTGGTTTTGGTCCTAATCGATTTACGGAAGCCTGGAATCTCTATAAAGATCCATCAATTAACAGTACGATTTTCTGGAGTACGCCGTTTAACGCAGGCGGAGGATATATCTCGAGTTGGTTTGTGACGACAGGAATTCTTGGTGTGTTGGCCTGGGTTGCGTTTCTTGGTCTGTTTATCTATACCGGATTTAAAGCGCTTCTTTCTAGTGTTGCGACTGATACGTTTTGGTTTTTTATGGGCACGATTTCTTTTGTGGGAGGATTGTATGTCTGGATACTTTCATTCTTCTATGTGCCCGGACCGACGTTGTTACTCTTGGGCGCTGTGTGTACGGGTACGCTGATTGTAGCCAAACAAACTCTTGTTCCGAGTGCTCAAAAATCACTGCATTTATTAAGTAACAGTAAAACCGGTTTTGTTCTGATAGCATCGGTGATGATTATCATCATTGGCATTTTTGCTACGGGTTATGGTGCTACCAATCAAGCTACGGCAGCGTATATTTTTTCTACCGCGCCAATGTATGTAACGACGGACACGGTAGATCCGGTCTCAGTAGTGTCAGAACGGATTGCGCTCGCGTATTCGTTTTACCCAACCGATACCTATGCCCGAAGTTTAGCGAACTACCAACTGAGTTACCTCAATCAGCTCTTGTCAGTAACGGAACCGACAGCTGAGCAGCAACAACAGTTTCAAAATGCTATTTCAGCAGCCTTAAACGCCAGTGCTCAAGCGATTGCGCTTAAACCTACTGATGCTCGCAATTGGCAAATGCTCGGAGACATTTATGGTGGTTTATCATTACTTAATATTGAAGGGGCGCAAGATCGTGCGTTTGAAAGCTATGCTCGAGCCGAAGCACTTGATCCGCGTAGTCCATACTATGTTTTGCAAAAAGCTGTCATGACAGCGCGCAGTGGAAATGCGAGCGAAGCGAGACGTCTCGCCCAATTATCGCTTGATCTTAAACCAAATTTTACCGATGCGCTGTACTTGCTTTCACAACTTGATATTGCTGCTGGTGATATACCGACCGCTATTAGAACTACAGAATCAATTATTTCACTGGAAGCCAATAACCCCGGGAGATACTACCAACTCGGCGTCTTACACGGTGCGGTAAAAAATACTGATGCCGCCATCGCAGCCTTTACCGCGGCTATCACCCTTAACCCAAGTTATGCCAATGCTCGGTACTTCCTCGCGGAGCAATATTTAATTAAAGGTAATAGAGAGGCTGCCCTAGAGCAATTACAAATCATTCGTGATTTAAATCCAGAAAACACCGCGGTAAACTCAGTGATTGATAAAATTAATTCCGGAACTTTGCCACTTGGTGAATTTGCACCTAACGCTAACTTGCCCGAAGGTTCACCAGTTACTACCACGAACGACGTGACCACAACCAGCGAAGTCCCTGAAACACCACTCCTCACTCCAGTCAACACTCCGACTACCCAACGTTCAGAAGATGGGGCTCAAAATACTGCCACCAGCACACAACCATAGGTAGAATATGGTTACACGAGTACTTAATTTATTTTATCGAGAAATTCGAGGTCTGCACCAGGCAGCCTATATTCTCGCGTTATTTGCGCTTGCCTCACAAGTGTTGGCGATTGTACGAGATAGAATTCTGGCGCATCAATTTGGAGCGGGCAGTGAACTTGATGTGTACTACGCTGCGTTTCGGATACCGGATCTATTGTTTGTCTTGTTTGCGTCTGTCTTGTCGGTGTACGTATTGTTACCCTTTGTTACTAAAGCAAAAACTAAGAGTGATGAAGCAGCGCAAGCGGTCCTCAGTCAAATGTTCAGTCTCTTTTTAGTAGGGTACACGGTAATTGCCGGGGTTACGTTTATTGCAGCACCATTTTTTGCAAGTTATATTTTCCCCGGGTTCTCCGTTGAAGCGCAAACGGAGGCGGTATTACTCTTACGGATTTTACTATTACAACCACTCCTGCTTGGAATCTCGAGTTTGCTTGGAGTGGTGACACAAATGGGGCATCGCTTTATTATCTACGCCTTATCGCCACTGTTATATAACATCGGAATTATTATTGGAGCCGCAATTTTGTACCCCACGTTTGGGATTGCCGGTTTAGCGTACGGAGTTGTTCTCGGAGCGTTTCTTCATTGTTTAATTCAATTACCACTCGTTTCAACTAGCGATTTACGGTTTAACTTTACTCGATCAATTGATTTTAAAACTATCCGTGACATTGCGCGGGTGGCTATTCCTCGAGCGGTGACGTTGTCGCTCAGTCAAATTTTGTTACTGGTGCTCGTGATGATGGCTACCACCATGACTGTCGGGTCGGTGGCCGTACTGCAATTTGCTTTTAACTTACAGTCTGTACCCTTGGCTATTATCGGGATGAGTTATTCAGTGGCAGCGTTTCCAACCTTAGCTTCTTTACTAGCCGATAAAAAACAAACGGAGTTTAATACGTATGTACTGACTGCTTTACGGCACGTTATTTTTTGGTCTACTCCGGTTGTGGTGCTGGTGATTGTTTTACGTGCCCAATTGGTGCGGGTGTTATTGGGGAGTGGTTCATTTGATTGGGCTGACACGCGACTGACGGCAGCAGCGTTAGCAATATTTGTTGTCTCTTTGTTGGCGCAAAGTATCTTACTCCTCGTTGTGCGCGCATTTTATGCCGGGGGATTTACCCGACTACCGCTCATCGTGACCCTGGTGGGGACAGTATTTTCTGGAGCGTTTGCCTATGGCCTCTATACCTGGTTTCAATTTTCGCCAACGGCGCAAGTATTTTTCACTTCGCTCTTTCGACTAGAGAATGTTGTCGGTTCTGAAGTATTGATGTTACCGTTAGGGTACGCTCTGGGAGTAATTATCGAAGTTATCCTCATGCTGATTTTTGCCGGACGAACGTTTGGGATTCAGCTTCGCACACTTGGCAAGCCGTTTATGGTAGCGATAATAGCTTCACTGACCGGAGGATTATTTGCGTACGCCACGTTGCTCTTTATCGTTGAAGGGGTAAATCAAGAAACCTTTGTTGGTATTTTGATCCAGGGAAGTGTAGCGGGAGTGTTTGGTCTCTTTGGCGTAATCCTAGCGTATCGGCTAATGGGTTCTCCCGAGATGCATGAAATTTACATGGCTTTTAAGCGGAAGGTGATTAAGAGTGAGATAGTCACCCCACAACCCGACATTCTTTAGCTTGGTGCAATAAGTCATCATCTACTGCGTTGCCTTCGTCATTCAACCATTCACCGTACAATAAGTACGACTCATGGTTTCATTCCTTGTCGCCTTGTATCTAATAACTTCTTGCGCCAAGCGTAGAGTGTATTTTTGTCTTTAAAAGAAAATTTGAGTTTGTATAGTAAGTTATTAAAAAGAGGAAAGTGCTGGTAATTTGGGGGTTTTTCGGGTATCCTTAGCAAAATTCTCTCTATGAATACCCCGATTCGGAACTTTAGTATTATTGCGCATATCGACCACGGTAAGTCGACGTTGGCTGATCGTATGCTTGAAACCACGCGTACGGTTGAAGCGCGTAAAATGCAGGCCCAGGTGCTTGATTCGATGGAACTTGAACGTGAGCGGGGGATTACCATTAAAATGCAACCGGTGCGGATGAAATATGTGCACGGGAGCGTTGAGTACCAATTAAATCTGATTGACACCCCCGGTCACATCGATTTTTCTTACGAAGTATCGCGGGCGCTTAAAGCGGTAGAAGGGGTTCTGCTTTTAATTGATAGTACCCAGGGTATTCAAGCACAAACTCTCACCACGCTCCAGATGGCCAAAGAACAAGGGCTAGCGATAATTCCGGTACTGACTAAAACCGATATGGGTCATTCGCGCCCGACTGAAATTGGCGATTCCGTGATTGCGCTCTTGGGTTGCAAACGGGAAGACATTTTGTTGGTATCAGGGAAAACCGGAGCTGGTGTGCCTGAATTACTCGAAGCGATTTGTGAACGTATACCTGCTCCACGTCCGAGCGAGCTTGATGCCTACCGAGGACTTATCTTTGACTTTACCTATTCAAATCACCGCGGGGTAATTGTGTTTATGCGGGTATTTGATGGGGAAGTGCGTAAGGGTGACCAGCTATGTTTTGTGGCCGGCGGTAAAAGCTTCACCGTCCTAGAAGTAGGAATGGTGACTCCGAGTGAAGTTCCGTGTGAAAGTATTAGTGCCGGAGAAATTGGCTACATCGTGACCGGAATTAAAGAGCCTGGTGTTGCGACGGTGGGAGATACGCTGACACTGGTTAAAAAACCAGCGCCGCCTTTGGCTGGATACGCTCCGGCGCGACCGGTGGTATGGGCTTCGATTTTTCCTGATAGCCAGGATGATTTTACGATTCTGCGCCAAGCCCTTGATCGATTAAAACTTTCTGACTCGTCATTATCCTACGAAGAAGAATCCTCGGGCGTATTAGGTCGCGGATTTCGCTGTGGTTTCCTGGGAATGTTACACCTTGAAATTGTGACCGAGCGACTCCGTCGAGAGTTTTCACTCGAGATTATTATTACCGCCCCATCCATTGCCTACGAAATTACCTATGACGACGGAACAGTAGAATCAATTTACGCCGCGTCACGATTTCCTGATCATGGTGAAAAAGTGACGGTTCGTGAACCATGGATTTTGGGACAAATTATTTCTCCACCGGAACACGTCGGTAACATTATGACCTTACTGTTTGATCATGAAGCCGGTATTTTGGAAACAGAAGTTTTGACTGATGGTCGTAACTTAGTTACGGTTGAAATGCCGTTGCGGGAACTAATGCGGAACTTTTTTGATAAATTAAAAAACGCCAGTAGTGGTTATGCGTCACTCTCGTACGAAATTGCCGAGATGCGTCCGGCGTCCGTTGTTCGGTTAGATGTGCTCGTGGCTGAAGAACTCATTACGGCTTTTTCCCGCGTGGTAGGGGAACGAAGAGCTGAGTTTGATGCTCGGGCCACCGTTGATAAATTGTATGACAACCTGCCTCGCAGTCAGTTCACTACCAAAATTCAAGCCAAAGTACGGGGTAAAATTATTGCTTCACGTTCACTGTCTGCGTTACGTAAAGACGTAACGGGGTATCTCTACGGGGGAGACATCACCCGAAAAATGAAGCTTCTCGACAAGCAAAAAAAAGGAAAGAAGAAGGCGTTGGAGTTGGGGAAGTCACGGGTCAATATATCGCCCGAGGTCTTCATGAAAATGCTAAAATCGGACTAATTTTGAGTGTCTGCTTTGTTGTCGTTCAAAAAATATATTTCACCGTATAAAAATACGGCTCAACATATTTTTCTCCTTCGTCGCGCATCCATCTCAAAATAAGTCCGATTTGTGTTTGTTGAAATGCTTAGTATCCATCTCAAAATAAATCACTTTTGAT
>JAZKFU010000003.1:0-15136 GCA_040386275.1 Patescibacteria group bacterium
CTCCTGTTACTGGTTCAACCGGAGTAGTTAGCTCACTATCAGAACTACCAGGAGAATCAGTTTCCTCAGTCGGCGTACTTTCACTTGGTGCTGGCTGTTCGGTAGATTCGTTTTCTGTTTCTGATTGAACAGGCTCGGATTCAGTAGCCGGTTCCGCAACTGTTTCCGAATTTTCAGGTTCAGCTTGAACGGGTTCAGGTTCTGGAGTTGGCTCAGTCGCTACTGGTTCAGATTCAGGTTCAGGTTCAGCAGGAGCATCTTCGGTAATAATTGCCTGCGCGAGCGGATACACATCAGAAGCAGTCGGGAACACTCCCCATACTGCAGATCTAGATGAAGGCAAAACAGAAACAGATTCCGCTGCCGGTTCAGGTTCTGGCTCAGGTTCAGGTTCGGGCACAGCAGTTGCTGGTTCAGGTTCTGGGGTTGGCTCAGGTTCAGGTTCGGGACTCGGTACACCTTCATCAGGCGCTGTTGTATCGGGTTGAGTATCAGTAGAGTTAGTTGACCCATCAGAACTAGGAGAACCACTATCAGTGTCTACATCGGTACTATCAGTACTCGAGCTACTTTCACCATCACCAATAATCACTTCATTTGGATCGTCGGGCGTGGGAGCGTTTTCACTTTCTTGCGCTGAAAATAAACCCAGTTCAGAAATATAGGCAGAGTTTTTTTCTGTAAAATCTTGATAGAGAGAGTACTCTGAAATGTCTTGACTCAACACTGACTCAAGTCCAAGCCAGGTGTCAGAGGTGACTTTGCCGGGAATAATGACTAACTGTTCAGTGGTGTAAACCGTGCGATCAACATATATTGCGTACACAGCAAAAGCACCGATTAGTAAGACTACTAATAGTGAGAGAACCGATGATTTTTTTAATAGATTAAACGGACGTATCACAACTCTCAAAAACCCACGCACATAGAAAACGGGGCTCATTATAGTATAACGCCCCGGCTGTTTAAGCCGGGGCGTTATTTGTTTAAACTCTGGGGATTAAAGTAGGATTTACTTTAATATTGTCTTTACATCATTGATTTCTTTTTCAATCAAGGTCTCCGATACTTCAAGTGCCTGGTTTAGTCCCTCAACAGCTTCTTTTTCTTTTTGAGACAACCGTGGTCGCTTGGTTATGAGATTTATTTGATCGTAGATTTCATCACGTAAGGCTGAGAAGATTTTTTCCATCTGATCTTGAATTTCTCGTGTCTCGCGACGAAGTTTTTCTTCTTTAATTTTGTTTTGCTTTCGATCGTACCACAAGTATGCGAAGAGCATTCCAATTACTGAGAGTAAGAAGAGGATGAAGAGATTGCCAGCGGTGAAGAAGTCCCAGAGAGTTACTTCTTCAACCACTTCAGCTGGTTTAATCCAACCGGCGGTAATCAACACTGCGACGGTACTTTCTCGTGAGTTGCCCGCCTTATCAAAGGCGATAACTTTAATGGTATAGGTTCCGTCTTCAAGTTCTTTAAGAAGGTAGCCGATCTTAGCTTCGTCTGGTGTTACTCTAAATGGTTCCTTATCTGCAATCGTCATCTCATAGTAATCAATGCCGGAAGTCGAGTCAGTAGCGGCAAAGTTTAGTTGCGGGAATCCGGTAGTAGAGTTGGCTGCTCGAACATCAATCGTAAAAGGTTCTGGTGCAGTGGTATCGATTTGAATTTTTCGATTTAACACTGCTCCCCATCCAACTTGGTTTTTGTATTTAATACTTAGGTACTGAATACCATCAATCAAACTCTCACGCGTTACTTTAAATTCATCAATCGGTGGGTCATAGACTGCATCTTTATTTTCATCGGGTTGATTTTCAGAACTAGTAGAAAGTTCAACCGCTACTACGTTAACGTCAAATGGTAGTGTCCAGGTGAACGCGCCTTCGGTATTTTTATACCAGACTTCCGGATCCAAGAATGCTTGTGATCCTACTTCCGGTGCGCGCGGCGGGTCTCCGAACACAATTGCTTCTTCAGAATCATTATCTGCTGGTTTTGGTTCTGCGGGGGTAGGGGTCGGAGTTGGTGTTGGTGTCGGCGTTGGTGGCGGGACTGTTCCGGCCGCTACGGTGTAGGCACCACTGGAACCATTTTTGTACACGTCTGTTCCCCGTCCATCTGCGGCGAGCACTGATGCGTTACTAACTGTTAAGGCTCCAGCTCCCGCTGCTACTGTTCGAAACGTAATAGACAATAAATTAGACTGTGCAGTGAATGGGGCTGGACTACCGCCACCAAAGGTTACTGTTCCGGCTGTATTAGAAAATGTTGGCTCAGTAGTCCACAGTGAAAATACCGATCCGTCTTTACTCACACTCACTACCGACAAAACAGCAGGGTTAAATTTCAAACCAGCCTCCACCGCATTGATGCTCGATCCAGCTGGTGACACTCGTACGGCGACCGTAAATGTTTGTCCCACTGAGTAACTCCCCGTTGCTGGCGCCATCAAAATATCAGCAGCGTGTGTGTAGCTCGCAGAAAACAGAAAAGCTCCTAGTATGAATAGGATCGTGAGTAGTTGGGTGATGAGTTTGTAAGAAAGAGAGAACATAAGAACATTGTTACGCTAAACGGTAGGCACGTACCCTACAACCGTGATCGCTTACGATCCGGAGTAATTTTTAATTTAACCTTTTCTTTCTCCTCGGGTTTTAATAACGGCAGTATTAATATCAAGACACCGTTTTTAATCTTGGCTTCAGCCTTTTCAATTTCAACACTCTCGGGCAAAATAATCCGTCGATAAAAATCTCCCCACACACACTCTTCAGTAAAGAACGCACCGTGTGGTTTACTTTTAGGAAACACAATAAACTCCGGTCGAATCCGTCTCCCCTCAATTAATACAATGTCAGCATCCCCCTCAATAGATACGTGCACATCATTCATGTCAGCACCAGCTGCTTGCGCATAGATAACAATCGTACGTTCAGTTTGAAACACATCAACATCAAGTTGCGCTACCTTATCAACGGCAGTTTCTTCTTCACTTGATTGTAGTGCCTGGTCAGAGCGCACCCCCCGACCTTTGAGACGTTGTAGAAATGACATACTTTTCATTATTATAGTACATATATATGTATGACTATGTAGTTTCCCACAAGAGAAGCCTGGATATAGGAAATTGGATATGGAATATGGAATATAAATTTTAAATTAAAAAACCCCACAACAAAGTTGTCGGGTTTTTAATTTAAATTACAAGTGTTATAAAGTTTCAGAAACGAGTGCAGTGCTGTTCGCTCCTGGTTTCAAAATTGAGTGCAATTCGAGGCAGGCAAGGAAAATTTTTGCGAGCCGTACTTCTTGTACGGTGAGTAAAATTTTACCGCAGCCTAACGAAGAAGTGTGCCAATTTTGGAATCAGGATTTAGCCGGTCCAGTTAAAGAGAAGGATTGAAAAATCCGTTAGATTCACCTTCGTATCACTATTGATATCTGCAGGTGGATCTGAATCACCGCCGGCTGTTCCCCACCAGAAGAGCAGAATAGAAAAGTCAACGAGGTTTACTTTTCCATCACGATTTAAGTCCGTATTAAGGGGCCGGTTGGCTGCCTGTCCGACACCATACACCGTGTAATTAGAAAAGTTAGTTTGTATCCCAGTTGCTTGTACTGCTTTGGCCCGCACTTTGTAGGTACCATTGGTAAAGCCGTTAGTATCAACCGAAATACTCCACGCTCCGTTGGCATTAGATGTGCCAGTGAACACTTTACGCGAAGCGGCACTCCCGTCTTTTTCATTTTCAATTGTGACCGTGGCATTTGGAATGGTGTATCCAGAGATTACCGCCGGCACTCCTGCCGTTACCGGATCAGGCGTGACCACAATAGATGGTGGAATAATAATGTTAGACAAACTAGAAGCGCGCGCACCTACCACAGTAAACGAAGTACTGAAAGTAGAGGATTTGATTCGAGCGGCATCGGTTGAATAGACTCCGAATGTATAGGTACCACGAGCAATTAAATCAAGCAGTACCGTATAGGACCCGTTACTATCTGCATTGGCAGTTTTAGCTATCTTTCCATCAACTAAAAAGGTAACCGCACTTCGTGGAGCAGTGTACCCGGTTATCGTCACTTGTCCGTCACCACTTCGATATGGACCATCAGCACTTTCAAATCCACCACCTCCTTCACTCCCCCGATCGCCACCTGAACCGCCTCCACCCCCGCCACCGGTACCACCTGATCCAGAGGTACTACCTGGATTACCACCCGAACCATTTGAACCACTCGTGGTATCACCCGAACCAGAACCCGAACCAGTACCGCCGGTTCCAGTTCCTGAACCAGTTCCGGTGTTAGTAGTAGATCCGGTTGTACCAGGTACTCCGGTTGGAATAGCCAGCACTTGAAATTCAATCAAGTAGTCGTCCGGGTTAACGTTTAACTCATCATCAATACACCGGACATAAAATGTGTAGTCAGTATCGGGAGCCACCGGTATAATTCTTACATGGAACAACGTTCCGGTAGTCGTAAATGTGTTAGTCATCGCGCTGTACGCGACACCAGGAGTAGTGGCATATTTACAGGTTGCGAATTCATCCGTTTCAAGTGAAATTTCTACGGACTGGGTAGTACCTCCGATGAATCCTGTCGGCGCTCCGTTAAAACGAAATGGTGGCACCTCTTCAGTCGTGTCTGCCGGCCCTACTCCCACAGTGTTAACGAGCGCAATCATAAATCCTGCGCTCGCTACTTCCACTCCGTCATACACACGAACGTCAACGGTGTAGGTTCCTTCATCCGAAGCATTTTTAATTGGCTTAATATCTCCAGGACTGGTACTAGTACCGGTTCCTTGGTTAAAGGTGTAAATAAACGGTTCACCCAATGATGTATGATTTCCAATTTTAAGTACCACCCGAGAGCCGGCAGTAATGCCTTCCGTTGTATTTAAAGTATACCGAATCATGCCTGGTGTCCCCGGGAATATTTCTGCATAGTCATCCGTAGCGCTTTGCACCGCGCCGACTGTCCGAGACACACCATCTACCAATAACTCAATATTTTCGGTCGGGGTAAACGCCCCACTAAGAACCTCGAACCCTGCCGGAGGAATTACTTCAATATACGCGCCGGGGTTTACTGTGGTATTTAAAATAAACGACAACGTGTGGTTACTGGCTTGGGTCGGACCAGAGTTTGAAATCGTATCTTTGTATTCATTAATATATCGAGCCGACATAAAATGTGGAGCGAGCAATAACACACTTCCAATCACTGCTAAAAACAGTGTTACTTTATAAACCCACGCATAGGGAGAAGCGCTCATTAGCTCTATTGTACCGTGGAGAAAGCGCTAATATATGAGCTTGTATACATATATATGTATAGTGCTCGTGCGCAAAAAAACGACTTAATCAATAATAAACCCACCAGCTTGGTGATTCCAAAGCTTGGCATAGGTTCCACCCGCATCTTTTAGTGTCTCATGGGTACCATCTTCTATAATCTTTCCTTCCTGGAGCACAATAATCCGGTCCATTTCTCGCAAAGTAGATAATCGGTGGGCTACTGCAATAACTGTCTTCCCACTCATCAGGACATGTAGCGCTTTTTGAATTTCGACCTCACTTTCACTATCAAGTGCAGAAGTGGCTTCGTCGAGAATCAATATCGGCGCATCTTTAAGCATCGCGCGCGCTATCGCTACCCGTTGTTTTTGCCCGCCTGATAATTTAACACCCCGTTCACCCACGAGCGTTTCGTACCCTTCGGGTAAACTCATAATAAAATCATGGGCCTGGGCTTTTTTTGCCACGGCCACTACCTCATCATGAGTGGCGTCTGGTTTACCATACACAATATTTTCCCGAATACTTCTATGGAAGAGGGCTGGTTCTTGCGGCACCACCGCGATAGCTGACCGTAACGAGTCTTGAGTAACCGTAGCAATATTTTGTTCATCAATCAGAATTGCCCCACCTGTCACTTCATGCTGACGCAATAAGAGAGAAACGAACGTACTTTTACCCGCACCTGAAGCACCAACGAGTCCCACTCGTTGTCCGGCTGGAATAGTGAGATTAAACTTTGAAAACACTGCCGCTGGATTACTATCAAAATTAAAATCAACCTCTTTCCATACAATTGAGCCCCCTTTTCCAACTTGTAGTTGGGCAGCATTATTCACATCAACTATCTCATGATCAATTAAAATCTCTTTTAGACCCTCTTCAATATTTCCATATTCACGAATAAAGCGATTAAGGGCTTGCCCGGTAGTAATAAACATATAGCCAACCCGACCAAGCAATCCCAGGACCAAAACAAGCGTACCCGTCGTTACTTCACCTTCACCAAGCAAAATGTACAATAGTACGAGCACCAAGGCCGTCATAAAAATTGAGGCGAAGGTATTGGCAACCATAATCCATTCACCAAAAAATGACTGTTTTACATCTTTTTGCGCTCGTTCGGTAAATATATGTGCCAATCGTTGCAGCTCAAAATTGCGTTGCGCATATTGCCTAACGGCAGAGACATTGGAAATCACATCAACCCCTTCGCCTCTCGTTTTTGAAGAAGCGGCTGCGTACGCGACCACAAACGGCCGTCGCTTTTTTACCGCATAAATATTAAAAGCTAAAACCACCATAAACACTACGAGAAGCACAAACCCTATTCTCATATCGATAGAGAAAAATATTCCTAACGTAACAATCAACCCAATTAACTCAGAAAAGAACGTCCAGAGAATTTGAAACATTAATCCAGCACTACTATCCATGGCGTTGGACACTTTATTGGAGAGTGAGCCGGCAAAACGATTACTAAAATACGTATGACTGTGTCGTGTTAAATAGTCATACAATTCGTTATAGCCTTCTTTATGAAATTTAATAACCCAATAAATGGCTGTAAAACCACTAATTCTATACAAAACACTATTTAAAGCCGTGACGCCTAAAAACAAAGATCCCCAGAATAAAAGAATTTCTTTTTGACTTTGTAAGTCAGTAGCCAGTGTAAAATTATCAACTAGTTCTGCCGAAACATAAAAGATAAGGATGTTAAAAATTTCTGCCCCTAACACGAGCAAAAAAGAAACAATACCCAAAAACTTATACTTACTCCCCATATACACCAAAAACCGCAAGGGTGAGTGCGGGATTTTGGTAGATTCTTGACTAACAATAAACAGGTCGTTTTTATTCATAGAGTAGAGCTGTCGTACGGTACCATACATACGGAGCTTCGACTATCTTTCTCCTTGGATAATATTTAATCAGTACTCTACAACAGCGCCACCACAATTAAAAAGTAAATTGCCAAACTCAGTATATTGCGAATAATAGTAGCCATCGGACTACTCGCTACCGCCGGATCATAGCCTAACCGCTCAAATAAATACGGAATCAAAAGCGCCACTAACACCGATGACATAGTGGTAAAAAATATAGCTAACCCAAGCACACAAGCAAGCAGAACGTTTTGTAACCAGACAGCCGCGATGGTGAGCATTCCTACCCCTAACAATCCTGCCAGACACATATTTACCCAGAATTCACGCGTAAAGTAGCGGGCAAATTTAAAATTATGCTCAAGCGCGAGTGCGCGAATAAAAATAATTTCCGTTTGCGAACCCACCGCGTCAGCCATATAAATCACCGTAGGAATAAACGCCGCTACGAGTAGTTGCTCGGCGAGTGTCGTCTCAAACGAACGAACAATCATCGCACCAATCAATCCCCCACCCAAACCAGCCACCAACCACGGTAATCGTTTGCGTACATGGAGCCAAACTGACCCATACAAAATTGATTCAGCCGGATTTTCAAACGTTTGGGAACCAGCGTGACGCAATGCATCGTCAACTCGTTTGGTATGGAGTAACGAAATTATTTCGTTTGAACTAACCACACCCAAAAAATGCCCCATCCCATCTACTACCGGCACTGCTTTAATACGATGACGAAAGGCTGAGCGGACCATTTTTTCGGTGTTGGTTTCTGGCGTAACGGTGATGAGTTTTTGGTGAATCAAGGTACTAACAATCACCTCTTTGGCTTGTGAAAATATTTCTTTTATTGATACCACTCCTACTAACTGATGGCTGAGGTTCACTACATATATATAGTTAATCGAGGTGAACAACACCCCTTGATTCTCCAACAATCGTTCCACACTCCCAATAGTAGCCGTTGATTGCACTACCGGCACAGCCGACACCATATAGTATCCCGCCATATGCCGCGTATATTGAGAATGTTTTTTAGGGGTGTGCGTTTTCATGATGTAGTAATGGTACCCCGTTTAATACTGGTTACGCTTGCACATTCTTATTTCCTTCGTTCTCCATATCAAGAATAGAGTATGACCCCTGTTGTCGAGCCCGCAAATAATCAAGGGCATAATTTAACACCAGGAGCAACACCACAATAAATAACGTTAACCCCATCATAAAGGTAGTTTTATCCTGCATCCCCGATTGACCACTTAACCCAATCGCTATCTCACGTTCCGTTAGCTCGCGGTCACGCGCATCAAGGGCTAATTCTTTTGCCGTCAGTCCAGCCGTAATCGTATTAAGTTCAGTCGGCGTCACCCCCACACTTACTCCCACCACATTCGCTAAATACGATTGAGTTGAAAGTGTCATTAGCGCCGTAGTGTTACTCAGAAGCCCACTTTGAAACACCAAAGCCACAGCCAGCACCACCGAACTAATCCGTAAAATTTTATGATACAAAGTAAACTCCAACATAGGTATATGTATTATACATCTTGTATACGGCGTTTATTTACGTAATTCACTCTATAAGAACTTTTAGAATCGAGTGCAGTTCTATGAGTCGCAAGGACTTTAAGAATCACATACTGTCTTACTTAAACATTCAGAAATGAGTGAAGTTCAAGGCGTGCAAGGAAATTATTGCGAGCCGTACGTCGGTACGGTGAGTAATAATTTACCGCAGCGCAACGCAGAAATTCGCCATTTCTGGATGTTTAAGCGAAGAGGGCTAGGAGGATTAAGAGAAACAGTGCCGTCACCGCCAACAACACAATCACAATGAGTAACAACGGTGCCGTACCATTATTAGATCGACGTCGTACAATTTTTCGCGTCCCGGCTGTTGCTCCGTAGTACGCAAGTTTTCGATTAACGTAGACACGGATACTGATGTAGGCAATTAACAGTAATACTGCCAATACACCAGCGGCTGGCAAAATAATATTCATCGGCAAAATCCAAAACGTAGCCGTACTAAATACTGTTTGTTTAAATCCCTCTTCACCAAAACTTGGACTCACCATTGCTTCGTACCGTCCAAAGCCGGTTGTATCACTTTCCCAGTTAAAAATAAATTCTCGCGTATCACCAGGGAACACTCCCGCCAAATCTTCGTTAAAGATAATATTAGCTACTTCCTTTCCAAACATGTTGGTAATGGTCAGTGGGCCACGAGGTCGCAAAAGCGTATTTCCGGTATTCTCAAATTTAAGGTTAAATTCTACCGCTGATTTTCCGTAGATATAGTTGTCGGTAGAAAACTGTCTGATTTGTGCTTGCTCAACACATTCCCCCGCTACCCGTATACTTATGATGTTTGCTACCTGGTACCCAATTGCTGCTCCACTCTCTTTTATATCCGGTGGTTCCGCTGACACAAAGATACCGCCAAAGTGATCACACGGCGACGCATTTTGGGGCACGGTCAGCAAAAAGTTCATCGGCTTCTCTTCACCCGCTTTGACTTCAATTCTATCTGACTCTAATTGAATCCAATCACTCAACGCAAACCCACCAGTGTCATTTGCTTCATCAGAGAATATCGGTACCCCACCATCACGTACACCAGAAATATTCTGTTTATACAAATAGTAGTTTTGATCTTGAGTACTGACGTTTGAAACCAATACCGTAAATTGTCGCACTTCCCCTGGTTCCATCTTTTCTGCAATATTGGCTGGCTTGAGACCAATCCCCGCGTCATTTTGAGCAAAGGTTAAGGATGGAATCAAGAACAAAGCAAAGGCCAAGCTAGTCAAAAAAGTGCGAATCATGCAAACAGAATTAAATAATAATCAAATCATAATACCATCTCTTCACACTCACCCCATCAATTTTATAAACACAAACAAAAAACCTCCCCAATAAGGGAGGCTTTTTGTTTCATCATATTCCAATGTAATGGGAAGTTTTAAATTTACTTAGTAGCGCGGCGCTGAGACTTTTGTACATGAGGCGTACTTTTGTACGTTGAATGTTCAAAAGTTGAAAGCAACAAAGCTAATGAGTGAATTTTGGACTTGCCTAAAAAGTTGGTGTAGCGATGTAAGTTAGAACAGTAGTATAGTCATCTCCCGCTTCCTGGAGTGGACTGATTTGAATTTGGTATCCAACTGTAGATGAACCAATGTTATCAGTTGTTCCGTCAGACGGACCACTATGGGTAAAGATTTGACGAGGTGTTGTACTAGCAGCTACGAACTCAGGTGTAGCTACTCCGAATTCGTCACCATTAAGATCATCGGATGATGTTAATCCCCAGTGACCCCAGGTGTTTTCATCGGCAATGTTGTTAGTCGGTGCTGCTCCCCATACTTCTGGGCTATTTGTATATGCACCGTCTCTGAATCCATCGATGTCGGCACCTGTTGATGACTGTAAGTTCCCATCTTGCTCAACAGTTACTACGAAGCCATTTCGAGCGTTAGTAGTGACGTTAAGTCGTTGGGCCAATGTTTTGATTTGTCCGGCTGTAAGTACTCCGAAAGGAATAGATGTAGCGGTAGTAGAACCTGTAGTTGAAGTTCCATTAACTGCGGTTGATGTAGCGAGTCCGGCAACTGTAAACGTAAAGCTAGTGTTTACAACTGCAGTAACGTCTACGTTATCGAGAATTGCGACTCTTGTGCGACCGGAGTCAGCAGCCCCCGCAGTCACGATAAACTCATATGAGTTAACGGTACTAGGATTGGTGACTCTGTTAGTTCCTCCAGTTGCATTTGTTCCAACCAGAATTCGTACTACTTGACCGGCGGTAACAACACCAGTTCCAGATTCAAGCGTAAGGTTTTGACCTGACACTGTAGCTCCCCATGTTGCACCAGCATCTGCTGCTGCTAGTGTTTGTTGAGCACCGTTGATTGTGAAATCAACATCTCCAAACGCTACTCCTGAAGTTGCTAAGTTGAATCCTGCTGGGAAGGTAACCACGATGGTACCGCCAGCAATCACTCCTGGTGAACTGGTTGGAATGGTGAATTGAATGGTGTGGTTAGACAACGCACTCACATCTGAGTCTGATAAAGTGTTGCTGATTACTGCGAGGTTAGCAGCTTGTGCATTATTGAATACACCAACTGACCAAACCACTACAGCTGTTGCAACGAGCATCGCGACCACTCGGTGCAAAGATTCAACGGTAAAGGTTGAATGTTTGAACATATTTATTTTTTTGTTTTATTAAATAACTTTGTGTAGTCGCAACCTAAGTTGCAATGAACACTTCTCGGTCGAATGTTTGTGGAGCGGTTTGTTAGTACTTAGTGAAAAAAATTCAGCCTGTACCAACGCACCTAATTCAACCGATCTGAATACAGTATATAAATGTTCTTGATACGTGTCGCTGTCCGCTCTGTGTATAACCTTTTTGTCGCATGCGTAGTACCTATACCCCGTCGTTATTTTTATAGCTTTTGCTAAGACAAATGTATTTTTTGCACTTCAAGACATCAAGTACATGTGTCGCTAATCTAATTTTTTACGTCCGCACAATCGGCAAATCGCTCCAGCGCGTCGTATAGGCCGGTGACTTTTGTTCTGACTTTGATTGCCACCGCCTCTCTTTAGTTTGGGTACCGATAGTTACCACATCCTGACCATAGCGCGCGTTAAAGGTATCAAGCACCGCATTAAGCGGGCTCGCAATGGGCTCGCTAGTCTCGGCAAACAGTGACGGCTGAACGAGTGTTTTTGGACTAAATCCACCCACATACACCCCGGCTTTTTTATACGGCACCCCGGCTTCATAGAGCTGATCAACTAAGGCAAACGCTTGTTTTAGTAGCGCTACCACATCATCGGTGGGGCTGAGGTTTTCCGCTGTTAAACTTCCACCGCGAAGCAAATAATCACCATGCCGACTCGTCCCCAGCACCACGCCAATGTATTTAGTTTTAAAGCCCATTTGGCGTAAATCAGCCACTACTTGCCGGGTATGATACGCCACCGCATCTTTTATGACCGCTAACTCAGTAACATTTTTTTCAAACGAACGGGAACTAACCATACTCTTTTGCGGCGTTACGCCTTCACAAAGCGCATAGACACTGGTTCCTGACAGTTCGGCTTGTAACCGCAAACCCACAATCCCAAATCGCTTGCCCACTAGAGGCTTTGGGCAGTTAATCAAATCCTGAACAAAATATAAACCAGCCTCCTTGTACCGCAGGTCAAGCTTCCTCCCTACTCCCCAAATAGTCGGCAACGGAATTGTTGGCGCCAGTTCCCGCCAGTCACTTTTTTCAAGGACACACACGCCACCTGATTTTTTGGCGAGCCGATTGGCGTACTTGGCTTGGGTCTTTGTGCCCGCTACACCAAGCGAAACCGGGATGCCGGTTTGCCGTTCAACTTCGAATTTTATCTGTCGTAACCGCTCTTCTAATTCTGGCTTTGTAACGGCCTCAACTATAAAGAATGCCTCGTCAATTGAATACACCTCCATCGTCGGCAACAACGTTTTTACCACCGCAAACACTCGACTCGAGATATCACGATACAAAGCAAAGTGAGAAGAAAACGTTACAATCCCTTTGTCCTTTACCATGTCCTTTATCTGGAATATCGGAACACCCATCGGGACCCCCATGTCTTTTACTTCTTGGGACCGCGCCACCACACACCCGTCATTTGAAGACAGCACCACGACCGGCTTCCCAACTAAGTCCGGCCGGAACAACCGCTCACACGAAACAAAAAAGTTATTACAATCGATGACGCCCACAAACGCGGTTTTGCTCTGAGCTTTTTCCTCAAATTTAGAATTCATCACGCTGTTATTATACCGCGTTTGAAATAGAATATTGAGTAGAAAAAATTGGATAGAGAATAGGAAAACAAACCCCAACAGTAATACTGTCGGGGTTTGTTAATGTTCTATTTTTTACTGTTCTAATTTCTCTATTCCCTATTCTCTATTCCATTTTCTATTTTCTATTTTCTATTTTCTATTTTCTATTTTCTATTTTCTCCATTAAAAGAGTTTCCAAATGTTCGGGTCTTCTTCTCCATCAATCTTAAAGAAGGTCACGCCGCGAACATCATACTTTTTTGCCAAGTTTAGTTTGTCTTGGGCTGACACGGCATCATTGTAATTAATGAACCGAACTGACACGGGAGTCTTGGCCATAGTGGCAAAGAGTTGTGCTCGGGCGATGTTTTCATACCCTTTGGCTGTTCCAGCCGGAACCGGGAGGGAATTGAGAACTTTGTAGATAGAGTCTTCGGGGAAGTAACTCATAACGGCTTCTCCACCAACACTGTAACCAATGGGGGTTTTATAGATACTTTCTGACAGCTCTTGGATTCGTGGATGATTCAAACTTGCCACGCGGGTATAATCCTGAATTCCGGTCGGCGTCAGGGTAATATCCCAGGCCCGTCCGTAAGTTGCTACCCCAACCAGTACTTTCTCTTTAGGAAAATCATTAAGGGCGAGTTTAATTACCTTTTCCACCCATTCTTTATCAGCCAACGGTGCGTAGGGAAGTCCGGTGCCCGCTCGTTTATTATTAAGGGTTAAATCTGCGCGTTGTTGGTCGTATGTCATCAGTTCAATCCGGTCACAGTACTGTCCGATCGCTTTATAATCGTTGGCGTAGGTGAGGGGATTAGGCACTACCGCGTAGAGGTCTACAGCGGGTGTACGCGCTTCAATCGCACAAGTGAGTAACTTTCTCCCCAGTTCAGCCTTCAACTCCTTTAGAAAGGCTGAGAAGTGATTAATATTGGCAGCGTTCTTTCCCTCGTAGTCAATATTAATACCATCATACTTCCCTTTCTTTACAATCCGCACAATATCATCAATATGATCTTCTCGTCTGTTTTCATCACTTATGATGGCTCCAATCTGATTACCATCAAACCAGGCAATGGTAGGGATAACTTCTACCCGATTCTTCTTGGCGAGCTTTATAAAGTCACGCCACTCTTTATCACCCATGCCGGCTTTATCAACAATAGTACCGTCAGCCAAGACTTCAAACGAAAAAGGATAGATGGTGTCTAATTTTTTTATATTTTTGGTGGCACTTTTTATACCAGCACTATCAGTCCACCACGGAAGCCAGCCGGAAACTTCACCCTCATACGACGGCGCTTTACTTTTACTGGTAGCGGCAAAAGCAGGCATGGCGCCTAATACCAGACTGGTAGCAATGAGGCTGATAATAATGTTTTTGGTAATACTTGAAAGAGCGTTTGATGTGGTTGATATCATAATTTTTAAGACGACTTACCTGGTTGATTCTTACTAATTAATATTTGCTTTTTGCAGTTAGTCTGGTATAATGTTCGTAATATGTTCCTTGTTCTGTAGAAAGGAGGAAACGGTGATGTTTGATAGCTCCCCCAGTAAAGAGGCGCCAACTACCCTCGACGAAGAACCAGTTGTTCTCGACAAAGATGCTACTTGGATTATCTCAACCTATCTGCATTTGTGCAAGAAAAGCGAAGACGCGGAACGCCCGTCGCTCGAAGAAGCCCGGACCGAAGTCATTACTGAAATTCAGTCTCGGTGTCGCCGACTGCACAATTTGTACGTTTCAACCAAACAACCTCTCAAATCTCATCAGGAACGTGTACACCTGGTGATTGCCGCCCTGGACACCCCTCCATATAACGGCGGCTACCGCATTTGACCGAAAAATTTACAATGAGCGCTTCCGTCACCGGGAGCGCTCAAATTTTTATCTTGATGTAACCATAAAATATAAACGTAACTTTTTAATACATTACCCCGTTATACAATCGGACCCAGTACCTTTTGGAGGAAAGAAAATGTCACGCGACCCAGTCGACCGCGTTCTCGAACACAACATGAACGCAACCCCCAAACCCCACGACCCCATTTTCAACCCCTACCCCCAAGCATTACCCCTCATCACC
>JAZKFU010000003.1:15146-172382 GCA_040386275.1 Patescibacteria group bacterium
ACCAACCCCACCAAGAAGTCGACGACTTCAAACCAGCAACCGGCGACGGCCGCTAACCCACCCCCCACTCAGGCGCCCCTTTCAAAGGCGCCTTTTTTTATATTAAAAATCCCCAAACCAACATCCACCCTATTAAGAATAGATAATCATAAAACTTTCAGAAATGGATGCAATTCGAGGCAGGCAAGGAAAGTTCTGTGAGCCGTATTTATATACGGTGAATAAAAATTTACCGCAAGTTACCGACGAAATGTGATGTTTATAGTGACTTTATGGAGAACTTTAAAAACCGAGTGCAGTGCTAGGAGCGCAAGGACATTTTATGTAGACGTACTTCTTGTACGGCGAAGTAAAATGTACCGCAGCAGCGACAACGCAATGTGCCGGTTTTGGAAGTTCTCCTAGAAGTGGCGTACGCTTCCGGTGACTACCCCCCAAACAAAACACTCCTCATCGCTTCCCACTAATATCGGCTCATACGATTCGTTTTCTGAAACCAACACCATATTCCCATCTAGCCTCGCTAACCGCTTCACCACGAGCCCTCCACCTACGGCGGCCACGACAATCTTCCCGGCAACCGCTTCAACACTGCGATCAACTACTAAAATATCACCTGAAAATATCCCGGCCCCTTCCATTGAATCCCCTTCTACCCGTACAAAAAAAGTAGCGACCGGATGTTTTACCAAATAATCATGTACGTTAAGTGACTTCTCCACCATATCGTCTCCGGGAGCTGGGAATCCTGCGGCGGGTGACGAGCTGTATAACGGAGTCTTGGCAGGTTGAACAACCGCGGCCGCGGAACTAAAAATACCCACAATACTAGTTTCTCGAACTTTCATATGAACGTTATATCACAACTGCACCACTACTGATAATAGTATGGATATAAAAGAGACCAGCCATTATCAGCAACAACGCTAAGCCATACACCGTCTGCACTGGCCGATGATGTCGCCATTCCAATACCACCGAGGTAAACAAAGCCAGCGCGGTAATACTACCTAGTACCAAGTATATTAACTGCAAAAGTGAACTCGGTTCGGTTGCGAGCGCTACAACCGTCGGAGCCTGATTCAATACGGTGTCAGTCGTCGTGTACGGTGCCGGAGTTAAAGTCGTTGAAGAGGCAGCGAGTCCCGAGTACAAACTCATCACTTCCCGACTATCCATCACGACAGGTGTGTACTCAGGTGTAGGCACAGGCTCTACCACAGGTGATTCCATTGGTACTACCTCAGGAGCGGGAGCTACTTCCGGCTCAGTCTCGGTCATACCAACCATCTCTTCTTCCTCGTGGGCGGTATCGGTACTGGCATGGGCTAGAGTTTTTGGAGTAGCAGTTTCTTCCTCGGGCACATCCATCATTTCTCCCGCTACTTGTGGGGCCCCTTGATCAGACACTGCTATCAACGGAGCAACCTCAGGTTCTGCTACCGCCACTACCGGTACTGGTTCAGTCACTGTAGCAACTACCGTAGCCGGTAAAGCCCGGGTTCCGAACATTTGCACCACAAATACCGTCTCGTACCCGTCATATACGCCCTTAGCGGTTCCCACGCCAATTTCTCGATAATTTGTCCCCACAATATTTGCTCGGTGTGTCGGGGAATTCATCCAGGCATCAACCACTTCAGTTGAATCAGTAAAATACACGGCGAGATTCTCACCCGCATGAGCAAACGTATACCCAGCTTCCTTAAACCAGTGCCACGGCGTCACGCCAGTCGGACTATCGTGAGAAAAGTAACTATTGCGAGCCATGTCTTCGGCCTTTAACTGCGCCGCCTGATCAAGCACTACATTACGCGTTAGCTGTGGCAGATTTAAATCAGCCCGTTCTGTATTGGTTAAATCAATAACAACCGCCGGCAATACAGCTCCTACCAACCAATCTGATGATTGCCACAACAGCGCTTGGAAATTAGCCACCAAAAAAGACAGCATGATTAACAGCAACATCATAATCATCGCTCCGCGTTGTAACAGATGAGGTCGATAATCATTTCCTTCGTGCGGAATCATATGATTAATGACCGAGTGCAAAATATCGTGAAGCCTATCCATAATTAGCATAAGTATACCAAACCCCTCGTCACCCCACGATACGTTATTCTCTTTATGTACTGAGCTGGCTGGTACTGAGGTACGCTATTGCTAATATGAATAATGATGGTATAATGAAATGATTAAGTTCCTACCCGAAACATTACGGAGTACCTAACGATGTCAGTACCTCAAGCTTCACAGCCTTCACCCGATGACTTCCCACCTCACCAGCCTGCTTGTGAAAAAGCCTGGGCGTGGGCACAAGTCGAGTTTGAAGACTATCGGCCCGAAAGACCACTCGAAGATTACAGCCCACAAAGAGACAACCCGTCTCCCAGCCCCTGACAAAACAAGAACCCGATGCGCATCAGCGTATCGGGTTTGTTTATATATGGCTTAAAATATGATAAAATGACACTACATATATAATGCCACTTATATCCCACCCCAAAATTACGATACTTCTGGCGCTTTCCATCCTCACGCTTTTCCTTCTCTATCAATTAGAGGTTTTTAATGATACCGAAGAACTAGTCACACAATTAACCGAGAACCTAGTGGCTATCAGCTCAAGTACTGATGACACCGCTCAAGAGGAACCAGAAAGTACCTACATCCCCACCAGCACTTCAACATTAAAAAACTCTGGCAGTACAACAGCAAACAAAAATTTTCCCGGCACTCTCGCGTTGCATACTGCACCCCTGTTAAAAACAATGAGATTGACTTTTAATGAGGACTTTAATGAACTGAGTCGCTACGTTGATCAAAACGGAAATGTTACCTGCGAACCGGGTGGCCGAGGAATCTGGCAATCGGTGTATCACTTTTGTTCTCGCACCATTGCTCCTAACTATGACAGTCAATTATACATTGATCAAAATTTTATTGACCACGTAAATCAAAGTGGATTTGGCACCACTACCGCTCGCAATTCAACGTGGGTTAAAGATGGCATTCTCACTATTGAGGTAAAACCTTCGGACGAGGTTATTAAAAAAGCTGCCGGTGCCTGGGCCAAATACACTTCCGGTTTACTCACTACGCAATTTTCTTTTTCTCAGCAATACGGCTATTTCGAAATGAGAGCACAAGTCCCAACCGGTGACGGTATTTGGCCGGCTTTTTGGCTACTACCGATTGATAAAAGTTGGCCACCCGAAATTGACGTGATGGAATCCTTTGGTGGTTTAAATCGTAAAGGTGAAGGGGGTAACTATCAAATTCACTATGCTTCGCATACCAAAGATATTAAGGGACTCTGTGGTACGTGGTTTAATACCGGAGTAGACATCACGGCTGGTTTTCATACCTATGGCGTTAATTGGCAACCCGACGGTATAACGTATTATTTTGATGGTACACCGTACGCTTTTTGTCCGCCTAACCCGGATGCTAATCAGCCATTTTATATGCTTCTTAACGTTGCCGTTGGAAGTGAGCCGAGTTGGTCTGGTATGCCAACAAGCGCTAATACCTGGCCAGTCTACATGAATGTAGACTATGTCCGTGCCTATCAAAACAAATAATAACTTACCGAACGTTCGAACCTCGTAACACTACAATATGCTCTTTGAGGTAAAGGTACAGCGCGGGGATTGCTTGAGAGAAAAAGAAGAAATACATAAAGATAGTATTTAATAACGCCCAGAACACTATCGGGAGTGCCTCGCGATCAATATACATTCCCCACAATATTCCTAATAAGGTAAGTGTTCCCAAAATAAAATGTGGGATAAATAACGCCGGTAAATACGAGATAACCTGCGAACTCCCTTTAGGGGTCACCTTGTACGTAAGGTTTATTTTGAATACCACACTAATAAACGCCAAGAAATAAATGGGCCAAGCCGCTACGGCTAATACTTTTCCACGGAGCAATAAACCAGTTTCTGAATCAGGCAACACATTAAAACGTTGCATCCATAACTGGAATAGTACCTGATACAACACTAAGGCCCCATACATAAGAAGTAATGGTGCTCCGCCGGTCATATTGGCTGAATTAATTCCAAACAGGAAGTACATCATGATTAACAAAATTCCAACCGCTTGGGCGATACCCGAGAAATAAAATTGTTGCAGAAGTAAATAATTAATCACTTTTTTTGCATTCATTTGCCTAAATAGCTCGGGGGCGTGACGAAACAAAATATCCATACAACCAAAAGCCCACCGCATCTGCTGCACTAAATATGCATCCCATGTTGAAGGACCTTCTCCCAAGAGGAGCGCTTCAGACACATACACACTTTTCCATTTTCCTTCGTGCGCATATAGCTTCATGCCGGTGAGCATATCCTCAGCAATATGGGCTGTGTAACCACCAATATCCTCATACGCTTTCATCCGCATAATATGGTTAGCGCCAATTAAGAGCGTCATATCATGACCATAAAATCCTTTTTGAATGGGGCCATAAAATCCATAGGTCTGCTCGGCTGCTCCTTTAGCAATCCAAGATTCATCTTCATTACCATACACTTGTGGAGTTCCAACAAAGGCCACGCTAGGATCATTGAAGTATCCCAACGTTTTGAGTAAAAAGTCGCGGCGGGGAATAAAATCTACATCGTGCTGAGCAAGAATGTCATATTTATGCCCGTGTTTGTACAGCCATGAATTGTAGTTTCCTCCTTTAGTTTTTCGTTTAAATTTTCCGGTAAGACCATTAAACTGTTCAATACCATGACGAGAGTAGTGAAATACTCCGTATTTTTCACAAATTCGTTTTGCTTCTGGATCATTACCTTCATCAAGCAACCACGTATCATGCGGGTATACGACTTCAGTCATCGCTTTAAGTGTTTTTTCTAGAATGTCATACGGCTCTGAGCCCGGCACATACGCCGTTGCATAGGCAACTTTTAATTTCTTTGGTGGCAAGGGCGCGTTAACCGGCGTTTGAATATAGGCGGTGATATACCAAGAAAATAACTCCATCAAAATATGGTGCCAAACAATATAGGATAATATTAAAAACAAAAACACATCAATCACATGGAAAATTCCACTAAAATTTTGTGGAATATGATCAGGATCAAACCAGACATACGCAAACCCGAGCGTCATGAGAACCCCCATCACACTTAAAAAACAAAAGACTGTTTTTTGTAAAGTTGAAATTCCTTGAAGTTCTAAAAAACGACCAGAATGACGATGATATTCATGTTTTGAAGTAGTATCGAAAAACATATTAGAATGTATTGTTAATTAGTAAGCGTATGTTTGATTGGCCAGCAATGTTCCAAATATTGTTTTCAATAAGAATGGGTGTTATAGAAAAGTTAAGAGTTTTTTGCGTAATAGTTTTAGGATAGGAGTGAATGATTTCTCTAAAATTATGCATTGTATTTTTACCCTCCAGTGACACATTACCCATAGCCAAGCCTCCCATAATAAAGAAGCCTAAGAAACTACAATACACTCCTACAGTTTTGAAACGCCAACTTAAAAAACTGAGACTTCCTAACGGTGTACTGGGAACGTTTTGCTTTTTAGTATGATCTAAAAAGTGATAGAGATACACCAAGATAACTCCGGTATTTATTAAGGTATAAAATACCCAAAACAGTAACGTATAAGAAGAAACATTAAATAAATTTATTGCTCCGATACTCAGCGAATAGGCAAATACTCCTAAATAAAGGAGAAAATAAATAGCGACAAAATATAACTGCTGTAAATACTCTTTTGATACATCTACTCGCTTGGTATTAGTCGGTTGCCACCCAACAGAATGTTTTAAAAACGCTACAAAGACAGCGTGGGAATATGTATACAAATAGGCATTGCGAGCCAAAAAACCACCAAACTTCATATTAGTAATGCGAATTGATGGAATGGCTATAAATGAAAAAGCAATACAGACCAAAAATGGTAGTGCATTATAAAAATTGAGTACATCCGAGTATAAAAATAATACAAAAAATACTTGGAAGGACATGATGAGCGTCACTGGGTGACTCAGGTAGTACATAAAACCTGAAATGTAACATAACTTTTGAACTATCGACAAACGCGACGTCCAAAACTTTTTGTTTAACATCAGACTCAGACTCCCACTACACCACCGATGCTGTTGATGAAAATAGGCATGGAGGTTATCGGGACATAAACCTACCGCTAATATAAGTGGCACAAATACTACTCGATACCCTTTATTGGTTAATTCAAAACCAGTATACGCATCTTCACTATGTTCAATCTGAGCAGTTCCACCGATTTCGTTAAGCGCACTGCGTCGATATAACGCGTTAGAACCACAACAAATTGGTGCACCGAGATTACTGCGAGCCACTTGGATAAAGCGATAAAAATCCTCCTGCACATGACCGGCGCCATATTGTACCATCGAAGATTTATGTACTGATTCATCAATTTGAAAATATTGCGGTGTTTGCACAATCGCCACCGTTGGGTCAGCCATTATCGGCAACAACTCTCGTATAAAATCTGCATGTGGAGCAAAGTCCGCATCAAAAATTGCAATAAAGTCACCCTCCGATCGTTCAAAGCCATACTTAAGATTACCGGCTTTTTTCATTTCACCACGATTTGGTCTACTTAAATAAGTAAAATTATAGGTAGCCGCTAGTGCTTCATGCGCCTTCTCTCCGCGATCATCTAACACATATACCGAATAATTTGGATAATCCAACTTACTAACCGCAGCAAACGTATTATGAATCACACTGGTATCCTCACCACAGATGGGTAAAAATATATCCACTAACGGATACTCTTTTTTACTTTTAGATAAATTACGTACGTTGTAATACACCTTATTCCAGTTGTGGGCATTGCTATCAAACTGCTTATAAAAAAGCATTAAGGTATAACTCAATACGTGGTAAAAAAACAGAAAAAAAACAGCTGGGGAAATTATCCAAAAAAATACTGGATTAAACGTATAAAAGACATAATAGCCATACATTAATACCATCCAGCTCACAATTCCTGCACTATAAATACCCCGGATTAACCAGGTTGGAGTGCTATCTATATATAAATATTTATTAAGTTTAGAGGGGTCCACAAAAAAATCAGTCTCTACCTATATATGACTGATATATGGACTGAACATTACCTAAAGTAACACTTAATTTAACATTTGTCAATAATTTTTGTCAAAGAAATCACGGAGTAAGATATCCTATTATATATGTGTGGTTAGTCTAAAATAAAAAATTTATTCAAATCATATTTTTTTCATGAGTACCAGGCCACAATTATTTTTTAAAAACAATCCCTTTCGTTACCTTGCAAAGTTATACTATAGGAGAAATATGAAAAAAATAGTATTGTTCTCTGCTCTTTTGGGATTTGGTTGTTTTTGGACTGGAGTCGGACTCCATAACCAACTCACCGCCTACATGCAACCAAACCAACCATCGACGTATGCTTCCCTACCTCCTAGCGATTCTATTCCGCACGCTAACATACATACAAATCACGACGACGACCCCAGCCTTAACCCCGACAATACCATCACGACCCCCGTACCGGATGATTCTGCGTTAACGGGCAGTCGCACGGATAAAGCCAGCGCTCGTGCACTCGCGAGACGAACAAAAAAGAATCCGGTTGTAGTCCCTACTCCGACACCCGCACCGGTTGCTACCACTACGACACCTAAACCAACTTCAACAACACCTACGCCTGTGGCTACTCTAACACCAGCTCCCGCACCGACCCCCGCTCCAGCCCCGGCGGTTGTTAAACCTATTAAATGGGGAGTGTTCGCTGGGTCAAATCCAACCACCATTGCCGACTTTGAAAATCGCGTCTCGGAAAATCCAGACTATCTAGCATTTTTCGTACACTGGGGTAATGGCGGCGGAGCCCTACCGACATTTTTGAGTGATGTTGCCTACAAAAAAGATCGTACGTTGGTTCTCTTTTGGGAAGCTAGTGATTATAAAATTGGCGGGACTATCCAACCCAACTACTCATACCGTTCAATTCTCGCCGGTAACTGGGATTCATACTTTAAAGATTTTGCTAATCAGTTAAAAAATTACCAAGGTCCAATTATTTTGGTACCGTTTTCTGAGTTAAATGGAAACTGGACACCGTGGTCGGGAACCGTAAACGGCAATACCCCCGCCCAAGCAGTAGAAGCCTGGCGGTACGTCCATAAGTTTTTTAATGATGTTCCAAATGTTAAATTTGGCTTGGCGGTAAACTCGGCTTCAGTTCCTAATACTCCTGAGAATCAAATTGCTAACTATTACCCTGGTGACGCGTATGTAGATTATGTGGGCGTGGATGGATTTAACATGAACTATCCGTGGATGACCTTTAATGAATTGTTTGCCCGACCGGTGTCTATTCTTGAACAATACAACAAACCAATTATGATTTTCTCATTCGGAAGTGCACCCGGACCTGAAAAAGCCGCCTGGCTTAATGAGGGATTAAATGTCTTCTTACCTAATCACCCTAAAGTAGTCGGCTGGGTATACTTTAACCAGAACAAGGAACGTAACTGGTTGCTCTGGTCTGATACCAATACCTTCTCAGTATTTACTAAATACATTACTCAGTAATAGTTCTCGCTATTGCAAGAATGCCGCTCCTTCTGAAACGGTCACAATATCTACGTTTGCTGTTTTAGTGTAATTGGCTACATTAATAAAATCAGCCGGGGTTATTCCTAAGGTGTCATTAGTGGCGTTACTAATTTGGTGGAACATAAAAATGACCCACGTGTTACTGGCTGCCGCTTGATCAACCCAACTACGCAATTCAGCCACGGTATCATCACGAGAAACTTGCTGGATAACTAACGCATAGGGATTAGTATTAGTATCGTTGTAGCCACGTAACACTGAACGAGCTGACGTGTAGCCTGAGTTTTGAGCAATGGTTTGTACGCTACTATCAAAGTCCCCGTACGGGTACGCCATACTAGTTACACTATTTACACCGTTACTTAATAGCGCTTGCCGTGATCCGTTTATTTCATCGGTTTTTTCAGCCGTTGTAAGGGTGGTGAGCATTGGGTGAGACCGGGTGTGTCCGCCAATTTCATGACCACTAGTTTGCATACTAAGGATTTGATCTTTGTTTACATACACTTGCGCTGGCTTAACACTAGTGGCATCTATTGCAAGCGTTCCGACTGAAGCGAGGATATGGAAGACCGTTAATTTAGTAACACCATCGGGTACGGTAATTTCTCGGGAAAAGGTTTGCCAGGCTTCACCGGTTGCGGGAAGACTTTGTAGGAATTGGTATTGGAACGTACCGTCAGTTCTCGTGTATTGCACTACCACTTCAGTGGTTGCGTTACTGCGATATACGTCACTGACCGTGTAGGTAATTGTTGGAGATACATCAATTGGATCAAAGAACCATTTGGCATCCCCACTCGTGTAATTGGCAATCGTGATTTCCGCAGCATTACCCGAAGTTCCTGTTACGGGATAGGTATAGATTCGATCATTAGTTCCCCAGCCACCGCGATTCCAATTGGCAGGATTGCCTACGGTACCGGCGGTTTCAAGATTTGGATTGAGCACTTGCTCTTCCGTAGCGTCAATTGAGTAGTCAGTAATGATATAGAACGTGCCATCAATATCTAACTCATCAAGTGTTGGTTGCGCAATGGTGGCGTGTTCTACCCACCCATCATCAAATGAGAAAGACACCATTCCCCGATTAAATGAATTGGTATTTCCAGAAGTAAGCTGTTGATTATCAATTGATAATGAACCAATGCCAGTCAAAATATGCATCACCGTCACATCAGTAACGCCGGCTGGCGGTACGAAACTAAAGGTACCAGTAGTCCAGGTAGCGGAAGCAACCGGAGCAGCTACACCCACATAGAGTGACGTACCGTCGGTGCGAGTATATTTAAGGGTAATGTTTGTAGGTACAGACGCTTTATACGCGTAACTAAACGTGTACTGTTCGCCTGGATTAACCATCACTGGAGTAAAATACCACTTGGCATCCCCACTCGTATAGGTAGTTATCGCAACTTCAGCCCCGTTACCACTTGCTCCCGTTACCGGATAGGTAAAGGTTCGGTTGTTGGTCCCCCATCCGCCACGATTGTAGTTAGCGGGATTACCGGCTGTGCCTGCAGTTTCTAAATTACCATTTTGAATCAAGTTAGCTGAAGTCGCTATAGGCGGTGGCGGTGGTGTAGTAGTGGCGTTATTTACCGTAACCGTAATTGGTGTAGCGGTAGCGACATTACCTCGCGTATCAGTAGCACGAGCAGAAATTGTGTGACTACCATTACTTGATGATGCACTGTTCCAGGTGAATGTGTACGGGGCAGTTGTATCCGCAGCACCAGAAACGGCTCCATCAATAATCAGCGATACACTAGCGACACCTGAAGCGTCGCTCGCTTGTGCAGTAATGGCTACCGTTCCTGAAGCGGTCGCTCCGGTTGACGGACTCGTAATGGACACTGTTGGTGCTGTGGTATCGGTAGTTGTGCCCGTAGTGGTTCCCGCTGGTCCCGTCACACTAATATCATCAATCGTGAGTGAACCATTTCCGGCAATCAGATGGAACAAAGTCATTGAGACAGTGTTAGCTGGTGGAGTAACGGTTCGATTTAAGGTCGCCCAGGTTCCGCCGGTTGCTGGCAAGGCATTAAGGAAAAGATACTGGGTAGTGCCACCAGTTAAGGTGTAGCGGATCAAGGCTTCAGAGCCAACGGTACTGTTGTACCGGTTACTGACGGTGTATTGAGTACCTGGAGTTACCGCCACATCGTTAAAGAACCATTTTGCATCCCCACTTACGTAGCCAGAGATAGTCACCATAGCTCCGTTACCACTAATCCCCGTAGCTGGATAGGTATAGGTGCGGGTGTTTGTTCCCCATCCCCCTCGATTCCATTGCGCTGGGTTACCTACCGTGCCCACAGTTTCCAAGTTACCGTTTTGCACCAAGTTAGTAGAAGTTCCTGTTGGAGGCGGTGTAGTAACGTTATTTACGGTAACGGTAATAGGTGTAGCGGTAGCGACATTGCCACGCGTATCAACTGAGCGGGCGGAAATAGTATGTGCACCATTAGTAGATGAGGCACTGTTCCAAGTAAACGTATACGGAGCGGTCGTATCAGCAGTACCGACTGTAGTACCATCAACGAGCAGCGTCACACTAGCCACACCTGAAGCGTCACTTGAAGAAGCAGTGATTGCTACCACGCCCGAGACTGTAGCTCCTGTAGCCGGACTGGTTACCGATACCAACGGAGCAATCGTGTCAGTAGTCGTGCCGGTGGTTGTTCCAGCAGGCCCCATAACACTCACGTCATCAATAGTAAGCGTTCCGTTCCCGGCAATGAGATGGAATAGGGTCATCGAAACAGTGTTAACCGGTGGCGTGAAGGTTCGATTCAATGTTGCCCACGTACCGCCCGTAGCTGGTAGCGCGCTTAAAAATTGATATGAAGTTGCACCACCAGTTAAGGTATAGCGAATCAAGGCTTCAGAACCAACGGTACTGTTGTACCGGTTACTGACGTTATATTGAGTACCTGGAGTTACTGCGACATCATTAAAGAACCATTTTGCATCCCCACTTACGTAGCCAGAGATAGTCACTGCCGCTCCATTGCCGGTTACACCAGTTGCCGGATACGTGTAGGTTCGAGTATTAGTACCCCAACCGCCGCGATTCCAATTGGCTGGATTACCCACGGTACCGGCTGTTTCCAAGTTACCGTTTACAACTAAGTTTGTAGAAGTCGCTACTGGTGGTGGTGGATTTGAGTTATTGACCGTAACGGTAATTTCTTTTTTGTCATTATTTCCATAAATATCATGAGTGGTCGCTTTAAGTACATAGGTTCCATCAGGGACGGAAGTAGTGTTCCAGATATATTGATACGGCGCTGTTTGATCTTCACCTCCAAACGGTGCACCGTTAAGAGCAAAGTACACTCCGACGACACCTGACGCGTCACTACTCGTGGCTGTTAAGGTAACCGTACCCGACAATACAGCACCGGGTGTAGGCGAAACAAAATCAATGGTTGGCGGATTTGTTTCTGACGGCGTACCGGTTCCCGTAGCAAACAGGGCCACATCATCAATCGTTAATGTCGCCACCGAACTAATGAGATGTAAGAGTGTTACTGTTTCAGCCCCAACCGGAGGCACAAATGATTTTTCAAGATTTGTCCAATTAGGTGTTCCAGGAATTTCTTTAATGAGGCCAAAGTAATGAACTGAACCATCAGTAAAGGTATATCGTCCAATGACGTCTGAAATAGAAGTAGCTTTGTAACTGGTTCTATAGGTATATTCCGTTCCAGCTGTAACCGGTACTGGTACATGTTGCCACTTGGCGTCACCCGTATCACCAAAGTTATATTTAGTAATTTGCACTTGCGCCGCTGAGCCACCCGTCGCTCCGGCTACGGGGTAACTAAAGACACTGGTTTGTGTGCCCCAGCCACCCGGTTGCCATCCTAATGGTGCGTTAGCAGTTCCCTGTTCAAAATTACCATTTTGAATCAAGTTCGTTGGTGTTGAGTTATTATTATCAACTTCAACTTGCACGGCTGGTGTTTCAAAGGTATTACCTGACGTATCGGTGATACGCGCAGTAATGGCATAGTCACCATCAACTACACTCGTGGTATCCCACGATACCGAATAAGCTGGCTCTGAATCACCTACGCCAGTTAGCGTGCCATTAACTAGCAGAGCTACCGAAGCAACACCTTCATCATCGTTGGCAGTCACATCCACACTCACTAATCCTGATAGTGTCGCGTTAGCCACTGGACTGGCAATGACACCGGTCGGAGGAATCACATCAGCTCCCGCGAGTGCAAGCGTAAAATCATCGGTCACTAAACTTCCGACTGTACCGAGTTGGTGGAATACCGTAGCCGTTTCAATTCCTGCCGGTATTGTGAATGTATAGGAAATACGTGTTGGCGTAGCAGTAGCGGGTACACTACCCAGGAACAGATACTCGTAGGTTCCGTCCGGTCGTCCGAATTGAGCAGTGAGCGTAGTGGGGACGGTAGCAGTGTAGATATTACTAAACGTATATTGTGAGCCAGCCGTTACAAATGCTGGAGAGAAATACCACTTGGCATCTCCACTTGTGTGCGACAAGACATCAATCTTTACCGCGCGACTTCCCGCGAGCCCGGCTACCGGATAGGTAAACACAGGATCCATCACTCCATACCACCCTTCAAACCAATTAAGTGGTGCAGTGGCAATAGTACCTTCGGTCTCAACCGATGGATTAGAGATAAGGTTACCCGAACCACTTCCGTTATTTAGATACATGTTAATACTCTCGGTATCAACTAAACCGGCACTATCCGTAACACGAAGGCGTACTTCAATATATACATCGGGATCACTGTGATCATCTGCTGGGAACGTAATAGTTGATGTTCCTGTTTGTTGATAAATTGTATGCGTATGAACGTTGTGATGCAAAATCACTGTCCAAGAAAAAGCAGACGGTGGTAACACTCCTGTTTCAGGATCAGTTGCTTCCCCGTTTACGGTAATAGTTGAACCCACGGTATAGAGTGAACCACTTACTGGACTTACTATCCGAGCAGTAGGTGCTTGGTTACCTACAAGAATAGTAGTGTTTTTTGATGTCGCTGAACCAAGTGAGTCTCGTACGGTTAGAGATGCGAGTCGTGAACCAATGGTTGTGTAGGTGTGTGAGGGGTTAGCCAAGGTTGAACTAGCCCCGTCACCAAAGGTCCAGGCAAAGGTAATTGGGTTGCCATCGGGGTCGTTAGTGCCGGCACTTGAGAAATTAACGGTGAGTGGGGCTAAACCTGAAGTAGGATTGGCATTTAAGTTCACAACCGGTCGACGGTTTCCACTCGTGTGGGTGAGGCGGTTAAGCGTACCAAACACAATATCAATATAATAAATAGTTCCATCCGGTCCCGTAATAATATCTACTGGGAAAATATCGGAATTAAAATTTTGAACAGAAACCATACTTGCACCGTCAGCAGATAGCACCAGACGCTTCATCCACTGTTGCGCGTAGTCACCGATAAACATCGAAGTTGCGTATGACGCAGGGTAGACGCCATTACTAAAAAATGAACCAGCGGTAATTGATCCGGCACCAGTACTGTTGTGCGCGTAGACGTAGAGCGGGTTAGTTGGCGTTGAACTGGGCGTACAGCCGTAACTTGTTGCCACCAAACCTTCACGACACGGCCAGCCGTAGTTGGCACCACTGACAATCCGGTTAACCTCTTCCCAATTACTCCACCCCACGTCTCCCGCATACAATTGTCCGGTTGCTGAATTAAAATTAAACCGAAAAGAGTTTCGCACGCCTAAGGCATACACTTTTGAACGATTGGAATTCGGGTCACCATTATAAAAAGGATTACTGGCGGGAGCAGTACCGTCAGTTCTGATGCGTAGAATCTTCCCCGCGAGCGCATCTACATTTTGAGCACGCAAAGCACGTGGATCAACGGCGGAAAAGTCCGCTCCGTCACCCAAACTGGCATACAAAAAACCATCCGGTCCAAACCGCAATCCGCCTACACTGTGACTATTTGAATCAGAAGCAATACAGTCAGCCGTAACGACAAAATCCTCACATGAGGAACTCGCTACACTTCCTCCAACCGTACCCACTAAGACAAATTTACTCGACTCTTCAGCGGTGTCACCCACCATCGTCATACGAACAATCCGGCCCGTTTTAGTGCCCCCGATATTTACTCCGGGAGAGTTTTCATAGGTATATGACACATAAATATATCCATTCTGAGCAAAATTAGGATCAACGGCCAGTCCAATCAACCCTCGGTCACCAAAGGTATTAACGTCAGATAATGTAACTACTGGTTGTGGTTGCAAGACACCATTTTTAACCAGCTTTATAACGCCACTTTTTTCAGCTACTAAAATACGCCCATCGGGCGTAAAAGCGAGTGTCGTAGCAAGCGACAGTCCATCAGTCACTACTTCTGATTCAAATCCTGGTTCAACAATTTGTGCACTCGCTAATAACGGCAGTAAGAATAAGCAGGCAGCCACAACCATTCCCGCGAGCATAGGGATAGCAACAGTATTTTGGAATCGAGTTACTTTTTGATACTCACCACTGGTAGTTGATTGGGGAAATGGCTTTCTCATATTTTTAAAGGTATTTTGCAACGGTGACATACTTTTAAAACTAAATTGGGTAATTATCGGTAGTATGCGCTTTGGAGAAAAAGATGCAAGTAAGTACCCCATATAGGTAACGTACCGAGACAGTATCACCGGTGTTGGAGGGACGTATTTTAAAGAAACTTTCATAATCAATAATCCCATCACCACATAGACAAAGATTGTTTGAAATACCAAGAATAGTATGGCGCTCCACACTCCTGAACCAAGTTCTTTATACGCAATTACTTGTGGTTCATCAGCTCCCATACTTGAAGCAGTCATCACCGCAATACCAGCCAACGTGAACATGTAGGTACAAATAAAGATTAAAATCAAAAAAGAAATAATCCTGTTTAATAACACTCCACGAACCACCCCACCTTTTTTATTATGAGTTTGAAACGCTGAATCAATGACGCTTCTTCCCCGCACTGCGTTATAGGCCTTGGCAGATAAAATTATCAGCAAGTGAATCAAGAGTGAGAGACCGGAAAATTGTAAAAACATATTAAATTAATTAGGGGTTTGTTCAACTGAATTAAAACGTTGTGGTTGGAACCAATGTAAGTTCTTTTGCACCAAAAATATTTCTTTCACCATCTGCTCGAGAAATACATAGGCATTAATAAATACCAAAAGAATATACGGAATCGGTACGAGCAATAGTTCAGGCCGTTTCTCTTTGTACGCGGCAAAAATAGCAAAACTGGTTGCCAATACAA
The DNA here is from genome assembly GCA_040386275.1 of Patescibacteria group bacterium. GTDB lineage: Bacteria > Patescibacteriota > Minisyncoccia > Phycocordibacterales > UBA918 > OLB19. The sequence continues at coordinate 31,072 of JAZKFU010000003.1, forward strand.
AGTACGACATCAAAAAGTATAGGTAGAACTCTAAACTTAAAAACGGCAACACAAAGAGTAACGTCGAGAACACGAGCCCCTCAACATACATAATGGAAAGTTCAAGCGCTACTTTAGGCTGAAGTGTTGCTAATTTGTAGTGTTTTCGTAAACATTGCCACCCACCACCAAACCACCGTCGTACTTGGTTGATATACGAGTACAGGGTAGCTGGGTCTTGGGTAAACACCACTAATCTACGGTCATACAGCACTTTAAGATCAAGTTGGTGGAGTCGATAAGTAAAATCTAAATCTTCAGTCAAAGTATCGTGTTCAAACGAGATATATTTTTTAAAGTCTGCTGTTTTAAACACCCCCGCTGCTCCCGGAATCACAAATAAGAAACCAAGGTGATGTTGCGCTAATTTGTGGAGATTTTGTCCCACCGCATATTCAAAGGCACGACAGGCAGTTAACCAGTTGTGTTTTACACTGCGCACATAACCACCCAACGCTGAGAGATGGTTGTTCATCATAAAATCCTCTTCTACGTACCGGATAAAATCTTTATCAAGGACTGTATCTCCATCGGTCGCCACAAAGATATCACCGGTTACAAACTCTAAACCACGCTCTTGGGCATGACTTTTGTTTCCAGTAGCCACCGGTATAGTAATAACCCGAATAGCATCACCAAAAGAGGCGAGAATTTCTGCACTACTATCAGTACTCCCATCGTTTACCACAATAATTTCATCCGGTTGTCGAGTTTGTTGCAAACATGACAAAACACAAGCCTTGATAGACTTTTCTTCATTGTGGCAGGGAATAAGAATAGAGATTTTCACAAAAAAAACGTTATAACTTCAGGTTAATAATAAGGATAGCCACAATGGTTGTGCTCGCTATTCTAGGTAGTGAGCTTGTCGCTTGGGGTGAGAACTAGAAATTTAATTTCTCTTTTATTATACATCACTGAACCTGATTGTCAATAGAAAATAACCCCATTTTTATTGGGTATTTTTAATCACTATTTTTTAACAAAAAATTTACTGAAGCTTCAGCGTAGCGAACACGACGAGATTGTGACTGTAGGTTTGTTCCCCTTTATCAAATGTGCCGGTACAGGTAACTAGGCGGAGGGTAGCATCATCGGTAGGACCATACACTGCAAGGGTTGGGAAATTAATTTGTGGGTAGCGTTGTAGTTTTGTAACCTCAAAAATTGCTGTAGTGCCATCTTCTCTCGTTACTTGTATTTCATCACCTTCAGTCAATTGTCCGAGAGAATAAAATACGGCCGGTCCTTCTTTTGTATCAACGTGACCTAAAATAACTGCCGGACCAATTTCCCCTGGTGTTGCTCCCCCACTGTACCAACCTACTTGGGTATAGCTATCGGGCACAGCAATGGTTTGATCAGGAAGCAACCCCAGCGGTGGCACAAACGTAGTATCAAGGTTGATAGCGGGAATAACTAAGCGTGTGGGGGCAGAACGAGCAAACAGACTTTGTTTTTCTATACCGTTTGTAGTTTCGATTGTTGTTGGCACTTCATTTCCTCCTTTAAATGGCTGTACGTATACAATCGTTGCATATACTAGCCCAATTAGCACAACGGCAAACGCCATTACGAGTACGTAATGACGTTTACTATATGCTCTGGTTTGTAGTAAACCAGTCATCATACTTATTTAATTCGTCGGGTTGCAGTTGAAAGAATCGCTACCAAAGTTGGCAGTGACACACTTACCGGTGCAGTTCCTCCGGCTCCTGTGTTTGGAGCGCCTACTGGCATAGTTGAGGTAGCTTCACCTAACACCATTCCCGTTGGAGTAGTAGTTGCAGCCCCGAGTACTTCACCACGTGGAGCGCGGTTAATTCGAGTACCACCGCCACCGTTTCGACTTGATGTTGATTCATCATCGTCATCATCTCCGCCACCGCCATTGTTATCTCCGCCACCGTTTCCACCTGGAGTAGTAACGAGACACAATACGGCATTATCAATTAATGATCCTAGACCATCTGCAGTTCCTTTATCAGCAAAACCAATTTCTGTTGTAGTAGATGCTGCCACAAAAGTCTTTGATTGAGTCGCCCAAGTAGTTTCAGCAATATCAGCTCCATCAGCCACAGCGTTTATGATTGCTAGTCCATCAACCAAACCATCAACAGCATTGTTGGCGATGGTATCAGCATCAGGTCGAGCTGAGAAATCAAATCGTAGTTCGTAGGTTGCTCCTGGTACTGTTACTACGTTTTGCGTAATTTTAGTTGGTGCAGTTCCGTCAAGTTCAACATTTTGATTTCCTTCTGATGCTCCACCGTAGAAACCGTTAGCCCAGAGTTCAAGTTCGTCTGATAGTGAAATAGTCCAACCAGTTACAGCTGCGAAGAGATCCCAGTCACCATCTACTACGGCTGGAGTTTCAAATGAACCGTTAACTAAGAGGTTTTCTCCGACGGCACATACTGGCGCTACTGCTGTTGAGTGGTTACCAAAATCACAAGTGTATTCAAGGCCAGTATCAACAGTGATGTAACAGATGTCTCCATCAGCACCATCCCCAATCGTGGCTGTTTGTTCCCAACCGTCTTGGTTTTGTTCAGACACTTGATATGAACCAGTTGCTACGGTGAATGAATAGTATCCTTCACCATCAGTTGTTGTGGTTGCTACAGCGGTAGTAGCGCTTGAAGTAAGCACAATTACCCAGTTAGCCATTCCCACTTCTCCCTGATCACGCACACCGTTAGCGTTGGAGTCATTAAATTTGTATCCAGTGATAACTTGTTCATCATCATTATTCCCACCACCATCTTCGTCACAAGGATCTACCGGGGTAGTAGTTGTAAGCGCAATTTGAACCACAGCATCATCATTTTCTTCACAAGGTTCAGGTACTGTTGTTGTAGCGTTGTAGAAATCTACATGGTATTCCTCGTTAGCGTAAATGTAGCCATTGTCTTCACCAATTTGAACACTGACACGATTACCTTCTTCTTTAATATCAGCAGCTGCTACTTCTGAAAGGTTTTCAAAATCTTCACCTGCTTCTACTCTAAAGTTTTTCCAGCCTTCCTTTAGCACTTCATACACACGGTATGAAAATGAGTGCGGTTCATTAATTACTTCAGTATTTGTGTATCCATCCCATTCAAGACAGTAATATCCATCTTCATCAGTAATATCTTCATCTAAATCAACTGATTGTTCATCATCAGCAAAGGTAATTAGTTTTAGTAGACCAATTGTCCAATCTTTCAAAGGGTTTCCTGTAGCGTCATATTTATGACCTTCGATTTCACAGGCTTCTGGATCTGGAGTTGGTACCGGAGTACAAATAGTTCCATCTACAGTGTAGCCTGTAGTTGTTGTTTGGTCTCCTGTAATGTTTGAACACAAATCAACTACCACTGGTACTTCAGGAGCTACGACACAATCATTAGCTAGAATCTGAGCACCAGTTTTCCCGTTTGAGTACATCGTAGCAAGATTTTTACCTGCGTACGTAGTAAGTCCTTCTCCAAAGTTATATTCAAATGAAGGAATAATATCTCCTTTATCGTCTAATCCACCATCCGTATGGTCTTTGTGACCATTTGGTAGATTTACGATACTTTTTGCATCAACAGTAGGGTATGTGAATAAATTTACTCCATTATTTGCATGACAAATAGTAACGTTTGGGTTTACATCAGCCACACATTCACTGCCTTCAAGGTGTTCTCCGCCCTTACAATTTTTGGGTTCAGTTTCCTCTGGTTTGTTGTTTGCAGCCATTACTTGTGCTGGCACAAGACCAGTTAGCAATGAAACGACCGTAAAGATTGCAAATAGTTGCAATGAGAATCGGTTGTTAATAATAGTAATATTCATATATATAAGTATAAATGTTGATAGATTTGTAATACCTCCAATGCTTGGCTAACACGTAAGTATGAGCCCCGACTACTTGATGAAGCGGAGAATGATACGTATTAATCGCGATTGTACACCCGCACCTAATATAATGCAAGTCTATCCCATGGAATTTTAAGTTTGTCTAGATTTAGTACTTTTGAAGAAATTTCATTTAATTTAGGTATTAAAAATTAATACTATAATCAACACACCACCTTAGTCTTTACAAGTTATATTTTTGTACTATAGTTACGATTATGACCTGGATACAACACAACTGGTTGAAAGTGGTAGCAATTATTATGTTAGGAGTTTCAATCGCGCCGATTCCCTATTACGCATTTTATCAATTAATGAACTGGGTGGTGGTATTGGCGGCTGGTTTAGTAATACTCGATTCACACCAAAAAGATAGCGAGGTGTTGATGTGGACCTTTGTGTTTGTAGCGGTTTTATTTAATCCCCTCGCTCCTTTTTACCTACGCACAGATATCTGGCACATTGCTGATGTGATTGTAATTCTCTTATTCTTACTTTCATTTGTAGCATTGCGAAAGCCCGTACAACGGTAAAAGCAAACATCACAATAAAAACACTCCGGCAGAAGCCGGAGTGTTTTTATATTCAGTGCTTTATCTACTTAGTTTCCTACGCAGATGTAGCTAATACTATTTGTAGTATTACCTCCACTTCCTGAATTAATTGTAAATTGAGTTCCAGAAAGTTGCACACCATTAACAACATTAGTGTTTGTTTGATTGGTATATGCACAATTATAAGAAGTTGCTGAAGTAAAGACAGCTGATCCAGCAAGTGTAACCGTTGCTGTACTTGCTAGCATCGAAACGCGACCAGATACGATTTTTTGATTAGTCTGAAGCGTTCCAGCATTAGTATAGATTGGCACAATTCCGTTTGTTCCATTCGTACCGTTCGTTCCATTGATACCGTCTGTTCCATTAGTTCCCGCTGGACCTTGTGGACCCATTGGTCCAGTTGCTCCTGCCGGACCTGTTGCTCCGGTCGCACCCGTTGCGCCAGTAGCTCCAGCTGGACCCGTGGCTCCATCTAGACCATTAACACCATCGATACCGTTGGTTCCATTAATTCCATTGGTTCCAGCGATACCTTGGGCACCAGTTTCTCCTTTATCACCCTTTTCACCCTTATCTCCTTGAATACCTTGGATTCCTTGTGGACCAATAGGACCTGTTAGGCCAATAGGTCCTTGGATACCTTGTGGACCAACGTCACCTTGGGGTCCTTGGAGACCAGTAAGTCCGATTGGGCCCTGTGGTCCGACTGGACCTATAGCACCTTGTGGACCTACAGCTCCGTCAACGCCATTGGTACCATTGATACCCGCTAGACCTTGTGGACCCATAGCTCCAGTCTCACCTTTGTCTCCTTGGAGACCCTGAAGTCCTTGTGGACCGGTAGCTCCGGTAGCTCCCGTTAGACCAATCAGACCTTGCAGACCAGTATCTCCTTTGTCTCCTTTATCACCTTGATCACCCTTAGGTCCAACTAATGACACGAGCCATTCACTCACATCACCTATAAATCCGTTTTCTAAAGCAATTTCAAAGGCACTTTTTCCATCTTGTCCAGCAATACCTTGGGCTCCGGTAGGACCAACCGCACCCTGTGCTCCTGGTGTTCCCATTGCTCCGTTTTGACCAGGCAAGCCTTGTTCACCAGTATCACCCTTTGGCCCGGTTTCTCCTTGAGCCCCAGCGGGACCAGTTTCTCCCTGGATACCCTGGATGCCTTGTTCACCCTTATCTCCTTCCGGACCTTGAACTCCAACAGATCCATCAGTTCCTCCTGGACCAGGCACACCTTGTGGACCTTGATCTCCTTCAGGACCTTGTGGTCCAGCAATACCTTGTGGACCTTCTGCACCGGTGGGACCGGCTTGTCCTACATCTCCTTTATCTCCTTGTTGACCTTGCGGACCTTCTTCACCACGCTCTCCTTTAGCTCCCGCTGCCCCTTCCGGGCCTTGTGGACCTACTGGACCTTGTTCTCCCATTGGTCCTTGAGGACCAGCTGCTCCAATTGGACCGGCCAAACCAACTGGTCCTTGTGGACCAGCAATTCCGCCTTGTAGAGTCATTTCTACGAGCTTTTCGTTTTTCTTACAATCAGCTACTTTAAAACCTTCGCCAATAATAAACGCAGCACCTGAGTTTTTTACACACAGCTGGATAGTTTGAGTTGGTCCTGCTGCTTGCGCAGTCGCAAAATAACTAAAACCTGCTACTAACACCACTACCACCATCACCGCCAACACGACAGCCTTCCGTTGAGTACTGATTAGACTCATAGAATAATATTTAAAAATAGATAACCTCCATTAGACAACAGTTCTGTACGTATTTAATACCTATATATAGACAGTGTCAATAACAGTGCGTGTTTTGCATTTTTTCAGTCCTACGTATTCCTCTCAGTGCTGGTGCATAGTCACCTATTTACTCTTAAAACATCTGTGCTATGATAGGAGCCACATGGAAATCATACAGACAGTGCAACCGGCACTCCCATTCGTACAGATAATTCTCTCTGTACTCCTGATTGCGGCAGTATTATTACAACAACGTGGTTCAAGCTTAGGTGGCGCCTTTGGTGGTGACAACTTTAGTTCAGCCTTTCATAAACGCCGTGGCGCGGAGCTGTTTCTGTTCAAATTTTCTATTGGTATCGCTATCCTCTTTGTACTCGCTGCTCTCTTGAACATTGTAGTATAATTGCATCCTCAATGATGTACAGATAGTTGGTACGATGTCCTTCTCTACGTATTACTCATTACTAACCTAGGTGAATCCGGGTTGTCTCTTCTCATTGTATGAAACAGCGCTTTTCAAATTCAAATCGTTCAAAACGGTCTATCGGCATTTTTGGTGCCGTCGTGGGAGCGATTGAATCCAAACGCCCAAGTGATCGCCTTATATTGCGCGTACTCTTTTTTACGTGTTTGGGTGGACTTATTATGGCGGGAATTGTCTGGAGTAACGGCACGTCAGCCTTAACACCCTCAAATGGTGGAACCGTTAAAGAAGGTGTGATTGGCATTCCCCGGTTTGTTAACCCGGCTCTTGCGGTGACGCGAGCTGATCTTGATATGTCGGCGTTGATATACAGCGGGTTAATGAAAATTAGCCCTGAAGGGACACTTGTACCCGATATTGCCGAGAGCGTCACCGTGTCTGACGACGGGAAGACCTACAACGTCATTATTAAAAAGAATCTTCGCTTCCATGATGAGACGCCACTAACCGCGAGAGACGTAGCGTACACGATTGCCCTGATTCAAGATGGTGACCTCAAAAGTCCTCTGCGCGGAAATTGGGCTGATGTGACGGTTGAAGAAATTGGTGAATACGAACTTAACATAGTGCTCACCCAAGCGTATGCCCCCTTTATTGAAAACTTTACCCTGGGTATTTTACCAAAACATATTTGGAGCACCCTCCCGACCGAACAAATTCCCTTTAGTTTAAAAAACACTGAACCTATCGGATCAGGACCATTTATGGTTGATACCATCACTCGCAATGATGCCGGACTTATTAATGTCTATTACCTCAAAAAATTCACCAGTAACTACGAGGTGAAGCTCGATGAAGTTGAAATGCACTTTTACCAAAATGAGGAAGATTTAACGGAGGCCTTTACTAACAAAGAAATTACCAGCACGACCCAATTAGCTTCAACCAATGAAGTGTCGCTTATAAATAATGCGGAGTATCGTTTAATTACTGAACCGCTTCCTCGTGTCTTTGCAGTGTTTTTTAACCAGAACCGGACCCCGGTGTTACGCGATACCGCCGTTCGGCTAGCACTCACGACCGCTATCAATCGAGATATTTTAGTTGATTCTGCCCTCTCGGGATTTGGTGTCCCCATTACCGGACCTGTACCAAGTAATCACCCTGCGGTAGAATCTAGCAGTCAATCAATTGGAGGCAGTGCGAGCAGTACACCACTTGAGGCCGCTCAATCAATCCTCACCCGGGCTGGTTGGATAAAAAATAATACCGGAGGTTGGGAAAAACGTATTGACGGCGAAACTCGCACGCTCGCTATCACCTTAAAAACCGCTAATACGCCCGCTTTTGAAGCCACTACAGAAATTATTGCGCGTGCCTGGCGAGAACTGGGAGTAGATGTTTCCATTGAACAATTTGAACAAAGTGATTTATTACAAGCTGTGATTAGACCCCGAGATTTTGAAAGTTTGCTGTTTGGTTTAGATATGAACCGAGCCGTAGATTTATACCCGTTTTGGCACTCTTCACAACGTGAAGATCCAGGCCTTAACATTGCGCAGTACGCGAATATTGAAGTTGATACGCTTCTCGAAAAAGCGCGCACTGCGAGCAGTACCGAAGTCCAACTCGCCGCAACCAAAGACGCTATCCAAATATTAGGACGCGAAACCCCGGCCGCCTTCCTGTATGTACCTGACCTCGTGTATGTGCTCCAAGCCAACATAAAGACCCCCGCCATGGATCGCATCAGTAAACCACAGGAACGATTTATGAATATTGGCGATTGGAACATGAATACCGATAAGCTGTGGCCACTTTTTCAATAAAAATTATTAATTACCGTAACGACAAAAATTATGAACAACGAACAACCAAACACTAGTCCTCGACCGGCAGCCGGCGCCTCAACCCCAGGAGCTCGCCCCGCTCGACGCTACTTTAATCGACCTAATCGCGGACCTCGTCCGGCGTCTTCATCGACTCCGCACACTACTGCTACTACCGGTCACGCTACTGCAGGCACGACTACACCTCGACCCGCTCATCCTCGCCGACCGCATACGGGTGCCCGCACCGGAGCGCCAGCTACGGGAGCTCCCAAAAAATCAGGTCGCCCCAACAAGCGACGTAGTTCTGGTGGCAATAACCGTCGCCCGATGACGAGTCCGGCTCTTTCGCACCGTATGACGGTGACTGATGATAAAAACCCGGTCCTGCCTGAGATTCTCGACGAAGACACAGTACGTATCATTACCGTGTCCGGGGTAGAAGAAATCGGCCGTAACATGAACATTATTGAAACTAAAGATGACATCATCGTGATTGATGCCGGTTTTGGGTTCGTGTCAGAAGACAGTAATGCTCCGGGTATTCAATACATCCTTCCAAACACCCAGTATCTCGAAGAGCGAAAGGATAAAATTCGTGGTTTGGTTATTACGCACGGTCACCTCGACCATATTGGTGGTATTCCGTTTGTGCTTGAACGTATCGGTAATCCCCCAATTTATACTCAATACCTGACTTCTCTGATGATTCTCAAGCGTCAGGAAGAGTTCCCTCATATGGAACCGGTAAATATGCAGATTGTTAAAGAAGGCGAGACTTTTACCGTGGGTAAAATCAAAATCCGTACCTTCCCGGTGACCCACTCGATTCCAGATGCGATGGGATTAGCGGTTGAAACTAAACACGGTGACATTGTAGTTACCGGAGACATTAAAGTAGTTACCGATGATAATAACAACGTAGTGATTGAAGAAAAAAGTGTCTGGGAAGAACTCGGTAACCACAACAACATTGCGTTACTGTGTGACTCAACCAACGTTGACCGACCGGGATTCTCAGTAGCTGAAGCTAAGGTGTATAAAACCCTGGATGAAATTATCCGTACTACTAACGGTCGTTTAATTATCGGTACCTTTGCGTCACAGTTTGACCGCTTAGTATCAGTTATCCGTAGTTGTGAAGCGATGGGCAAAAAGGTAGTGATGGAAGGACGAAGTATCAAAACCAACATTGATATCGCCATTACCGCTAAATTAGTTGAGGTAAAACCCGATACGTTTATTTCTGCGAACGATATTCAAAACTACCCAGCTGATAAAATCGTGGTGCTCTCAACCGGTGCTCAGGGTGAAGAATTTGCGGCTTTGATGCGTATGGCAACAGGCAAGCACAAGCAAATTGTACTAACGGAACGAGACACAATTGTATTGTCTTCATCAGTTATTCCCGGTAACGAAATTGCCGTGCAAAAACTTAAAGATAATATTTATCGTCAAAACGTTCGGGTGATGAACTTCCAAGGTTCACACGTGCACGCCTCTGGTCACGGAAACGCGGGTGAACTCGTTTGGGTACACAAGGCAGTAAAGCCACGATTCCTTATTCCGGTGCACGGTCACCACTACCACGTTAAAACTCACATGTTTGTGGCGGTAGAAAATGGCTTCCCGCGTGAAAACGTAGTTGTGCCAGATAACGGCTCTATCATTGATATTAAAAATGGTACCGAACTAATTCGACATAAAGTAAAGATTCCCAACGAACAAGTACTCGTTGACGGCTTTACCGTCGGTACTCGCCAAGAAGTCGTACTACGCGACCGCTTGTCCTTAGCTGAAGACGGCATGTTCGTAATCATCGCCACCGTCAATAGTAAAACTGGTAAACTTCGCAAATCACCTGACATTATTTCGCGCGGGTTTGTGTACTTACGAGAAAACCAACAATTACTTTCTGAGGCTCGCGTCTTGATTAAAAAGACTATCGAAAAGCACACCGAACGTATGAACCCAATTGACCTAGATTATGTGAAAGATGAGCTGACTGAGACGGTACAGAGCTTCTTGATGCAGCGTACCCAAAAGTCCCCAATGGTAATACCCGTTCTAATAGGCATCTAACCTGAACTTCCAGAAATGGCACATTGCGTTGTCGTTGCTGCAAAAATTTTATTCCGCCGTACAAGCAGTACGTCTCCATAAAATTTTCTTGCACTCCTAGTACTGCACTCATTTCTGAAAGTCCAAACCACCTACTTAATTGAAACTTTATACAAAACACCGCAAACTTCGTTTGCGGTGTTTTGTTTATTTTCAATATCCTAATTTCCATTTTTAATATTCTCTCTTCTCTATTTTCTTCAATATCCCATATTCTATATTCAATATTTACTGCTCCTCTAGTACACTAATACAATATGTACTTTGAGAGTTCAGCGCAGGTGGTAGTAAAGAGTAGGACACCAATAAAGTTTTGGTATGTGTACCTGATTTCGGTTATTTTTTACTTTCATACGCTTTTGGTTTCGTATACGACGCCTACCTATTTAAGTGAATTTGTGGATGCTAAACATATTGGATTACTGTATTCAATTGGCTCAATTGGGTCATTGCTGTTTTTTATGATTCTGCCGAGCATTCTTAAACGGTTAGGTAATTTTGTTACGACCATACTCCTGATGGTTATTTCGATTTTTACCTTAGCCATGACAGGTGTAGGGGTTTCATCTATACTCGTTATTACGGGTATCGTATTGTATTTGGTTATTAACCCACTTATCTATCTCAATCTGGATATTTTCTCTGAGACGTTAATTGGTAAAAATGAAGGTCAGACTGGTCATGTGCGCGGACTGACACTGTCACTGATGAGTTTAGCAGCGTTACTTGCGCCTTTAACTATTAGTTACGTCGTTGGAGCCGGAGACAATTTAAGTCAGTTGTATTTTATAGCTATTGGGGTCGGAGCGGTGTTTAGTGTGGTGGTCATTTCAAAATTTAAGCACTTTGTAGATCCGCTCTACCATCGAATCAAGCTTCGACCACTACTGCGACAATGCTTCCATAATCGAGCCATTAAATTAGTGCTCTCCACTCATTTTTTATTACAAATCTTTTTTACCTGGACGGTAATCTATTTCCCGTTGTATTTAGCGAGTGAAATTAATCTCCCCTGGTCTACCATTGGTGGCATTATCGCGGCTGGCTTACTAGCCTACGTCGTGTGCGAATACCCCATTGGAATCATTGCCGATAACTACTACGGTGAGAAAGAAATGATGGCTTTTGGTTTTCTAATACTCGCACTCGCCGTGGCAGCTATCTCCTTTATGACCACCACCGAAATGGTTCCGTGGATGGCATTGATGTTTATTAGTCGTGTGGGAGCAAGTTTAGTTGAAGTCACCACCGAAAGTTATTTCTTTAAAAAAGTAGATGGTGATGACGCTAATTTAATGAGTGTCTTTAGACTCACGCGTCCGCTTTCGGTACTAGCGGGTTCGCTTTTAGGTAGTTTGTGTTTGGCTATTATGCCGTTTAATCTCGCCTTCTTGGTACTCGCTTGTGTGATGGTGATTGGACTCTTTATCACCTTAGGAATTGAGGATACACGCTAAAGCGATAGAGAATACAGGAGATCTAAGAAGGTAGCGAGTATTTTGAACCGTCTTTAGCGACCATTCCTTCGGTCATCAGTTTACTGAGCTGTTCTTGTATACGCAGGCTATCAAGCTCACTATTAACCGCAGTGAGGCGAGCGATTGTTACGCCTTTAGTCTCGTTACTTAACGTACGAATGATAGCGCCTCGAATTTGTCTATCACTACCTTTAAAGACTGATTGTTTTGAATATTGTTTGCTTTGTTTGCTTTTGTTACCGACTGTTTGTTTTAGGTAACTGCCGTAATCCATCAAGGCGTAGTACCAATCACGGGGGTTTTTTATATCTAGGGTAGCTTCAATAATCGGCATCAGTTCCCTATCATTCACTTGCTCTTTGGTAGTAAAAAAATGATGGAGGTACACCGTGCGTACGTTAGTTTCAATTAACGGCGTGGCGGTGTTATATGAAAACGCTAGTAACGCCGACGCGGTGTACGCGCCAATACCAGGTAAAGAAGTGAGCGTACGGTATTCGCTAGGCCAGACCCCGTTATAATCGCGCACAATTGATTGTGCGCACGCATGGAGCATCTTGGCGCGTCGGTTGTACCCCAGACCCTGCCAGACTGTAAATACAGCCCTAAGCGGTGCAGTCGCTAACGACTCAACCGTTGGGAACGTTTTTAAAAATTGCTCGTACTTAGGAATGACCCGCCCTACCTGCGTTTGCTGAAGCATTATTTCTGACACCAAAATTGCATACGGGTCATGCGTCTGACGCCAGGGTAATTCATGACGACCGTGTTGTTTGTAAAATGTCAGTACGGTTGTTACAAATGCCTGTTGTTTTTTGGTCATCATAAGAATATTGAAAATTGAATATGGAAGATGGAAGATTACCAACAGTACGGAGGGGAAATATTTTTACTATTCTCTATTCAATATTCAATCTCTTTTAGTCGGTGTAGTCAGCGTGAATTTTTGGTTTACGTGGCATCATGGCCCAAGCCATAAGGTAAAACAAGATACCAGGAAAGAACCCTGTTAAAATTAAGAGCACTATGGCAATCAGTCTAAATACGACCGGATCTTGTTTAAAATATTCAGCCAACCCCGAAAGGACCCCCGCCACCAGCGCCGTTTCTTGATCTCGATAGATTTTTTTATCTTTCATATATAACTATTTTAATAATAAACTAATTTTTCGAGACTTCCAAAAATGAGTGAAATTCGCGAAGTGCGATTAGATTAAGACGAGCCGTACTACTTGTACGGTGAGTTTTAATTTATGCAGCGCGACAAAGAAGTTCACCATTTTTGGAAGTCTACAGATGGTAGATAACGTCCTTACGCTCAACTATAGTCTTCCACCCCATCCGCTTAGCATACGTATATAGTGCCTGATTGGGATTAAAACAAATAGCAGTTTCTACTGACTCTAAAAGAGGAATGTCGCCTTCAGTATCTCCAACGGCAATTGAACCAGTGCGGGTGAGATTAGTGTTGTGCTCAAATACTCGTTTGGCGATGTTGGCCTTGTTTTCAATCAAGTGAACATCAGTTACCTCTCCGGTAAATCTATCTTGCGGTCCAATTTCATACATGCGACCGTACACTTTATCAAAACCATACTGCTTACAAAAAGCATCAAGTACGGTTTTGGGAGACTGAGAAATGGCCACAATGTAGTACCCTTTTCCTTTTAGTTCAGCAATCAAATCGCGGGTATACCGGTACACACGTTTACTATTAATGTTCACCACTCGCTTTCCCACATCCGCAAATTCACCGTAGTGAACGCCTTTAATGTGCGCAAGGTACGTATCAATAATTGCCTCAATGTATTCATCATACGTACCTTCTCGATTACGCCAGGCGGTATATTCATTACGGTATAAATCCTTCGCATCAGCTGGAAATACCCCATCAGCTACGAGCGCTTCAACCAGCTCAATCAGTAAGCTTGACCGAAAAATCGTACCGTCGACATCAAAGAAAGCTACTGGTTGTTGCATACACGTAATGTTAAAGCGTCCGCAAACACTAGTTTGTTTGCGTACAGCTTATTATATTACAATTTGACCATTGGGAGAAATAAAAAAAAGCGTGCGAAGAAGGAAAGAGGGGAACTCTTCTTCGCACGCCGAGCGACGCTTGCGCGCGCTCTTGCTGTCGTTCACCAATGACTTCCGAGGGCAGTTGAAGTCCGGGACAGACAACATGCTAGTAATGTAATAATTATACTACTTTTAATATTCTAGGCAACTTCAATAAATACGGGCCTCAGTTCGCGCCATACTTCGGCAGACATGGTTTTTACCGTATAACGCCCGCTCTCACCTTCTCCTACCATACTAATCGTAATAGCGAGTTCTGGAGTCACCGCTTCAACATAGCCTAATCTTCCCTCTCCATCATCACTTTGGTACTCCATGATACTGTCGGTTTTTGGTGTCACCCCAATATAGACACCTTTATTTCCCCGCAGTAATGTCGCCCAGGAGCCTGCCTTTCGCGGACGTTTTTTTGACCAGGCAATAGCTCGATGCTCACTTTGTAACCGGAGAGTAATGTACTCTCCCGCCTGCAATGGCAGTGAAAGCAATCCGGCGCCAAAAGTATCGTTGATGAGTAAGCGAGTTTTTTTAGTTTCAGTATGTTGCGCGTCATACACAGTTCCGGAAATAAACTCGGGCCAGACTTCATATTTTTGTGGTGTCAGGTCATCTTTTACCACCCAACCGGTAATGTTTGATCGATTAACGCTCGCGTAGCGTCCCTGGTAGCCAATAACCGTTACCGCCGTCCCGTACGTCAACGTATCAATCACCGCATCAAAATCTAGTTGCGGTGCAAAAATACAAGCGGTGCCTTGCGGAGCTGAAACATACATAACCACCGGAGCATGTAAAATATTGGCCGTTTGGTCATGAGTAAACTCCGGTCGGGCTACCGACTGGAGTGGTGCTACCGGCTTTACCGCCTGAGCTGTACTGTGACTTTGTGCTTCAAGGAGGACCTGCGTCGGCATGACTACCGCTGTTTGTTTTGGAGTAGTTAACACCGGCGTTAAGAGTGGTCGGGGTGGTAATTGGTACGGAGTACTCATTATTGGCTGCGGGTTACTCTGCGATACTGCGCCACGACCAAGGGCAAACCAAAACAGGTCTTCAATCACGGCGCAAAAGTTATTCCACATGGTACTACCAGTATATCATTTTTCGGGATTTCAGGGAAAAAGCCTTATGTAATAAAGCTTTTATAAGCGCTTAAGCTAGCGAATACGGGTATAAAAACTCTGAATGAGTGTCCCTACGGTGAGCATATACAACCAGGCAAACACGGCGTACCCCAGCACTGGAATCACTAAACATAATGAGATAGCCACCGCCCCGAGAATCAAATCTGGAATTGAGATGGTAGGTTTTTTACTGTAGAGCTGGGCAATATGAGAACCGGCAGTGACCGCAAGCAACGGTAACGCGAGCGTGAGAATGAGGGCAAAGGCACATAACACAATCAATCCGACCAAGAAGCCAAGAATACTGACCAGGAGAATCGTAATAAGTAGCGGCGCCATAAACACACAAACAAATCCAATAGCTGTTTTTACAAACACTCCCGTACGAACTGTACGTGCAAAGGTTTCGATATGACGTCGGAAAATCAAATAGAATGACAGCGTCGCAAATAACGACACCAAAAATGCAACGGCAAGCGAACGAAGTGCCTGGGTGTTATCAGTCTCAACCGTGACATCGTTTTTTACAAGCGCACCCGAAATCGTGGCGCCCGGCGCTCGCACTACTTCACGATCACTGGTGTACGCAATATCTCCTGTCACGTTGGCCTGTTCACCGAGAGTGAGGGTGTGCACTGACACATCAATACCGCCTTTTACCGGACCATCCACTCGAACACTTTCCGAGCTACCTAATAGCTTTCCATCAATTGCTCCTTCCACAATTAATTCTCCACCGTAAAAAAGGACATCACCTTTGATAGTGGCCTTTGATGAAATATTTACTTTACCACCCACCACAACCAAGTTACCGTCGATATTTTCCGTAATGGTCACTTGCCCGGCGATAATTCGAACGTCTTCTTTCACGGGAGACTGGATATTTACCGTACCGGCGAGCACTGCCAAATCTTCAGTTACTTCCCCACCAATAGTGACGTTACCGCCAATGACCGTGGTATCTCCTGTTACTTTACCGGCGAGGGCCACCGTTCCCCCTACTACATAAAAACTCCCCTCAATAGACTGGTTTTCTGCCAAGGTAACTGTTTCTCCCGATCGGACCACTGTATTTGCAAATATCAGCTGTACCGGCAACAGCACCAACAGACAACCCCATATAATATGTTTCATAGTACCTAGTATTGCTTATTTTTACCTAAAATTCAATCGTCTAGAGCCAGTATTGCAGGAACAAGAATACACCGACAACAGCAATTAATGCGAGCACTCCCAATATCAAAAACAACCGCTCCATAGTATTTTCTACGGTGTGTACACTACCGGCGACTGCAAAAAACTAATTAAAGAGAGCGCAATCACAACTACAATTATAGTTCCCAGAAAAAGCGCCACTCGCGGTCGCGAAAGTTCTTTTTTTCCGGTGTGCCAATTACGCACAAACAGAAAAGAAAATACAAAGTGCCAAAATGACATAGGTTATGATAATTTCTTATACAGTGTACCAGTCAAAGCCAAAATGCTAATCCCAAGTATCAACATCAAAAACGGATGTTGATCAAAGAACACAATACTAGACACAATTTTTTCAAACGCTAAAAAGGTTGTAGCCACCCCAAAGGTAGTCAAAAGCGAAAATAAAATGGGAAATCGCGTCAACACTGACGTACGTAACGGTGCGATGTATCCATCCATGTCTTTGGTAGCTTTAGTAACCACTCCATCTACAGTCTGTATAGCGCGCCCGGTTAAATCAACACTAGAAGACACCAGGTGAGTTTTGGTTTTAGTAATTGGTTCAAACATACATTATTCTGGATTATATGCGCCAAATACTTCTTTACCGCGCTCCCACATTGCTGGTTCATTTTGCAGGAGTAACCAATACCACCATTCACCACCCCAGAGATACTGCGTCGGGTACCGCGTATCGCGTGCGTACTCTAAAATATCATTGAATTTTTCGACATCCATGCGGGTAAACTGCGTAGCGAGGTCTACTTCAGTCACCGGCGCTACGAGCCAGGGTTCGGCTGAGAGCTCAATCAAGTAGGTTGGCTTTTCTCCGTACCGCAACGCAATAACTTTTTCCTTAGCGCGGTAAAACCATGGTGGCAAAAATGTTCTAAATTGACCCAACTCCGGATTCCAAAAATGTACGTACACACTGGTTCCAAACGCATCGCCATGACGATACGCTCCTTCCCATGTACCGAGATTACCGCTATCAGTGACGAGCACCGGTCTCGTACCATCAAGTGATTTAATTAAGGCGATTTCTTGCTCCAAAAATGCCTCATCCAAAGCGCCACAGTGTTCAAATGCAAATAGACTAAGGTATGGTTCATTTTCCACTTGCCACATTGTAATAGCAGGACTATCTTTATAGCGATTAATGACCGTTGTCATGTACTCTACAATCTCAGCCTTTTGAATGTCCCAACTTTGTTCCCGTGCCCAATCAGGCACATGACATTCAGGCCACCGTGGCAAACGTCTGCCTACCGCTAACACGACTGTCGCGCCAACTTCTTCGGCTTTTATTACCTGGTAATCCAATTCTTCAAAATTATAAATATCTTCACGTGGCTCAATCATCGGCCAGTGTGCCGCGAGACGCAAATGGCGTATTTGCATTTCATCAAGTAACGCGTCATACGTCTGTTTCCAATCAAGACCCAATTCTCGAGCGTACATAGTATTAAAAGACATACCATAGGTAATAGTTTCCGGAACCGGTTTGCGCGCCAACACCCACACAATAATACTGAGTACCAGTATCAAAATGATAAGACCAACCACAACCCGTTTAAACCATTTCATAAATTGATGTTTAAGTATTACTAATATTTAATAAATCATTTAACTCGCAATGACTTTCAGAAACGAGTACAGTGCTAGGCGCGCAAGGACTTTTCTTGTAGACGTACTTCTTGTACGGCGGAAAGAAAAGTATCGCAGCGCAACAACGCAATGTGCCGTTTCTGGAAGTCATATCAAGTGAATAAGATGAAATAGCCTGCGGTAATTACTAAAACATACAGCACCCGCCGCATGACTTCTTTTGGCTTCGCCTCATGAGTGGCGACACTATCGGGCAATAGTGAAGCAAACACAATCGTGATTAATAAAATAAATACAAATTTCACTCCATCAAGCGCTTGCACTACCGCCACGTCTCCCAAGTCTGTTGCTTTAAGCAAGAGGAAGGCGGCAACTCCGGCTAGAATTTTGGCGAGTATCACTAATGCACCGGTCTTTTTAGTAGTTGTACCGGTTTGTTCACGAATTTTTTTGTAGTAGGTAGGGACAAGTAACAGTGAGAGCGCGAAGAGTACAAAACAGACGCGCGACCAAAAGAAACCATCGTCAAAGTTTGTTTCGAGGAACAAACCCTTCATGGTAATAAAGTGGAGCGCAAAAAATAATCCACTGTGAAAAACATGGATGACGTCTTCCATCTTAGGAATGGTTTGTGCTACCAAAAGTGTTCCTAAAGACAGAACTACCACACCCCACATAAAATTGGGCGAAAACGCCACATCCAAAAACAAATACACCATTCCGAATGACGAAATGGCCGACACTGCCCCAATCACCGGCATCACGTTTACTGCCTCTGCGTTACGCAAAGCCGAGTACATCGATACGAGGGCCATAAAAAACGTGTAGGCAGCCAAAAACGACATTGATACCACCTGAATAGTCGGCGACTCAACATTAGAGAAATGAGGAAACCCGACGGATCGTAACCCGGGAATAAACCCCACCAAATAAATCACCACCCAACCACCAGTTAAAATACACGAATAAAACGCGTAGACGAAGGGTCGTGGTAGAGCCTTATCGTCAGAAACAATATATTTATCGAGGAATGCCACCAACGCATTAAGGAATTGCCCGAGAGTTGCGAGTAATATCCATGCCATTATACCTCTATTCTACTACAGCATTCGTGATACAAATTTGTTTATACACGTACGCAGAGGAACGAGGGGTTCGCTCTTGCGTAGCGTAATCTACCGCAATTAATCCAAAGCGCATTCCAAAGCCTAGTGCCCATTCGTAGTTATCAAGCAATGACCAGTACATGTGCCCGCGTACGTCAGCTCCTTTTTCAATGGCCCGCCAGGTTCCTAACACTTGTCCTTTAATATATTCAGCCCGCATACTATCAGCAGCGTCAGCAACGCCACCTTCTGACACAAACAAAGGTTTGTTGTAGCGCGCGAGCATCATGAGCGCTGTTTCAATTTTTTCTGGCGCAAAATTCCAATCCATGTCAGTCTTCCGCCAGGTTCTGTCGTCACCAAACTGCGTATAAAAATAATAATTAAGACCAATCGAATCACAACAGTCTTTCGTGCGATTCATAAATTTGTAGGTCCAATTGTAGTTTGCGATACGGGCTTTGATTTTATTAACGAGACTCTTGTTCGCATCAAACACAATTACATGGTGCACAAAACTAACTTCCGTAGTTGGGGAAACTTTTTTAATGGCTTTGTAGGCTGCATTGTGACTTTTGGCCAAATTTTTCATCACCCGCAAATACAGAAATAACGGATTGATGCCTTTACTCGCTCTTGAATCAAGCATTTTGCCAGAGTTCGTAATAGAAATTACATCCGTTACCGCAAAGCGTTTAAATGGAGGCCAACTACCGCGCAACCAGCCGTTACTCGCAAATACATTCGGTTCGTTCATGGTAGAAAAGTGATCACAAAGGTCACCTAATTGCTCCACTACGTACGCACAATACCGCGCAAAAATTTCGGGTGAATTTTTTTGTTCAAAGCTCCCTTTTTCAGAAAACCATAGTGGTTGAGTAAAATGCCAAATTGTAACGTAGGGTTTTAGTCCGCGTGCATGTAGGGCCTCGAGCACCTTTCGGTAGTGAACTATTGCCTCTTCATTAAATTTTCCTGGGGTAGGCTCAATCCGCGCCCACTCGACAGATAATCGGTGTGCGGTGTGGCCAAGCGATTTAGCTAAATCAAAATCAGCTTCGTACCGATTATAGTGATCACAAGCGATTCCACATTCAGGCACGCGTCTTGCCCGAGCCGCTTCGGCCCAGTCGGTGTTATCAATACCGCCTTCGACTTGATAACTTGCCGTAGCCGAACCCCAGTAAAATCCTTCGGGAAATTTTTTCATAATTAAATGTTTCTCTTCTTACAGAAGCTGTACACCTTGTCAGTATTTTTTACAAAAATACTAGGCAAGGTCTTGCGAAAGTGCCTATGCACTTTCTCACCCCAATAGAATTCTTCGGGAAATGTTTTTTTCAACCCGTTAGAAATTTGTTTGTCCATATGAATTGTAAATAAGTCTAACAGATTAAATCATTTTAAATATTTGTCATTATACCCTAAAGACTTTCAGAAACGAGTACAGTTCTAGGTGAGAAGTGACTCAATGTCACTTCGCAAGACTCATTGAGAGATTTTACAAAAATATCCAATGAGTGGACAGCTTCTGTAAGAAGGGCAAGGAAATTGTACAAAATGCGGTCCAGCGATTTTCCTTAGGAGGAAAAATCGGGACATAAATTCAGAATAATCGCTTCGCTCATTTCTTCATTTGCCATTTGTGAAAGTTCTAGACTAGACTAACAATCATTAAGGTAGCTGCCACCAAGAATAATGAATACTCTACCACAGACACCCAATTTGGACGTAAATACCAGTAGATAATCCAATCATCCACCCCAAATCTAGTGATGTAGTCCTGTAATTCATTTTCGGTCCACGACACCATAAAGCGTAATTTTGTTTCTTCAATCGGTAATTGTTTTAAATACCCACCGTCTGCGAGCATAGAACGTAAACGATTAGCGCGGCGTCCAAAAAATTTGTAATGACGCGTCGAAAGTGGCCACAGCAATTGAAGCCCCCAGCCAGTACCATATAAATCATTTAATAAATGGAGCGTCACGGCGAGCACAATAATCAATCCCCAAAATCCGCCCCACAGAAGTACTGGTGTAAAAATAAGTAACGAAATGATTGGATAATGCAAAAATGTCCGGTGGTCTCGGGTGTAGCTGGCGTCAGTACTGACTTTCCCTCGTTTTAGTATCTCCGGAATCGCATCAATATCAGGCAACATCGCAAGCGGTAGCCCGATTAAAAAATACCACCAGAGTGGTTCGATATCATAGACAGCACACGCAATCAACACTGCAAAAATTCCATTCGCAAAATCCGCCAACAACGCCAGAATTGATTTCATACTAAAAGTATAACAAAAGGCGCGCTTTGTGGGCGCACCTTTCCTTTATAACTTACACCCAGGCAATTTCACCTAAGTCTTTAATCATCGATACACTGGAAGAATCTTCTGATGAACGATCAGGTCTGAAACGATGTGCCGGCACCATTCTGCCATTCCGGATCAGTTCGCCTGCGACACCTTTGGTATTCTCTACCCAAAAGCTTACCGGTTCAGTTCCTACTCGAACCATCACAAACCTAGTCCGAAGCACTTTCCGATACCGCATCTTATGCAAGCCTGATGCAAAAAAGAGACGATACCCACCATCATGGCCATGACCGTGCCAACCCATCACTTGGAGACAATGCCAGTCTTGCATAAAGCGCCACAGTATTGGCACCCTTTTAGACACCGCTGATTTGTCAGCCGAAAAGGTCACTGCCGAAGCAAAAGGTACCTTATCGTTTACCTCTTCCCACCATAGTCCCATTTGAATATCCCCTTGATGTTTCTAAAGGAATTAAACTACAAAAAACATTAAAAATCAAGGGTGGCCAAGAAATTAACCGGCGCTAAGTTTTTAAGCCAGACGGTATACAATTCTTTAATCGCCACTACATCCTTCAGATTATAGAGAGCAATATCACGAAATTGTTTTTTAGAAAACAAATTTGCTACTAGCGTTCCTCGTATCCCATCTAGATTCGGGCTGGTGATTCCATATGAGCGGCACAAGAGGTGCAATGTTGGTCGGTTACGCATCGCACCGTACCAGGTAAGTTCATCGAGCACATCAATATGATACGGCATTGATTGCTGAGTCAGGTAGCGATATTTCATTAGCTCTTGAGTCGGCTGAATACCATGCGAAAGCGAACGATGGATAATGTACGGCATAGCAAACGCACGGCCGTTAAACGTAACAAACGTGTCGTACTCACGCGCCCCTTCCCAAAACTCTTCCAAGAGTGAGGCTTCTGAACGATTTTTTAAAATAAAGTCTCCCACCACTTCGTCTGATTCCCCGCCAGTACCGACATAATACACAGCCCCGTGGGCTCGTTCCAAATCGTATACTCCTAAAGCCACAATTCGTCCGGTAAACGGTGACAAGCCTAGTTCGTTTTGCACAGTAGTGAGTAACCCCTCTCGTTCTTCGTTAGTGCGTACCTTACGGTCAATCCATGCACGCAAACTGTTTTGGGTAACCGCATCCAGACTATCCCACGATTCGCCCACTGTTTCTATATCCAAGATAAGTGTGCGCATACTCCATAGTTTAGAGGGCCACTGGTATCGCTACAAAACAATTAAGCAACATGTCTCGTTCGGGAGAGAGATAGTACCGATACACACCCCCTACGGTAGCCCCGCCACATTCATCAGTATCAATACTTGAGGTTTTGCCAAACAACGTTAACCCGTCAATCGTGTAGCCAATCAACGTACTTTCCCCACTACCACTATACGCAGCCACGTCAGAGTTACGAATCGGCATTCCCGTTGGTGAAACCGCCACAATATCCGACGCAATACAATCAGTCACTCCCAAATCACCTGACCGGAGTGGTAACGTAAAGACAATGGTAGGACTGGTGGTTGTAATAGTGCTCGAGGCATCTCCCATGACAGTTTCCATTTTAGAAAACGTACGTTGTCCCGCTGATTCACTGTAGAGTAATCCACCGGTTAATTGCGGCACATTAACTGCTCGATAATTTGCACACAACTGCACGGTTGCGACTGTTTCTGGCTCTGTTTCCTCACTAGTGGTAGCAGTCACGTCAGGTTCTGTATTTACTTCCTCTGGAGTGGGCGCTAGCGCCACATCGGTAAAGGTTGATAGTTTCTTGCGTAACGCTTCTAATCGGCTTTGTTTATCATCAGTCGGAGTGCCGATTTCTGCTGTCATGGTTGCAGTTTCAGTCCCAAACAACATCTCTCGATAGCTCGTAGTTGAACTACCGTCAGCGGAAAACCAAAGCGTCAGCACAATACCGGCAAGCAAAAACGCCAGCAATAAAATAAACAAAAAGAAATTCCGCGTCCGTATCATAGTACTATCATAACAAAGATAGCGGGCTTTGCCCGCTATCGTATCCACCTTTAAGGAAGTTACTTAATCTTTATTTTAACCAATTGCTCCACTCGCCTAATATCAGCTAACAATGCGCCTCGATTAGTGTTACTCATATATAAATTAAAGACTGATTTACCACCATTTCGAGCAAACATTGCACGGTCACCAATTTTTTTATTGATTTCAATTTTATAAAACGATTCTAATTGTTCAATTTTTTTTATTCCCGTCATTGAAGTAATGACACCCTCTTTGGGTAAAAACCATTTCATGTACACAGCGGTGCCACTACATTTTTTTGGTATTTTTGGCTTACGAGGAATGCGAATTAAAATATCATTGAGTGGGTGATCAATATTACAACTAAGAGAATAGAGCTTATCTCGTGCACCGCCCATACGTGGACCAACTTCAATCACTTTAAATTCCCCATCGATTTTCATTAATTCAGTGTGCGCTGTAGTACTTCGCAACCCTAAGGCATGAATAGCAGTCTCAGCCACCCGCTCAGCGCGTTCTATTGTATCTCGCTTTAATATAGTGGGGGTCATCTGTTGATAGCCATAAAAATCTTGATGTCCAATATCTTTACCGGTTTTTACGCGCACTAATGGCAAATGATATACCCCACCTCGTGAATTAACATAACTATCAATGGAATAGATATCCCCCTCCATATATTCTTCAGCAAGAAGTTTAGGCTCTTCTAGACGCTTATCTTTTTCGTAGGCTTTTCGAATTTTACGAAAACAGGTCGCTAGTGCTTTCTTAAGTTCATCTTCGTGGTAGCAAATTGAAACAAACAAACTACCCGACAAATTTGCCGGCTTAATTATCATGGGAAAACCAATTTTTTCAATGAGGCGTTTACTTTCTTTTTCAGAAACGTCTTTAATGAGTGTAAAACGAGGAGTCATTTTTGGGTCGTACACTTTAAAACGCTTACGCATTTCATATTTATCAGTGGACCATGACAAAGAATCACTGGTTGGTGTCCGCAAATACGGCACATGAGGAATAATTTTTGCAAACCGGGCAATATTTGTTTCAGTACGACAGGTTATTGCGAGCAGTTCATCTTGGTATGGAAAAAGAGCTTCGCTAATTTTACTTGGTTTTGTAAAATCTATTTGTAATACAATATCAAAACGATCTGCATTTACCGGTAGCGGTGTTTTATTGTCCCAAATTAACATCAATCTATATGCAGTTTTGGTATCTTCGGCGTATTTTTTAAGACTGCGTACAGAAGAACCGTGAGCACTCATCACAAAAGCTATGATATTTTTTAAATCAGCTTTTTTCATAGCGGTCAATAATTAGGAAATGAAGGTTAGAGAGTGGGAAGTTTGCTTTTTTTGCGCTCCCAAATTTGATTTATAATACCACATATGTTATAAAATAGCAACATTTAACCTATGATAATCCACCATACTGAAAAACATCGCTGGATTAAAGAAATTGACCCCTCAATATTCCCTGATTTTGGAAAAAATAATTCTAAGAAAATTCAATCCCTCCTCAAAGACATTTCCACTACGACCATTACCCATTCGTTTGAATTACTGACGACAGAGCATATTTCCTGGTTTGAAAAACTCTATAATGCTAATTTAGCAACGAAGCACAACCCTCGTCCGTATGATGTATATGGGACAACCTTAGGGAAAGACATTATTATACATCCCTACCACATTTTAATCCTCTACGAAGCAGGAGTCCCAATTGGTGGTACAATTTTCACATTACGAAAAGAACGCCTTTCGATGGTGTATCGTACCTACCCTTCTGACTGGTCTTTGCATTCATTCAAATGTTCACCCGCACTCTACGCAGAGTATATTGCCACTGAACATGCCTTAGCGAACAAGCTACCGTTTTTAGTCCACGGTGTGGATTTAAACCCCTATGGAGTCCATTCAAATGTTGGGGTGGCAATTTTTAAATTATCGACTGGATGTCATCCCGAGATTAAACCTAGCTATTCGATTCACGAAACGGACCTCAACACACTGCCTTATAACTCTCTTATCCTTGAGGCTCCTGTAGCGGGGAATAAAATTATACAGGGGTATATAATTGGAAATGAAGAAACTGCTCAAAAATACGAACAACTATTTAAATATAGTGATCAGCTACAGGTGACACTCTATACTCCCACTCTATGATAATTACTATTCCTGATAAAGTAAGTTGGCGAAAAACTATCGGCACCGATAGTTTTTCTCACTACAACAAAACCAACGCAAAACGTATCCTCAAAACGTTTACTCATCAAATGAGGGACGAGATTGCCTACACGATTGAAACACTTACTAGAGATCATCTAGCTTGGTTTGAACCAATGTATGTTGCCAAAATTGCTCAAAAAGATAATCCTCAAATTATTAATCTCTATGAGACTACACTCAATAAAGTGAAGCGAGATTTTAAAATTTTAATCATAACTGAAAGTGAGGTTAAATTAGGAGCTATTATTTTTTCAGAGAACGCTACCGAAGTAAATATTAGCTATAAAATTTTTGCCGACACCTGGAATATGAGCACTCTTCCAGCGGGTCCTTCATTGTATGCAGATTTTTTACTCACAGAACATGCAGCACGGTCACAAAAAATTACCATAAGCCATGGAAAAGATAGAAATGGTTATGGCATGACTTCAAGTATTGGTTTGGCTATATTTAAAATCTCTCTAGGATACAAACCCTATCTTCCAAAAAAATATGAGTTTATAAGTATGGATGACACCCAAATTACAAAAGATTCTTTATATTTTACGGTTACTTCTGAAGATTCTTCACTGGTAGGTAATTTATACACAACTAAAGACACACAGCACCAGTGGGAGCGATTAAACAGTTACAAGGATCAAGTAGTAATTAACTGGATTATCCGCTAAGCACATCGCTTTACGTTATTCCAATAGACTGCAGAAAGTGAACATGTTGTTCATTAGTGGGATCAAATTTCCCCGCATCAATAGTAATGTCGGGTAAGGTATTATTTTTCACCGCCTCCCAATGACGCATATTTCCTTTCCGATATATTAAATCTTTGGTAAACACTACACCCGGAACCATACCTGAAGTCCCTCGAAATATTCGCACACATCGATTCCACGCCAGTTCTTTTGCATGTTCAATTGAGGTATTTTCCGTTATGAGAAAATAATCAGTCATCAGTGCATGAGTTTGAGAAAAATTTCGCGGATGAGCACCATCAGATCCAAGTGCCAAACCAATAGCCAAATATGCCTCTAACCCCGAATATCCTTGCAAAGATTGCGCTTGTTGCTCACGATAGGTTGCTAGTCCTTCTTCACCTTGCTCATACTGATGTAATCCCACTCCTAATAATTTTAATACGGAACGTTCCCCCCGTATCTTACGAACGACGTGCGTTCCAATTTCATGAGCAATCAGTCCCCGCACTCGTGCTTCTGTTAACCGTTTACGTTTACTTCGTTTAATTAATTGTTCACTACTTGGTAAATAAATTTTCTGTAAATTATAAGAAACAGAAACAGTCGAACGAGCACCTTTACTATCGACTACTACACTCCAGCTGTCGTCTATACCATACTCTTTAAATCCTTCCTCAAAAATATTTTTAAGGAGGCCTGCATCAGTAACCGCAGGTGTTCGAGACACTACAATTCGCGGAGTCACTTCAAGACTTACGAAATGAGGATGTGACTTTTTATAAAATGAAAATAAAGCTTTTAATCGTTCTACAGATGGTGTATGTTCGTTATTAAAATTTGGTTTAGCTATCATTCTATTAATTTCTCGCTCAGCTGTCTGCATCACTTTTAAAAAAATGTCGGCATCAACAGTACCATACAGTTGCTTTGAATACTCGAGAAATAAACGCATGCTCATTTCTGGATTAACATCTCGACCCAGGGCCTGTGTTTGACGAAGTAATTTGATTTTAGATAATCGTTCTTCTATAGCTAGATGGTATTGCTCTTTAATTACCTGAGGCAATTCATCATCGTGAGCAAGATCTTTATGGAGCTCATGGAGCAAACCCTCTGGTTTGTCATAATTATTACGATTATTTTTAGTATACGTAAAAATTGGGTGTGGGATTTCACCTCGCAAAAATATTTCCTTACCTTTTGTAAGACAATACAAGTCCGGTCGAATACTACTTAACACTGAAACTTTTGCGTGTTGATATTTTTTAAATATTTTTTCGTCAAACGCTTCGTTATCAAAGGTATTGCCCGTATCACGCATAGACGTTAAATCCCAAACTGTACAGCGGGAGCACTTGAACTAGCTGAACCTGTTGCCTGTCCTTCTACTGGTATCATTTGCAATTCTTCTTGGGGGAGATTGAAATTAATTTGTGGATTCACGGCGACGGCAATTTGCGCTTTAAAGTCATCGTATGAGGACACTTCCATCTTGGTCCCATTAAGGTAAAACGATGGTGTGCCGGTTAACCCTAAATCTCGAGCTTCATACATGTTTGTTTTTATATTGTCCTGGAGCAGGCTTGATTTTTGGTGTTGGGCGAATTTTTCCAAATCAAGCTCAAGTTCTTCAGCATACTTTTTAAAGAAACCAGTTGGGTTTGTTGATTTAGACCATTCATCTTGACCGGCAAATAGTTTATCGGCATATTCGAAGAACTTTCCTTGTTGCCCAGCCGCTTCAGCAGCGCGTGCGGCCGGTTCGGCAAACGGATGGATTTGCACTAACGGATAGTGTTTGTATTCAAATTTAACTGAGTCACCAAATTCTGTCATCACTTCATTTACCACCGGTTGGAACGCTCCACAGGCTGGACACTGAAAATCACTGTACTCCACGAGTGTGACCGTCGCGTTTTCATTACCTTTAATATGGCTTTGCACTGTTACTCCTTCATTGGCTTTTTCTGACACACTTGATGAATACCAGATTGCTCCCCCAATCAACACAAACATAATCACCGCAATTACTACCCATGGATTTTTCATATCGCATATTGTAACAAATAAATTCAATTGATTGGAAACTTTTCACCTTGTAAAATATGGATTTTTATGCTGTAATGTAAATTCATTTTAAAAACTGTGGCAAAACGACCCTTCATACGAAAACAAAAAAAGAAAACTCACGGGACTACGTTTTGGGATAACGAGTATAAAAATGCTGACCACCTCAAACTCTCTACTGATCACAGTGAGGATCTCGAAAAGTTCACCCGATATATCATCCGTCAAAAACGGGGAGATATATTAGCAGTGGGCGCCTCGGTCCTTGATGTTGGGTGTGGTAATGGACGTAACTTAATTTTCTTAGCACGCGAGTTTGGGATGAAAGGAGTTGGCTACGACATCAGTGCCCAAGCCATCGAACAAGCCAAGCAGGCCTCAACGCAATTTGATCTCACCTACGAGGCCCGCAGTATTGCTGGCTTACTCACCGTACCAGATAACTCGCAGAGTCTGGTGCTCGACATGATGACCTCACACTTTTTAAATAAAAAAGAGCGCGAGTTTTTACGCGATGAAATATTTCGTGTCCTCGTACCAGGCGGGTTTATGTTTATGAAAACCTTCCTCGCCGACGAAGACCTCCACACCAGACGACTCCTGCGTGATTTCCCCGGCAAAGAAGCCGGCGCCTACGTCCACCCCGTTATCGGAGTAGATGAATATGTCTACTCTGAAGAAGTGTTAACCGATTTCCTCGCCGAAAAGTTTATCGTCCATAAAATCTACAAATCCCACCGCCATGTGTTGAAGGGAAAGGCGAGAAAGCGACGGACTGTATCCATATACGTAGAAAAAGACTACCAAACGGACAGGTAAAAATAGCATATCCCGTTGTCGTTGTTCATAAAATAAATTTCAACGTACAAAAAAGTACGTCTCAAATTATTTTATTCCATCTCCTAGGGCTATATCTATTTTTCACTGTCCTAACTAATTCTCTTAGATTTATCAAACATTCCTTGCGCGCCTAGGACTAAATCTATTTTTGACAATCCTTCCTTTTCAGAGAGAGTTTAGATTTTATTGAGCTGCTAGATTACATTATAAAAATACCAAGTAGGAGGTTTTGTCTCTTACTTGGTATTTTGTGGTGTAATTTTGCGTAATGTTACTGAGAAAACATTTCTTCGTCGGGGGTTGGAAATTCCATACCTACGTCACTGTGACCGGTTACTGAACTTGAGGCGGTGAGAGGGTCAACGGGTGGGTTACTGGTTGGCGGGGTGTAACCTTCTCGTGGTTCTCCTTCTGCTGGCGCGGTTGGGATTGGAGTTACCGGTGGTTCTACCACTACTTCAGTTTTTGGATTACTAATCAGATACACGTAGTAACCTAAGGCCACAATAATCAACGATTGAATAATGATAATAAGTTTCATATGCCCTATTATACCCTGCTTCTTAAAGCTAACTGTATTAATTCACTATTTCCCCGCTTGTTTTTGTTGTCTTTTTATTGTTTGAAGATACAGTTTTTCTACTTTTTCCCGAGCCCACGGTGTTTTGCGTAAAAATACCAGACTAGAATTAAGGCTCGGCTTATCAATAAAACAATTAATGGCAATCTTCTCCCCCAACTTCGGAAACCCATACTCAGCAATTAAAAATTCCAAAATTGCCTTCAAAGTAACCCCATGCAACGGATTTTTCGGCTGTTCATTCATAAATTTATAGGTGTAAGTATACTACCACTAAATTATTATTTTTTTATTTTTCTAAAATAAGTTATGTTCACTCAAACGTTTTCCTAAATTATATGCAATCTTTTAATTTACCGGTAGGGTTTCATAAACGAGTACAGTTCTAGGTGAGAAGTGACTCAATGTCACTTCGCAAGACTCATTGAGGGATTTTGCAAAAATAACCAATGAGTGGACAGCTTCTGTAAGAAGCGAAAGGACAAAGACGGCAGCTGGTCCAGCGATTTTCCCAAGGGAAGAAAAAATCGGGACAGAAATTCAGAATTGTCGCTACACTCTGTTCTTCATTCCACAACGAAATGTGCCGTTTCTGGAAGCCGTCTCCCTTTTAGATATTTCTGCCCGCGACGGCGCCCGTCGACCACGACAACTGTAAACTATACCCCCCTGACGGTCGATTAATATTTAAAACATCTCCGACCACATACAACCCGGGTACGAGTTTTGACTCCATGGTTTTAAAATTTATCTCGCGTAAATCTACTCCGCCTGCGGTGGCCACTGCTTTATCTGAACCAAGCAAACCGGTAACGGTTAAAGGGAGCGCTTTGATGGTGACGCCAATTCGTTTTCGGTTACTGGCCGAGACACTATGAACGGGAGTTTCTCCATCTATATCGAGCGAGTTTAGCAGTGGTATAACGAGAGCAGTTTTAATCATCTCACTTAAAACATTTTTTAGTTTTTTATTAGGAGTCTCAGTAAATTTACTGAGCAACACTTCCTGCACTACACTCGCGTCGATTTCAGGAACCAAATCAATTTTTATTGTCACTTCGCCTTCTACGAGTACGTCTCCGATGAGTTTGCTTTGATTTAAAATAAGCGGGCCTGATAGTCCAACATGGGTGAATAATAGTTTACCCGTAGCTTTTTGTCGCTTCACACCATTGCAATATATCGATATCGAAGCATCGGGAATACTCACTCCCCCTAATGTTTTAGTCCAACTTTCCTTAACGGCGACCGGCACGAGCGTATCGTTACCTTTGTGAATGGTGTGCCCTAGTTTCTGCAACCAAACATACCCATCCCCCGTTGAACCTGTTTCTGGTCGGGCTGTCCCGCCGGTTGCTACTATTACTGACTGAGCCCGTACCTCACTGTATGGAACTAGTGTAATTACAAATTCAGTAGTGGATTTTGTAATAGCCACTACTCTTTTACCGGTCTGTACGGTTACCTTTTGGTTTTTTAACTCATTTTCTAATACTAAAAATACTGATTCCGCTTTTTGGGTGTGCGGAAACAAACGACCTTCATTTTCTTCAATAAACGATAAATCGCGTTCAGCAAAAAAAGTAATCGTGTCGGTCACTCCGTACTGCATAAAGGTCGAGAACAAAAATTTTCCCGCTTCTTTGTACTGGCTGAGCATCTCTCGCACGACGGGTTTATTATTGGTGACGTTACACCGTCCCCCGCCAGTAATCAAAAGCTTTTTCCCGAGTCCAGGATTTTTTTCAATAAGTAGTACCCGCTTGCCACGCTTACCCGCTTCAATGGCAGCCATCATCCCTGCCGGTCCGCCACCAATAACCACGACATCAAAGATATCGATACTGAAGTTTTGTTGAGTACGAGGCTTGGCCATACTTAATACGACAAACCAGCATACCGCGGGAATAATACTGGCGTACCATCAGCCGTAATCCCGTTTACGTCAATGGGTAATTGCTCGGCTGTTTTAGGCCACGGTAGGGGCAAGGTGCCCATAAATAGTTTGTCACCAAACAACACATCACTCACGCCCGCTCCTTCACTGCCCGGGAGCCACGCTGCCACGAGCGCGTCCCACGAATCTACTTCGTTACTAATTAACAGAGGTCGACCGGACACAATGATGACCACAACCTGATTACTATTAGCTTGCAAATTTTGAATAGTTTTCAAATCTTCATTAGATAAAATGGGGTACTCTCGATCACCCCAGCCTTCGGCATACGGCACTTCTCCGACCACTGCAATACCCACGTCGGCTTTTTGGCCAGCAGTTTTGTATTCCCCCATCAAACTGTATTCAAGAATAGTTTGCGGTGACACAGCGTCCTTAATGCCCTGCAAGATTGAGGTACCCGGGGTAAGGACGTTACCATCGACACCCTGCCACTCTACCGTCCAGGCACCAGATTGCCTTCCAACATTATCAGCCGCACTGCCGGCTACACGAATATGACGCGTGGTTTTAGATAGGGGTAATACATCGTTAGTGTTTTTTAGTAACACCAGTGATTGTGCCACCGCGGTTCGAGCGAGCGCTTGATCAGACGCAAGCGATGGCACTACTGCCTCTCTTGAATCAATACCGTCAAACATCCCAAGAGCAAATTTAGCGCGCATGATTCTCGTGACTGCATCATCAATGCGAGCGGTAGAA
This sequence comes from Patescibacteria group bacterium, assembly GCA_040386275.1. Taxonomy (GTDB): domain Bacteria; phylum Patescibacteriota; class Minisyncoccia; order Phycocordibacterales; family UBA918; genus OLB19. The sequence goes on from JAZKFU010000003.1 coordinate 63,697, forward strand.
ATTAGTCCAAACCGATGCGCCCACGTCACATGTTTTATAAACGTTTTGTAATCAAACGGCAACATCACCATATCCACTCCTGCATTAATGGCGCGAGTGCTCGCTATAAATTTATTCAACACTCCTTCATAGACACCATACCAGTCAGAAACCACAAATCCCATAAATCCAAGCTCTGTTTTCAATTCCCCCGTCAGGATGGATTTATTTCGAATCAGTCGATTATTGCCCCACTCGTTTAAACCAACCATAACCGACAACGCACCTGCGTTGATGGCGGATTTAAATGGTGGCAGATATTGTTTTTCTAAATGTTCGATATCGTCATTGGTTTTCCCTTGATCAATAGAAAAATTTTTGTTGGTTGAGGTCTTCCATTGCATTGCCCCCACGCCTACAAAGTGTTTGAGTGTAGCAAGCACCGGCATCGTTTCGCTGTTGGCTTGCGGATAGGTTTGTAAGCCTTCGACATAGGCACTCCCTAAGCGTGCTGCTAAGAGTGGGTCATCTGAATACGCTTCGTACACCCGTCCCCAACGAATATCACGCGGCAAATCTAAATTTGGAGCATAATTCCAATTGGCACCCACCATTTGTAAATCACGAGCGGTCACCTGAGCTATTTGTTTCACTAAGGTGGCGTCTCCAGTTGCTCCTAAGGCAATTTGATGGGGGAACACTACGGTCCCTGGCAATAATGCGTGCCCGTGCACCGCATCAACTCCGTAGAGAATTGGAATTTTTAAACGATTGGACTGAGCCTGAGTTTGAAACGATTCAATCATCGTGCGCCAGCCGTCGGCAGTATTTTGTTCCGGCTTGGCTCCCGCACCACTTAATACTGCCCCTAATCCGTAGGTAGCAATATCAGAAGGATTGGTCAAGCTGTTTTTTTCAACCAGCGCCATCTGGCCAATTTTTTCCTTTAGCGTCATCTGTGCCACTAAATCCTGTATTCGTGTTTCAACCGGAAGACTAGTATCCAGATATTTTGTACTCAACGGTGGGACATTATTTTCTAACATACTATTTCGAACCACAAATAACCCCATAATCACTACCGCCCCTCCAATCAATAACAGTAAGGTACGCCACACCCCGAACGACAATAAGGACTTCATAATCCCCAGTATACCATCCCTCGCCCCATCTAAACTATTTTATAAATTTATTTATTCTCCCTCAGCAAGGGTAGATTTCAGAAACGTCGTGATTAAAATTTCATATAGGGTCATTAAAATGAGTAGGATTCTAGGCGCTCAAATGAAATGGTGCGAGCCGTACTTCTTGTACGGTGAGTATCATTTCGTGCAGAGCAACAACGAAGCCTGCCATTTTTATGGCCCTCACCTATTTAAGCAACAACCTTAGTCCATTTAGGACAACCAACAAAGTTCCTCCTTCATGACCGATTACCCCCAAAGGCAACGGCAAATAAAAGAAAGTAGTAACGATCACCATAATGACGAGAATCCCGAGCGCAAAGATAAGATTCTGCTTAATGATACTGTTGGTTTTTTGCGACAACTTTCTCGCCGCTACTATCTTTTGTAAATCATCAGACAAAAGCGCTACATCTGCTGCTTCTAGCGCCACATCACTACCGGCGGTACCCATAGCTATGCCAATTTGGGCAGTCACGAGGGCAGCCGCATCATTTACCCCATCTCCTACAAAGGCCACTCTGCCCACTGATTTTAGCTCTTCAACTACTCGAACTTTATCTTCTGGCAGTAATTCAGCGTAGACATCTTTTTCATCAATCCCCACCGCCCGCGCAATATGATGCGCAGCCCTGATGTTATCTCCCGTTACCATCACAATCCGGGTAATCCCCGAAGCGCGCAGGGCAGCTACTGTTTCTTTAGCAGTAGCGCGTACACTATCGGCGATGGCAAAAATTCCTAAAAGCGTATCGCTGGCAACCAGAATAGTTGTATAGCCTTCAGTTTCATACGCCTCAATGCGCGCTTCTGTTGCATTATCAATCGATACGTTCATTGAGCGAAGCAGTGCCCTATTTCCTGCGCCATACGTGCGCCCATCAATGGTAGCTACGATTCCTTTACCCGGTACCGCTTTTGCATTAGTCACTACTAATTCTGACGTGTTGTGTTCGCGAACATACGTTACTACACTACGCGCCAACGGATGCTCCGAGTGCACTTCAAGCGCAAGGGCGATACGCATTAGTTCTGCCTCCTCCACAGACACAGCTTCCATCGCCATCACTTGCATCTTTCCTGTTGTCAGGGTACCGGTTTTATCAAAGGCGATAGTATCAATATGGGCAAAGGTTTCAAGCGCCGCTCCACCTTTAAATAACATACCTTGGCGCGCTGAAGCAGCTAACGCTGAAAGGATAGCGGCCGGCACAGAAATCACAATCGCACAGGGACTCGCTACGACTAGTAACGTAGCGGCTTTATACAGTGCGTCCGAAAGCGAGAACCCGACCAATAGAAACCCAATCAAACCAAGCGTACTTCCCACGAGCACCACTAACGTGTAGCGTTCTCCAAACCAATCACTAAACCGCTCACTCGGTGACCGTTTGGCTTGAGCTTCTGTTACTAAGGTAATCATCCGCGCGAGTGTGGAATGACTAGCGGTTTGTGTAACTACTACTTGCAACACACCGTGTCCGTTTACCGTACCGGCAAACACGGTGTCTCCAATTATTTTATCAACCGGAACAGATTCCCCTGTGATTGAGGATTGATCAATACTACTTTCTCCGAAGGAAATTTTTCCATCAATCGGTACCCGTTCTCCTGGCTTGATAACAACTACATCTCCAATAACCAAATTTTCTACCGGCACGACAGTAATTTCTCCTGATAGACTCAGACGGTTCGCTTCATCAGGACGAATTTTCATCAGGGACACAACCGCCTTTTTGGTGTTCCCGAGCGCATAGGATTCAAGGGTTCCGGCGAGACTAAAGAGGCACAATAAAATCGCTCCGTCACGAGGAGCACCCACTAGCGCCGCCGCGATTGCAGCCAAGACCATGAGTAAATCAATGTCTAATTTACCCGCAAGCAAACTTTCAACAGCTTGCTTTGCTGGCGCAAGTCCCCCGGCGAGGAACGACAACCCAAAACCAATCCACATAAACAGAGACGGAGCTTCAGTGACTTGGACGTAGATTCCAACTGCTAACCCGACAAAGGCTACCAGCGTTAAAAACGCATCTTTATATAACTCTTTTTGTTCGTCTGCTAATTCTTGACGTAATGTTTCGGCGGGATTTTTCATGTAGCCTATCCTACCGTGATTACGCTCATATGAATAGATGTCCTCTGGGCGTTATGATGACCAATTACTTCACAAGGTACCGATACACATTAAAGCCAACAATTGCCCCAACGACAGGACCTAGGAGATACATGATGGAAATTGCATTAAGCGCAAACGCAACGGCCGGGTTCAAAATGCCCAACGAGCCGGTAGCGCTGGCTATTAAAATTCCTAGTAGTAATGACCCACCGATAACTACTCCTGAGAGTGCGTTTGAAACTCTGCCATACACCACAGCAGCAATTCCAAACGTAAAAAAGAAAGCGCCAAGCGCCTCGGCAAAAAAGAAGGGGGCGGCAAATCCCGGTGCTGTAGCAGACGGAATAACCATCCCGAGGGTTCGCACGAGCACGATGGCTACCGCGGCGGCAAATACTTGAAAGAATATATACCCCACCGCATCTTTACTCGATATTTTTTTAATAGACCAGACGCCGATTGTCACTGCCGGATTCAGGTGCGCTCCAGAGATTCCACTAATAGTGTACACAAATAATCCTAACGTCAGACCAGCAATCAACGCGAGCGGGATGGGAGATGGTTCAAGCTTAGATACAGTGGCTAATATTATAAATGAGAGTGCAAACGTTCCAATAAATTCAGCGAGGTATTTATTTTTCATGTGATGCATTAAACCTTAATAACTACCCTCTAAGTATAAACCCAATGTACCTATTATTTCCATCGGTGTGGTACTAAAAACCCGAATTTTATGACAAAAAATACGTATATTACAGCATTGCGAGAATGTAGTGGCCAAAAATAAAGAACCCACAGATTAAGGCGGTGGTAGCAGCTATTAACACCGCCGCCGCAGCCACGTCTTTAGTATCCCGAGCATACGGATGGTATTCCGGTGAAGTTAAATCAATATCAATTTCAATGGCGGTATTAAAAGCTTCCGCACACAATACAAATCCTCCAGCGAGCACCAACACCATCCATTCCACCACTGTAATTGAAAAGTACATACCCAGAAATATCGCGGCCGCCAAAAATACTAAATGTATCCACGCATTGTGGGTGCTTTTTACAAAAATCCATACTCCCCTCCCGGCATGCGTAAAACTTTTTGCACGTTTTACTATCGAAAATGAATCATTAAGCGCAGCTGGTTTTTCCATAAGTATTGAAGTTATGACAATATTATACATCCATCATTATGTCTCGGGTGAGGGTATTATAGATACCACTCGCAATAAGTTTATTATTAGTTTGATATTCAGCGAGCGCCGCTGTGGTTGCAGGTCCAAAATACCCGGTAGCGCCACTAAGCGCGAGCGTGTCACGAGCAGGGCCGGTACTCGAAAATAGTAGGTATAGTTGTAACAACGATACCGAGGCGCCCGTATCGCCAGTTTTTAAATCTGACATGAGGACACTTGGAATGGTTGCGATGATTTTTTGTAACGCGAGTTGCGCATCTATTGCTGTTCCTAATCCGGATTTTTTAAGTTCCGTATCAATCGCAGTCGGCAGGTCATACCCTAACCGCGCAGCCTCCATTATTTCTTTAGAAAAAGTGCTGGTGAGAAAGGCGGCGTACTCTCCATCATTTCTGAGCTTTTTAAAATGCTGCGGTAAAAATGAAATTTTTTGCTTCAAGGTAAAGTCAGCTCCTAATCGTACATACGGATCGGTAGCTTTATTATCATCGTCGCGGACTTCAAAGTGCAAATGGTACACCCCATCTGGAGCATTCCCTGTATCACCCACCGTCCCAATAATATCTCCTACATTTAATCTATCGCCACGTCGTATGGGCGCTATTGTATCGAGGTGCATGTAGCGAAAAACTTCACCGCCCGGGTTGGAAGTGTACACAAACTTTCCCGCACTCTCGCCATTTCCTGTAGCAATCACGGTGGCTTTGGTCGGAGACACAATCGGCGTGCCTTTAGGAGCAAACATATCTTGCCCTTCATGACTTCGCGTCCCGTTACCGCGTGGTTCACCAAAATCAGATCGTACTGACGAAGCCGTCACCCCAAACAAAACAGGCACTGAAAATGTTTCCCCGGTAGTCGCTCCATACGCAGTCTTACTCCCGAGCAACCCTCCGACTACTAGCGTCAAAGCAAAGGCAAAAATTGAGTATTTCATACGGTAGTAAGTATACCACTCCCTTCTAACCGCTTTGCAGAACACCACAACCCTACAAGAAGGTACTTATTCGTACCAGCCCAATAATTCAACTTCAATGTCTTTGTTCCCCGCCTCAATTAGAGATTTGAATTTTTCTACATCCGCAAACCCATCTGGTTGTCTGTAGTGATACGGAATAACTTTAGTAGGAGCAAACGCGAGCACTGCTTGTGATGCTTCTTCTACACCCATGGTGTACGGCAAGTTCATCGGTACAAACGCCACATCAATGTCAGTCAACGCCATCATTTCCGGAATTGGTCCGGTATCACCCGCAATATACACCCGAGTATCTTCAACGGAAACCAAGTACCCATTACCCCGTCCTTTTGCATGTCGACTGTCAGCCGTTTCTGGAACGTTATACATCGGCGTAGCCGTAATAGACAAACCTTGTTCGGTACGCGTATCATCATTAGCCATCACTGTTACTCGAGACGCAAGCGACGCCGGAAGCAATTCTTGTACCGCCTGTGGAGCAATGAGAGTAGTTGTGTCTCCCATCACTGCCTCTAACGTTGAAGTACTCAAATGATCGCCATGAATATCAGTTACCAATACAATATTTGCTGGTGGTTGCCCCGCAAAAGCTTCTGCTCCTCCCACTGGATCGACATATACCACTACCTCACCAAACGTCAACACCATCGTTGCGTGCGAAATAGGCGCTACAACTACTGCTTCGGCATTAGTAGTCGCGAGCGAATCAACAACCGGAGCCCTCGGGGTTTCTGTAACTGTTTCCGCTTGCTTTTCAGTAAAAATATAATCATTAAGTGCATAAAACCCCGCAATTCCGACCGCTACTACGGCCACAAAAATGTATATTAATTTCATAACTCTATTATATCGCATATCTTTGATTGAGTCATAATTTTGACTTACTCTAATTTTCTTTACTCAATTATAAAAAAGGAGCCGGCCCGTATGCGGGGCAAGCTCCATTGGCACGAGACACCTCCTAGAGGCCACGTTAATCTTTTTCATCACACGAGGCGTCGCTTTGCAGTGAACCGCCCAATCCTTTGCTAAATAACTTTTGCAGTTTTGGATCTTGAAACTGGGCCACTAGCCCATCAGCCTTCTGGTGCGGAGTGGTTTCAAAAACGCCATTTCCTTTTGCATGAGCGTTCATGACAGTTACTGTCATACGCGCTTTGCGCACTGGGCGAAATGTTGGAACATGAGACACCTCTTTACCTTGCAAAGAACTAAGAACTGCTTCTGCCACAGTAGTACATTGGGGTGATTTTTGTTTTTGTACTAATACTTTCTTTCTAACGATGTACCCCAGCACAAATCCCAGCACCACCATGCTTACAACCCATTCAACACTCATCATCTCTCCTCCTTTACGTCATATTCCGTCAATTACATTACACCATATTATATCAAAAAAATCAATTTTACGCAGCACCGTTTAAGGCCGCTTCCAGGGTTGCTATATCAAATTTTTTCATTGGTAAAAAGGCTTGGACCACACGATCAATCTGCTCAGGTGTGCCTGACTGCATAATCGTAATCATGGCGGTTGGAGTAATTTGCCAGGAGACGCCGAATTTGTCTTTAAGCCAGCCACATTGCTCGGCTTCTGGTACCGCCGACAATTTCTCCCAGTAATAATCAATCTCCGCTTGAGTATCACAGTTCACAATAAATGAAACAGCCTCCGAAAATGCGAAGTCATGATCACGAGCACTGTCCATAGCGGCAAACCATTGCCCTTCTAATTGAAAGTCGCTATACATTACACTCTCCTGCGTATCAGAGTCATTTTCGGAAGGAGACATTACTAACGTAGCGGGAGCAGCGTTTTTGAATACTGAACAATAGAAATCACGCGCGGCTTTGGCATTACCTAGCGCTTTACCGGTAAACAATATTGAGGGAATAATGTTGGGACGTATTTCATCAGCTTTTTGTGAGGTATACGATAATTGCCACGAAACACCAAATTTATCTTCAACCCAACCATAGCGTTCACTAAATGGATAGGTATCAAGCTCCATCATAATCTTCCCGCCGTCTATCAATTTTTCCCACGCCGAATCAATAAGGGTTCGAGCGTTTTCATAGATTGCTTCGTCAAAAGTAACCATAAACGAAATCGAAGGATTGATCACAAAATACGGACCCGCACTAATAGACATAAAGGTATAGCCCATGATTTCAAACTTCATAACATCACAGTCTCCTGATGGAGTATTCCGCATCACGGTGTGACTGATTATTTTTGCATCAGGAAACACGCTGGCATAAAATTCAGCGGCTGGTTTTGCCTCGGTATCAAACCAAAGATGCGGAACAATTTTTTGCATACTCTTATTATACAACAATACGACCCTAAACGATTCAACAAAAATTATTGTAGGACAGCACTTCCTATAATGCGACTAGCGAGTTCATCCACCGGAAACGCGGCCTGTTCTGACTGACACTCACTTTGGCGCGGTTCATCATAGTTCATACATTGTGGAGTTTTGAGAGTAAACAATACACTTACAACAAAATCACCTCGCTTGGTCGCATACTGATACTGAGTATAAGAAGTGCCGGCCGCCCCTTGTTTTGACTCACTGACACAATAGCTTTGATTATTAATTACTCGTTGGGTGGAACTTGTAACTTCTCCACTATGTGAGGCCATGTCACCTTCAAGACATGATACCGTCCCTTCTGTCACAACTACCTGGGGTGGCCATTCAACGGCAGACACATAGATTGTAGGGAGTGGATTAGGATAGTTGAATTGAGTCCCCGAAGCAGAAGTAGTGGCGTACACCCAGTTCCAAGTGTCTATACCTTCTGCAGTAGTGGTTGCAGTTTCAGGTAGCAGAACCGTTTGGGGTGCATCTGATTCCCAATCAAGAATTGTATCTACCAAGCGCGGTAACCAGTAGGACTGAGTGATAAGCAAACCAAGACCGATTACAATCAGCACTCCCAACACAATTCGAATTGTTTTCATACTTTGAGTATACTCCTCTTTCTCATATTATCTTACCCGTCTAAGATGTAGATACAATATGATTAAAAACGCAAACGTTACCGCTGACAAAAAAGGAAACGTCACAAAGCCAAATTGATTAATAATCTTAGCGGCACAATCGGCGCTCCCATCGGCGAGACACGGCATAAAACCGTCCTTTGTTTCCGTTGGTATCATTTGATAGATATAGTGATACACCGCTACCAAAAGTCCGAACATTGATAAGCCAATACTATATAGTGGGAAAAATACTCGCTCCTGGGCACGCACTGCCATCAATGCCATGAGGGCCTGTGGGTAAAGTGCGATGCGTTGCAGCCAGCACAACGAACACGGCACAAATCCAAAATACTCAGAATAGACCAGGGAGAGGGCCACACTCCCCACCGTCGTCACCACCATAATCGGCCACACGTAGATATGCACCCAGCCGTTGTATAACGTACTGCGATTCCAGATGTAATCAATTACCAAAACTATCGTCGCTACTAGTAAACCTAACCCGCCAATCGCTACCAAAAAATTTAATGTGAACAAATCCATACCGGTTTAAATTATGTAAATATCGTTTGTATTCTTCGAGTCTATACGTACTAGTATATCAAATTGAAACTACCCATAAAAATAAGCCTGCGCACGGGTGCACAGGCTTATATTTTTAGCGATAGGGCCTAATCACCCCTACTAGCATCGTACATGTTCTGCTCGGACGTGCGAGCGTTCTTGACCACCATGGTGTCGCCCGTGCCAGCACGGTGAGAAAGTGGATACACCTGAGGGTGAGTCGCATCCGGCATTGGATCAGACGGTTGCTCAACAGTGCGCCGAGATTTGAACGTGGCCGGCACATTCAAAGCGTTTTTCTCAGCCCGATCGACAAATTCACTAAAGTGCAGATAGATGATGTACGCCGACTCTGCCGCAACGATAAACCATAGGAACTTTTCCATGTGCGTCCTCCTAAAAAACACGGATTTTCTTCTCTAACACTATAAATTAAAAATATTGTATGTCAAGGTATCGTCTACTTCCGCGTAAGTTTACTCCCTTTGATGATTTTGTTGTCAGTATCAAGCACATAAAGACTATCGGGCTCTGCAGTTAACCGTACATACCGAATATGTTCTCCTTCCGGTTTTTGCCAATTAAGTACATACACACTGGCATCAGTATCGTTCTCAAATCCCCGCTCACTATTCATATCTCCTTCTCGAACTAAATCATTAGTTTGTAATCGAAAGCGACGATAGTCCCACTGTTCAAAGATGACATTCACTCTATCCACTCTCGCCTCATAGCGTTCAGTGACCGGCTGATTTACTGTATTTTCTTCGTTTGTCTCACGTAACGGTTCTAGCGTTTGCATCTGAACGGGAGGCGTACTTGATTGATTTGTACGCACAACAAACATCACGATACTCGCGACGAGCACCAAAAGCCCTAACGAGACCGTTGTTCGCATACCTTACTCTAAAGCATCTTCATCATTGTCAAGAGCGAGTGAACCCATTTCCTTTTCAATTTCTTTAAATTCGTTTTCAATTTGCGCCAAGCGAGCTTTTGATTCTTTAATAAGCGTCGCGGCCGACCGAACTTTTTCTAACCCTTGCTCGACATCAACATTCTCCTGTTCATCAAACCAATTCACAATAGCCGTGAGTTCTGAAAGTGAACGTGTGAGATTAATTTCTTGTTTTTTTGCAACCATAGTATTTTATTGTACCTTTTTAACCTCGGTAGTAAAGCTTCCGTCATGGACCCGCACTTCTACTGTAGAACCCTCGTGCACATCAGCGGTGGAGCGAATAATTTTACCGCCCACATAGGACAAACTGTACCCCAGCCGTAACGTTCGCGCCGGATCAGCAATTTTTATGGCTTGCTCACTTTGGGTCAGTCGCTGCCCGGCGGTAGCAATAATGCGTCTCTGCTCGGCTGCTATATACCGCCCGGTACCCAAGAGCTCGCTGTGTGATTCCTTGAGAACCAACCGTAATTTTCTCCGTATCAAACTCTCAGATTGCTTCAATCCTCGCTGTACTGATTTCATTTCAGCTTGAAGAATAGTGACTACATTCTGGAAGGAAAGATTGGCTTTAGTAATTATCGTTTCAATGGTGCGGTACGCGTGTTCAATGGCGCGGGTAGTTCCGGTGAGTTTCAATCGAGCGTTAGATATAATGGCGTCATATTGTCGCAGTAGTCGTGCCTGGCGACTATCAATGGTACTACCGACTTCAGACAACCGCTGTTGTAATGAATTCATAATTTTTACTTCAGCCTGTTCAAGCGAACTTTGTAACGTGTCCCAAGTTTCATTTAATGCTTCCGCCACGGCGGTAGGTGTAGACGCTCCTCGATCGGCTACCAGTTCGGCTAACGTTACGTCCACATCGTGACCAATTCCCGTGAGTACCGGACAATGAAAGCTGGCTATCGCTCGGACAACTGATTCCGTATTAAACGGTTGCAATGACTCCCACGATCCACCCCCGCGCATAATCACCAGCACTTCTATATCCTGCTTGCGCATGGTTTTTAACGCCGCCAACAATTCATGTATCGCATCTTTCCCTTCAACACGGGAATCAACCATCGTTATCTGAAAACCGTACCGACCCAAATTTGAATTAAAATCTTGTATCACTACGCCGGACCGCGAAGTAATCACGCCGATACGACGAGGGTAGAGCGCCAGGGGCCGCTTCCGCTCAGTCGCTAATAACCCATCGGCCTCAAGCTTTATCTTAAGTTCGTCATAGGCTTTTTTTAGCTGTCCTTCGCCTGCATATTCAATGGTATTGACCTTCATCGAAAATGATCCGCGGGCGGCATAAATTTCTGGAGTCCCGGTAACAATAATTTTATCCCCCTCTTTAATACGCACACCATTTTGCACGTAGATAGATTTCCAAATAACACACGAGAGTAACGCGTCTTGCGTTGTGTCCTTAATACTAAAGTACACTGCCGTTGGGTAGGTATCTTTAACACTCGTAACTTCCCCCTCAACCCGTCCACTATGACGAGCAAGCGTGCTATTAATACCCGACAAAAACTCCGCTACCGATTGAGTTTCAGTTTTAGAATCATAAAACTCTTGCATTACCTTACTGTACCAAAATTACTGACAATAATAAAACCTGGGCTGTATACCTCAACTAAAGCAAGCTGTTTTTAGCAATTAGTTTGAAATTTCAATGAGACTCGACACTGACTCACCCATCGCATCTGTCGCTTTTGCATCACTCGCTTCATTAAATGAGCCGTCATCGTTAGATTCGCGAAATAGAAAGGCCCACACTTGTTCCCCAACCAACGTAGCTCGAGAGAGCGGCACGCTTACGTTACTACTACCTCCAGCCGGCAACCATACACTTGAACCGAGCATCGTTGTAGCATTATCATCAACGTTTTCATACACCACTACATATCCTGGTTCAGCTAGATTCACTTGGGAAATAGTGATATTTTTGCCCGCACGTTGCGCGCTTGCATCAATGAAAATTTCACCCACTGAACTATTTTCCGATGGCACAAAATCTGTTTCCCCTTCGTTGCCATCCTCGCCGATAATCACTTGAGCATTCTCGTCACCAGGGTTACTACCTACATTTTTAGAAAAATCCACACTTTGACTCTCAACGTAAAAATATAATCCGCCTAGTAATAAAAAAACAATAATGAAAAAGGTTGATTGTGACATATTGTTTAGTATAGCAAATACATTTTAAAAAAAATGTAGTGTGCACTCTTTAATGACGAAGCCGTGGTAATACCACTAACTTACGTTTATATTCACTGCCATCACTTCAATTGATCCTCCCGGAATTGCAAAATGCGGATGGTTAACAAATAAGCTTGCTGCGGCCTCAAGTGAGTCTGCCTCTACAAAGGAGTACATCATAATGTCATTTCGTGCGTCTTCAATTCCTGAGGCCGTAATACGTTTTGGTCTCCCTACCCCGGCGGTTTCTTTGATAACGTCAGTATGATGTTGCATCCAGTCATTCCACTGTGATTGCATGACCGCTTCTTGAGTTTTACGTTCGGCTTCAGGTAACCCCATCCAGGCATCAAGTCCTTCGTGCGGCATTTGGTACGTGACGATGAATTTCATATACAGTAATTATAACCCACCGGTGATTGTTAATACAGCCTCCGACCTGTCCCTGATTTCATTTCAGAAAACAAAAGGCCTCATCTATTATGGTAAAATTTCTTCATGAACGCCGATACAAAAAAGATTCCCCGGATATATACCATGAGCTTTGCGAGCGTCTATGTTTTGTATATCAAAAAAGTCGAACGGAAAGGTCGGAGTAAAGACGAAGTTGATACCGTTATCAAATGGCTCACCGGTTACACCCAAGCAAAATTAAACAGCCAAATTAAAAAGCAAACCAATTTTGAAGACTTTTTTAATCAAGCGCCAAAACTAAACCCATCTCGGCAATTAATTACCGGGGTTATTTGTGGTGTACGCATTGAAGACATTACCGACCCTCTTATGCGCGAAATTCGCTACCTCGATAAACTCGTAGACGAGTTAGCGAAAGGCAAAGACTTGGCTAAAATTTTACGGAAATAAATTAGAACAACGCCACTAGTCGTTCAAAAAACCACACAATTGCAATTACCGAAATAATAATTGCGACTATCTTTACCGCCCGTGGATACCAGGTTTTTTGTTTACAATACAGCAATACTGGCAGTGCGATTACAATAATCAGCAACTGTCCCAGTTCTATCCCAATATTGAATGACAACAATGAGGAGAGAAAGGTTTCTTTAGGTACTGAAATTTCGGTGAGTAACCCAGCAAACCCTAAACCGTGAAATAAACCGAAGAAAAAGACCAAGGCTGTCTTGGCCCACTGATGCGCCATAACTCGCAAATGTCCAAAAAATGTCGTTACTATTGCCACTACTGCAATAGATAAGGCTATCACCGGCTCAACAATAGCAGATGACAAAACCAGAGTTCCCGTTCCTGCCAAAATTAACGTGAGTGAATGCGCAATAGTAAACGTAGTGACCAATCTAAATATTTCACCCACCGATACAAACATCAGCAGTAACGAGAGCACAAACAAAATATGGTCGGGACCAGCGAGAATATGCTCAATCCCTAACGAGACAAAATCTTTAGCATTATGAAAAAATCCCGCATCATTATTTTGCGTTAAGAGCGTAATATCATCAGCAGATGATACTCTAATTTTTTCCGCCACTTCCGGACTTTGTGTTTCGGCAAATTCATTAATTTCCTCACTGGTAGCATCGGGATTTTCTTTTAGGAAATTAATAACCTCTTGAGGCAATAGTTCATGGGCTTTAACCTGTATCGTAACGGTAAACAGGAACATCAAGATAGTTACAGCCAGTACGTATTTCATATACTCTATTTTAATTAGTAAAAACGGTCGAGTTTAAAAGCGCCCCGTACGTCGAAAGATTTTTTGCTGTAGCAGCATACGACTCAGCCTGTTTTGTATTATTGTTAGCAGCATATATGGTACTCGCGAGCATTACAATATCCGGGTCATATTCACCGATCCTCATAGCCTCGGTAATTTTTTCCTCAGCTTCAGTTAGTTTATTATTTTTATATAATGCAAACGCATACGTGTAGGCAGCAAATAGTGACGGACGCGCATCATACGCCCGGCTAGCCCGTGTGAGTGCCTCCCCTCCATCCCCGTGTCTGGCCAAAAAGTAGGCGTATTCCAAATCAACATTTACGCCTTTTGAATCTCTATAAGCAAGGTCAGCCAGGGTATAGTATTGCTCCGCTTTCCCAACCTCTTTTTCAAGAGTGTAATAGTCACCCAAGGTCGTGGCGTACTGAGCTATAGGTAACACTTCAAATGCTTTAGTAAAATAAAGTAAAGCTTCATTTTTATCTCCTGCATCATACGCAACTCGTCCTAACCCCTCCAGCGCCGGAGCGTAGTTAGGATAGAGCGCTAGAGCCTGCTCAAATTGTTTTTTCGATTCATCTGTAGCGGTGCCAAATAAAAGTTTACCCCATTCAACGTGCGCCCAAGCAATGTTTTCAGTGTAGACACTTCCGGCTGAAATAGCTGCTTCAAGAGCTTCACGTGCTCCTTCCTTATCTCCATATAATTCTCGCACGTACGCTATCCGTGTATAGGAACTGAAATTCGGTTTTAGCGAAACCATTTTTTGCAGTGATTGTTGAGCTGCTTCATACTGACCCAATTCAATCTCTGCATCGGTTTTAATCCCATAATACGTTGCAGCCGTATCATCAAGGGCAAGCGCCTCGTTTATCAGTTCTAAGCCTTCGTTAAATTCATGACGACCATTAGCTAGCTCCGCACGTTTAGCCAGCACTCGGGCATCGGTTGGACGAGCAGATTGGGCCGTAGTCAAAACGGTATCAATTTTTTCATACAATCGAGCATCTCCCGTCTCCCGAATAGTTTGCAGGTACAATTCAGATAATGATAACGCTATATTTACATTAGTGGGATCAGCTGCTAATTGTGCTTCTACTGTAGCGACGCGTGCACTTGTAGCAGTAGGTATTTCAGCTACAACCTCACTTTTGGCGTCGTTAATTTGTGACCAAATATAAAGTCCGCTACTCACCATAGCTATGCTAGCGACGAGGGCAAAAAGTGTATTACTGGTGAGTGTCTTAGACATATGTGAATAGAGTAATTGTACGGAATACTATCCGAAACACGAGCGTCAATGCGCCCGTGTTCCAAATACTATTTACTGTTGATGCGGCACTGATTCAAAACCACTCCATGGCAGCGCGAGGTACGGGAAAGTAGTTCTAAATTCAGCATCGTTTTTATCTACCCCATCACCCAACTGTGCGGCGAGTGGGTCTGCGTTAAATTCTGGATGAAAGAGTGGGTAGGCGGCTCCGGCCACTGCTTTAATCGAGATATCAGTCACATCGTCAGCGAGTCGACGGCCGTTTGGATACCCTTGATTATCGCCAGCAACTACTCCGAGACTATTTGGAGTCACGGTTGGAGCTACAGCGAGGTTCAATCGAAGTTGTTCAGACGGAGTTACGGTAGCTGTCTTAGTTAACCCGGGGATACCGGTAAGGAAGATGGCAATTAAGTCATCACGTTGCTTGTCTGTTCCAAACGCTCCTTGAGGTGGAACTTGGATGTTATACAACGCCTTAAGGAGATTACCGAGTTCTGGATTGGCTACGTATTGAGCAAATTGTGCATCGTCACTTGGCTTTGATGCGTTCCATACATCTTTATCACCGAGCGGGATAACCACTTCGTTCACGAGCGGTGCACCCAACCGTGAGACTTGCACCCAGTCACCTTTATCTTTATTGTGTTTTGGATCCTTATCTTTTGCATTGCGCAATACATTCATTGCTTGTCGTGAAGAGGTAGTCCAGACACCAACTACAGCATTATCTGCTTCTACTTGAGTTGGCACTTTTCCGTCCTTAGATAGTTCTGTGATGGGTACTTGAATAGCAATTGATTGCACATTGTATCCTTTGAGACCATCTACACCTCCACCATCATTACCCGGCAACTTTCGAATCGTTAGAAGATCAAACAATCCTCCTAAATCAACAAAGAATGGATCATCACTTTGTCCGGCAAATACCTTCCCACCACTTGATAGTGGCGTTATAGCCATGTCTTGTAGTTTCTTGTAGTCAGGAGTTGATTTTGGACCAACGTTTGAGGGTGGTACTGGCACATTATCTCCAATCACAATACTTTTACTTTTACCTTTATCGTCATACGCCACCTTGGTCACGGTGTATTTCTGACGGACATTAAAGTCTGGATCATTTAAGGCAGTGATTGCTCCTGTGTTATAGAGGAAGGTGTTTTTGTTATTTATTGTAGTTGTAAATCGAAATTGGTAGGCAATGTCTTCTTTTGCATCACCATCGTTATCGATTTTAATTTCGTACAGTACATTATCATCAAACGAGTAAAAGTTTGGTCCTCCACCCGGTTCTTGAAATGGTAGGTAGTTAGCGATAATGGTTGCAGTTTTTGCATTATCGGGACTCACAAACGCAAAGAGGTCAGTAGCGTCAGCTTTCGGGTCGCCACTAATCATCGGTGCTTCGCGGTGACTCGAAGCGCTGGTGAATTGACTTACTCCCAGCAACCCCGCTACGGTTCCCGCAATTAATACGAGCGTCACTCCTTTTGTACCTATTCTTTTAACATCACTTTGATAATTATTTATATGATACATAATTGTTACGATTATTATTACTTAATAACGTTAACTAATTATACTATACTTAACTAAGTTAAGTATATTGCCAAGGGGATATTTCCGTATCATAAAAAGCACCCTCGAGTATACGGGTGCTTATGCACTTATTAGCATGTACCCTACAATGTAATTCCCGCGCTCTCTTCGGCGGCAGCGTTTATGGTAAACCACCCAGCAATGGGTTCCCCGTTACTGCCCTCAATCGGAGTATCTATTGACGGGTCAAACGTGTCATCACCATTAGATTCACTATGTAGCATCGCCCAAAGTTTCTCACCGTCGCTTGCGTCTCGACTCAATGCAACAAAAACGTCGTCATTTTCTCCCGCCGCCAACAGTGAACTTGTGCCGAGGATATCTCCCGGTTTCCCATTACCATCAGCGTGGATTACTACATACCCCGGCATTTTCAAATCTACCTTGTTTACTTGAACACGTGCCCCCGGACGTTGCTCCATAGCAAACACGGCGTTATCTTCCATTTGCAAACCACTCGTGGTGTCTCCACTAGTCGCAGTGGTTGAACTTTCTCCACCAAAAATATCAGGCATCTCTACCCCACTCGTAAGTGGGTTTTCACGATTACTCATAAAATAATACAATCCACCGATAACAATTAGGGCAATAAGGATAAATACGATATATCTCATACAATAATTATAACAAATCAGAGTAACAAAATCACAATCGAGCTTCGCGCTACACTACAAACAAAAAGACCCACCACCACAAGCAGGTCTTTCTGCTGTGCACAGTAGGTCAGTGCCGTAAGTGAACATAGGGTGAAAGTGCGTCGAGGAATCGTTGCCGATCTTCCTTTTTGCCACCGGTTGCAATAGCTACAATTCGATAATTCAATGCACCATCAGAAATGACACGCAAGGTTGTTCCGACCGTTTCGCGCCATACACTCACGATAAACGTGGAGTCTGGAAACAAAAGCTGGTTCTTAGTTTCGTCACCCAGCCACCAGGTAGATTGCCCAATTGTTCGCTCTTTCATGTGTGGTGGTGAATAAAGAATCATTACTAATCGCATGTGCACCTCCCCTGTATCCGTTTTAAATAATACTCTTCAGACTTGAAAACTTCAAACATTACCTTAATAAAGAAGCGTCAAAATCCAGACCCAGTGCAGTTGACATTTATAAATATTAATACATAATATTAAAAGAAGCACATTGTTAGGAGGACCACCATGACCCGCAACGCTCGTCCTACCCCCGGCCAAATACTCAGCCGACGCACCATTTCTGAAGTGCGTCGCTACAAGGTCTGGGACTGCTCGAGCTGTGGCGTCACTGGCCTCAACTCAAAAAAATGTAAACAGTGCCCTCAGTGTGGGAACTCAAAAGACGCCAGCGACAACGAGGAGCGTTCTGTTACCGAAGTTGACGCGAACTACAAACATGAAGGGGCCGACATCACCTGTGAATTCTGCCAGACGGAAAATGAAAAGCGTTTCAGCTGCAAGCAGTGTGGCGCAGCGCTTAATTCAAAATTCGCCAAACAGGTACAGGGGTTTACTCACGCCCAGGCACTCATCATACCCACGCGCGAGGTACAGATTGACGATACCGGCTTTCTGCCTGATGCCGTTGAAACACCCTGGAACGATGGCTCTGCGCCGGTTGTTCTTAAAGAGCCGGCACCGGAAGTCCACGCGCTTGAGCCGTCACCTCCTGAAGTAAAACCAAAGCGCTCTACTGCCGCTCCCCAAAAAGTCTGGGTAACAGAAACCAAAGAGGTGATAAGCGAGAAACGTCCAACGTTTTGGATTGCTATCGCAGTGGCAGTGGTTGTAGTGTTGTTCATCTTTGGCATGTTTGTGTACAACCAATTGCACACGTTCACGCCAACAACCGCTCGTGTAGCTTCTGTTTCCTGGACCTACTCTCAACCGCTTGAAGACTACGCGGCCCGGAATCATTCATTTGAAACCGAGCACGCCTTCTGGCGACCGCCCAATGATGCGTATGACATCAGGGACGATATGGTGATTATGCGTTCCGAGCCGATTCTCGAACAAGTGTGGGTTTCAAAGTCCTGCACGCGTACAGAAAACAGTTCCTACGATGACACCGATGGTACCTGGGTACAAAAGTCTGAACTCGTCACCTACGACTGTTCGGAATACGAAACCAAACAAGTGGGCACCACTCCAATTATGGGCACCCGTTGGACTTGGAAAGAGATGGAGTGGGCACCCACAACACCTCTAACCGCCCGCGGGGATAGTCACACCGTGACCTACCCGCAGTTTGTTCCAACCAACACCCTGAGGCGGGGCGGAACCGCTACCACCACCTTTAGCGTCCTGTTCACGTATACGGACGATGATGGTGAGATTCAGTCTGCCAAGCGTGACTACTCTCGACCCATCTGGGAACAGACAAAAGTCGGCATGACCTTTGATGGACTGGTAGACGGTTTCGACCGTCTCAAAGCTATCAAAGGTCTCGACCCTGAGTACACAGAACTGATGAAGTAACTTTCATCACTTACCCACGGCCGGTGCGTACCCACGCTCCGGCCTTTTTTAATATTGTCTCAACCTTTACCGAGCCTCCCCTTCAAAATTTGGTTCAACAATTGCCCACATCATCGTGTCGGTATCGAGTTTTAGATACGCACTTGTTCCCACTGAAGGAGGAGTTGTCATTGGTTCGCCTTCTCTCCGCTTGGCATAATTAACCACCACTACATTTTTATGTCGCGGGTTTGGACTGTTTTCAATTGTTTGTGGCGCAATTCTGTCACCCAACAAAAAACCATCAGAACCCGTGTACCCGCTTTCAGTCTTAAGTGCAGCTACTGCATAATAAAATACGCCACTGCCTCCCGTTTCTTGCGTGAGTAAAAACACCACATCCTCCTTGCCGTCATTATTTACATCACTTCGATATTCATTACCAAAATAACGCGTAGTAATCATTAAAGCAGAATCAGGCGCTGCGGAGTTTTCTGCCATACCGTTAGTAAGCTTGATACTCTTTCCATCAATGGTGTACGCAATATTTTTATAATCAATTTCAATTGGGATTGGCTGCTCCTTTTCACTAGTAGTTGTTAGTTCTGCAGGAGGAGAAGGTTTGAGAAAATAAAGGATGATAATAATTCCTACTATTACTACAATCCCTGAGATGATTTTTTTCATTACTATAAGCCTACCATAATATAAAGACTCCCTCTCCAGTATCGGTTACAAACGACGACTTTAATTTAAAAATAAAATATTGACCTGTCAATGAAAGACCGGGCTGTATTACGCGTAATAAAAAGTGGACGTCCGCATTATAGAAACTTGAGATTATTTAAACTAATCAACTATACTATGACTAACACTAACCGTGGATCTGCAACAATGGATGAACAAAAACAACGTCAACAAACAGCTCAATCTGGACAAAGCTCGGGAAAAGAAAATAACCCTGGAAACTTTGCTAATGACCCCAAGCGGGCGTCTGAAGCGGGTAGAGAAGGTGGAAAAAACAGCAAAGATGGCGGTCGAAGTTAATACTTAAATTAGCATGGTGACACAAACAAGAGAAAAACCTCCGGCCGGAGGTTTTTCTAATTTTTCCTATACGCGCGTCTAGGTCTCTCCCTGATGGAACACTATCTTTTAAATAGCAGCTCCATCAAGACCACGATCGCTTATATACTTTTCAAATACTTCAGGGTGTTTACCCTCAATGCAGTCTGTAACAAATAAATCTGAAGCTTCACTACTTTCAAACGTCATATACGCGAGCGCTCCTTCACATACAATTTGAGGATTGAGTTTTCCTGCCATTTGCGCTGGCTTGTTTGGGGTAAATTCAAACGAATTAATCCAGGCCTCATGTTCAGTATAGGTGCGGGCAGTTTCATCCATAAACGATACCTGAGCGACATAGATTAGATTAGCCTGCGCAATTACATATACCTGCGTTGGATACAGTCCATCAATCCGGTACGTCACGGCATTAGCTCCCCCCACTACTGCTTCAACGGGTTGACCCATTGCTAAAGGAATATTAGAAACATTAGGCACAGCCTCAACCCATTGGGCTGGTTGTAGTTTTTGGTCGTTAGCATAAATAGAAAGCATCCATGATGGTGAACCTTCTCCCCCCACACGACTCTGTTCATCTTGGTAATCTGAGGTTGGCAGTAATCGTAGTGTCCGAACGGGCATTGGCTCGCTAACAGTATCCGGCATTTCAAGCACGGTATAGCCATCATCCCCTACTGGATAGTCAAAGGTTAACCCCTCCTCTGGTAACGTATAGGTTTCAGTCTGTACGTCTGCAGTGGTTTGGATTTCATCTCCTTGCTTTTCATTATAAATAAAAGTATTAAACGCAAAAAACAAAACCCCCAACCCTACTATTGTAGTCACAATGATCAAAATGTATTTCATAAATATAAGTGTATGCCGATAAGACGATACACTTAGAGAACTCTTACACCAGCAAAAGTAATTTAGAAAAACCCAGTCGCAGTGACACGTTACTCCATCACTATCCGCACCAAAGACACCTGGGCTCCCTCCACCGCTACATAGACTGCTCCATCGGTGGGACCAACCGCTACATCCCGCACCCGCCAGCCTTCTTCTTTTAAGAGTGGTGCTTCTTCTATTAAACCTAAGTTAGTAACGGTAAAGCGAGCGAGGTAGCGACCGGCGAGACCACCGACTAATAAACTACCGCGCCAGGCTGGAAACATGTCACCGGTATAAAAAGTCATCCCCGCCGGCGGAAATCCGCTGGTACCACATGACCACACAAACACTGGCGGCACGGTGTCAGGACGCTCTGCCGGCAACACCCCAAACGGTCGTCTCGTTACATAACTACACGCTTCGTGCGCTTCGGGCCATCCGTAGTTACCACCGGCTTTTATTATGTTAATCTCATCTCCTTGAAACTCGCCATGTTCACTGGACCATAGTTCATCAGTGTCCGGACGAAGCGCTAACCCTTGCGGGTTGCGGTGACCATACGAGTAAATCTCATTCAATATCGATTGATTAGTTACAAACGGATTATCAACGGGAATACTCCCATCCCGGTTCAACCGAATAATAGAACCATACGGATTTTGGGTATTTTGTGCCGTATGATCTTCAAAATTTTTATCTCCTCTGTCTCCTAACGTGAAATAAATGAACTGATCTTTAACCACCAGCCGTGACCCAAAATGAGTCCCGCCGCTTTGATACGGTGCCGTATACAAGTCAGTCACATTATTCAGACTCTTTGTGGCGCTATCAAGTTGTGCACTTGCTACACGTGTAGCTTTACCACCCTCGCCCGCAACAGCATAGGTAAGGAAAATCACCTGGTCTTGCGCAAACTCAGGCGACACCGCCACATCAAGCAATCCTCCCTGACCCTGAGTAGTAACCGCTGGTATATTTTCAATAGTGGAAATTTCTTTTGACGCAGTATCAATTAGATAGAGTTTCCCTAATCTTTCCGTAGCCAGCAACTGTGTTGTACCCGGAATAAACTCAAGCCCCCACAACTGCCCCACCCCTTCCGCCACCGCCTCAACCACTACCGACCCCACGTTCTCCATCTCCTGCCGCACCGGCAAAGCCACCTCCGGCACAGACGTGCGATTAGAGTAAGCAATATAACCCAATACACCCACCCCGATACTAACGAGCAGTAAAACCAAACCAAGAATTTTTAATCCCAATTTCATACCTCCATTTTACATTAATTGAACAATGTTGAAATCTTTATAATTTTTAATATTTCTCTTTAACCTTGAGTATTCTAGAATAACTATAATATAATCATTCTATGAGCTTAGATATTTCTCTAAAACATGTTCTAGGCATTTACCGCTCACCAAACCTTATTGTGTATAGAAGTTTTTCTAACAAAGACACTATCACTATCATCGGTCGAGTCGTTGAAAGTATTGAAAAATCAACACCATCTTCACTTATAGGAAACGCTCTTTCATTGCTACGTAATTACCTAGCCAAGCCGTACAATAATATTGAGGTGACTATCATTTCAGATAGTAGCATCACTAAATCCATCACCAATGTTAATGGTATTTTTGAAGTAGTAGTCCCATTTGCAGAGAATATACGCGTGAAGCTCGGGGAGAAAATTCTATCAGTGGAAATTGCGGCCTCGTCTAATAATGCCGCGTATGGAATAATCTCTGATATTGATGACACTATTCTTATTTCAAATTCGGCTCGAACATTGAAACTTCTCTATCTCCTCTTTACAAAAAATGCACACTCTCGGAAACCCTTCCCCGGAGTGGCCGAATTCTATCAAGCCTTAGTAGAAAATAATAATCCGATTTTTTACGTATCATCAAGTGCCTGGAATATCTATAACCTTCTCATTGAGTTCATGGAAATCAACCATATACCGAAAGGTCCGTTACTTCTAAAAGAAGTCGGTGGAGTTCGTTCCATATTCAAGACGGCGGGAAAACACGGACATAAAAGTGAACGCATCAAAATGATTCTTGAGAAGTATCCTCATCTACCGTTCATCCTTATTGGTGACAGTGGCCAGCGTGATGCCGAAATATACAGCCTCATCGCCAAAGAATACCCTGATAGAATAAAGGTAATTTATATCCGTGATGTAACCTTGCGTGAAAATGAAATTGTAAAAAAAGCTATTAATACCTTAGAAAATAAAGTCGAGTTGGTACTTGTAAAAACTTCAAAAGAAGCAGCCGACCACGCTCTGCAAAAAGGATATATTACAAAACGAGAGAAAGAGAATATTAAAGAGGGTGTTGTGATGGAACAGTAGTTCGAGGAATAATCATGCACAATGACTGGGGAATTATCTTGTAACGTAATGGAGTCTGTAGCTTTATAACTTCCCCATCGAGTGAAACCCATACCTTGGACTTATTAGCATGTATTTCAATCTCATCAATCGCAGTTGTCGTAAACCCTAATTGGTTCTTTACATCCATAAACAAAGAACGGAAAGCTAAAAGAAATATCCTCCATCTGCCCATCTCCTTCGCTATTGAAAGTTGAAGCTTGCCTGAAGTAAAATCCTGCCTGCTTGATAATACATCCAGTCCACCAAAATCAAATATATTGTTTCCTACAAATATGAGCGGTGTTCGCACCTTCATTTCTGAATCATTTTTTTTAATCACAAATGAATACGACGAATATTCTTTCATACATTCATACATCGACATACCAAAAGCGGGCCATTTTTTCCATGATTTTTTCTGATAGGCTGTCCTTCGTTTTATAATTTGCGTATAAAATCCAATACAAGAGAAGTTTACAAACGTTCGGCCGTTCACCTCAGCCGTATCAATATTGATAGTTTCACCCGTCATGACAGTGTCAAAGGCTTGAGGAATATTAGTACCGATACCAATATGTTTTGCAAAATGATTGAAGGTTCCTGCTGGAATGACCGCCATACGAATGGATGACCCGGTGAGGTAATTTGCAACCAAGTTAACCGTCCCATCACCCCCTACAGCAATAATGGTTCCTGGAGATAGTGACTCCACTTTTTTATCAAACATTTCTTTTTCCAGAATATCTTCAACAGATACAGTAGTCACTTCAAAACCATATTCTGTAAGCGAGACTATCCCCTCCTCAATTTCTTTTTGTATTTTCTGCTCACCCAAAGCAAGACCAGATTTTGAGTTCCTAATAAGAAGGATAGGTTCCATATAAATTTATTGTAACATTTTGGCGTACCACATTGGCCTTATGGGACGATGTTAGAACTTTTTTAATTGAAAACAACTAGTATATAGAGCTGCCGATCAGGGACTCGAAGCTATACAGCTTCAGTACACCTTGTCGCTCATTTGTTTCCTATCGTAACAAAAGAGCTGGCAAGGTCTTCGAGTCCCTAATCGGACTAGCAATGGCAAAGGCCACAAATGTATTCACATTTGTGGCCTGCCTTTGCTGCCGATCAGGGACTCGAACCCCAATGACTTCCTCCAGAGGGAAGCATCCTACCATTAGATGAATCGGCAAAATTTTGTAAGTACGAGGTTAAACCTCGTACTTTTTCTTTTAATTTGGTTTGAAAGCGGTGGCTCTATAGTGCCAGAAATTGGGGAAGTTTCAAGGTAAGGATGTTTGGTTGGTACAAGATGGAGGGGTAACAAGTTCGAGGTCTCGCCTCGAACTTGGATTAAGTGTGGTGTAATAATTTCCAGCCGGTTTTGTGGTGTTTTTGTTGGTTCTCAGTGGGTTTTGTGTAGCGGACGTGGGTTACGCTGCTGTTGCGCATTTTTAGGATTTTGAAGAAGAGAATGAAGGCGCGCCAGAGATTTAGTTTTTCGGGGTGAACCATGTGTTCGGTGAAGAAATTAATGAAGACTGAGTGTGAGACTATTACCACCTCACTATCGTCGGGCATTTTTTCTAGATGACGACGAGCATGCCCGAGACGATGGACAAAACTGGCGTAGGTTTCGCCGTCATGCATTGAGCTTTTTTTGTAGCCTAAAAACCACGCTATCATATATGATAGCGCCTTGAATCCAGTCAGTCGCTCCCCTACTAATGATTTTGGTTGGTGGAGTTCTTCAAACGGTGGGTAGGTTTCCGGAGTAAGTCCGGTAAGCTCTGCGATATACGACGCACTTTGAATAGCGCGCACGTTGGTGCTTACAATAATGTGAGTGGGTTTTTTGGCAGCGACTTTGATGGCGGCGGTTTTGGCTTGGGCTGTCCCCACTTCATTTAATTTTGTTTCCGGGTGCTGATGTCTGTTAGCAACATTGCCATCAGTGCGTCCGTGCCGTACGAGATAAACTTCCATACCTACACAGACGCGGCAGTTGCTTCAACTATCATTACTTCTAGTGGTAACTGCGGGAGAGGGCTTTTGGTAGTTTGATCACAGACTGTAAGGAGCTTGAGGAGCATATGTGAATTTAATGGAGTTGTAGCAGACGCTGCGATAGTGGTTAAAGTAGTACGAATGGATTCGCTAAATGACGCGATGATGACGTCTTTTTGTTCGGGACGATTACGCAGTAACATTACAGCCCGCACGTGCTCGAGTACCACGCGCACCAGTAGCTTCATCTCTACATGACTCGTGACTGCAGCCTCAACCGCCGCTAAAGCGGCGTCAGTTTTTTTCTCGTGCAATGCCGTGAGCAACGCCTCGATAATCGCGAGTTTCGGCGCACCGATAATGGCTGCTACTTCATCACTACTACCAATCGTGTCGCCTGACGCCATGATGACTTTTTGGGTAATACCTAAGGCATCACGAAACGATCCGTCAGCGGCTACGGCAATTAAATCAGCGGCATCGGGACTAAGGATAAATCCTTCACGTGAAGCAACGTCTGTGACGGTAGCTGAAAGAATAGTACGGGTGGGAGCGCGGAGTTTAAAGACCTGCAATCGTGACAAAATAGTGTCTGGCAACTTTTCTTCCTCGGTCGTGGCGAGCATAAAGACTACATGCGCGGGTGGCTCTTCGAGGGTCTTTAATAACGCGTTAAACGCCTCTTTGGTGAGCATGTGGACCTCGTCGATGATGTATACCTTGTACTTTGATTCAAAGGGTACCGTATGCACGGCTTCGCGTAGTTCACGAATGTCATCAATCCCCCGGTTACTAGCGGCGTCAATTTCGTAGAGGTCAACGGCACTTGTGCCTATCTCGCGCGCAAAGATGCGTGCAAGCGTCGTTTTACCGGTTCCGCGGGAGCCAGAAAATAAGACGGCGTGCGGAATAGATTTTTTGGCAATGGCACCTTTAAGGACGGTCACGATGTGTTCCTGGTCACGGACTTCATCAAAGGTGTTGGGGCGATATTTACGATAGAGGGCTGCGTGTTCTGGCATTCTTTGATTATAGCAGATTAGTTTTCAGTTGCAGAATTGTGGACACTATCGCGTAATATTTGCATGTCAGCTTTGAGATTAGTACTACCTAAAATGATATATCCCAGGGTGAGGGTGCGACCATCAATTTCTTCGTTAAATACAGCGACGGCGGTGCGGCCAGCGGCAGTGGTGTATCCATGTTTACCCCCTTTATACCCCTCTAACCCCACAAACGGATTGTTATTCATCCAACCAGTCTGCGTTCCGATATATTGGGGCAGTAAGGTAATATCAAACACATGAGGTTGGTTGCGGTAGACAGAAGCAACGAGCACCTGCAAATCATTAACGGTAGAAACGGTATCATCGCTAAATCCTGACGGGTCGGTAAAGAGTGTGTCGGTTGCGCCCACTGACTGACTGAGCGTATTCATTTTTTCCAGTATTACACCCTTTGAGGCCCGCCCTAACGTTGCAGCGGCATCATTGGAGGACTCAAGCAGTAACGGGAACAAAAGTTCCTGGTAAGAATATTCATCCCCATGAGTTAGTTTCCCTGCTCCCCCTTCGGCTTCTAAATCGGCAAAGTGAATAGTAGTCGTAGCATTAAGCGGACCGTGAGATACCAACGCCGCTCCCGCAAATAATTTAGCCACGGAAGCTATCGGCACGATAGTGTCTTTGCCACCTGCCACAAGCATCGCACCACTAGATACATCAAACACACCAAAGGTAGTGGTGGTCAGTTCGGGAGTTACTACAATAACGGGCAAGGGGGTGGTCGCTGATATGGCCAATTGTTTACTGACCCCATCGTGGTGCAAAGAAAAAACCCCAATCAAAAACACCATGATGGAAACAAAGACAGCCACATGCGTATAAAACCAAAAGCGACGAATCATTACGTTCTATGATACCACTCGCACGGAATGTATGAAGAACGGTAATAAACAAATACACAGGCACCATGTGTGCCTGTGTATTTGTTGTATGGTTACTATAATTATTCAGCTTTCTTCGCTGGAGCTTTCTTTGCAGCAGTTTTCTTAGCGGGAGCAGCTTTTTTAGCTGGAGCTGCTTTCTTTACCGCTTTGGCTACCGCTTTTTTCTTTGGGGCCGCTTCTTTTTCAATTTTATTCCAATAGTCTTTCATTTCTTTTTTGAATCCAGAAATGTCGACTTTAGAGGCTTGTTTCATGTCGGTGTATACACCGGCTACGGTATCAATTACTTGTTCGTATTCTTCTTTAGACATTTGTTTGGCTTGCTCAAGCTTTTCGAGAACTTCAGCTTTGGCTTTAAGCGCCCAACTCTTTACCACCTGTCGATTTTTACTAGCGCCTTTACTTCCGTACAAAAAGTACGTTCCGGCTGCTGCGACGGCAGCTGCAGTTAAGCCAACTCCCAAACCAATTTTTTGTCCGTCAGTTAACACTTCTCCGTTTGATTTTTTTGTTGCCATATAAACAATATTATTCTTTATCAGTTATAACAAGTTCTTTTTTAACGCGTGAGGAACGACTTTTGCGACCACCGCCTGAAAAGCGCGTCGCAAAACGAATGAGATGCGAGAGTATGCCTCCATTTGCAACAAAGGCACGCGCAGCGCTAATATCTTCCGCAATCAAATCACTACCCGCCTCAATTTTGGATAAAATTGCGCGAATAGAAGAAATAATTTTTATGACTCCATACATTGCAATGAATACCATAATTGAAAAAATTATAGTCGCAATGCTTGCAATCAAGAAGAAAATATTCGCATGCAAAATCTCTGACATCATTATCATTATACTATACCGACAGATATTACTTAAATTATTTCGGGGACAAAATATTTTTTACACTACTACAGAGAGTGTTGGGCGAGAAATTTTGCTACGACCGCCTCGACTTCGCTTGGGGTATCTTGCGCCATTAATTCTTGTCGCAGCGGGACGGCACCCGGAAATCCGTTTACGTACGCTTTGTAGTGTTTTTTCATCACGGAGAAATTTTTGTGGGGTAATAATTCACAAAAGAGATAACTATGCTCCACCATCACCCGCAACCGTTCCGGGATTGAAACGTACTCAACGGTAGTATCAGACGTATCGTTAGCTGAAATATCTTCCAAGGGCACCCCATGGGTAGGCAACACTTTAAACCGTAAGGGCAAGCCTTTGGTCGGGTGGAAAAACCACGGGTTACCAAATAACGCCCGCCCCACCATCGCTCCATCAGCGCCTGAGTAATTAATTTTAGCCAAAGCATCAGCTTGTGATAAAACGTCTCCATTGCCAATAATTTTAGTTTCGGGCGCGAGCTCGTTTCGTAATTCAACGACGCGCTTCACCCGTTCCCACCGTGCGGGCACCTTACTCATATCTTTGCGCGTACGGGCGTGCACAGACAATGCAGCAACATGTTCGTTAAGTAACACCGGAATCCAATCTTCTATTTGATCTTGGTTGTACCCCAGTCGCGTTTTTACCGATACCGGAATTCCTCCGTCGTCACTTTTAGCCCCACGTTTGGCGGCCCGAATAATTTCCACTGCTAATTCGGGGGTTTTTATCATCGCCGCTCCACACCCTTGATCGATTATCGCTCCAGCCGGACACCCCATATTTATATCCACGCCATCAAACCCTAATTCAAGACACAGCGCAGCTGCATACTCCATATGCTCTGGGTTACGGGTAAAAAGCTGGGCGACTAACGGGCGCTCTATTTCGCTATAGAGCAGGTCCATCATGAGTTTCTTTTTTCCTTCCGGGGTAGCCCGGACCAATCCGTCAGCGGCGACAAATTCCGTCCACATCACATCAGGACCACCCACAGTGCCGTCGGCTCTAGTATGCCGGGAATAGGTGGCTATCATTTTTCTGAAGGCAGCATCAGTCACATCCGCCATCGGCGCTACAGCGAGAATGGGAGTATGTATGCTCTGCCAAAAATTACTCATAGTGTTTGCGAAAGCTTTGCTTGCAGTGTACTGTACAAGAAGAAACGATAAACGCAAGGGACAAAGGGATGAGTAAACTAGAAGTAGCCAAGGCAACCGTACTGGCAACTGCCTCAGGATTCAGTACCTACTTTACCCTCAAAGGATTTGCCGATCTCCTGCAAATCTACGTATTTCAAATTCTTGGTCTCTATTTTTTAATCAAGTTTTTGTTGGTCGCATCTCATGGCATATTTTGCCTTCTCGGTGAAAAAGGTGGCGAGGAATTTCAAGAATATGCCTGTCGGATTCTTAAAATCAAATAAACTCCTTTGAGCTCGCCATAGCAGACTATGGCGGGCTTTTTTATACGGGCAACTCTTCTTCAGCCGGACGTGGCGGGAGTGCTGGTGTAGCGGCGGGAACAATTTGTTTTTTGGTACTGTCTTCAGTTACTGGTTGTGTTGTCGTAGCAGTGGTAGTGCCGACTCCACCCACCTCTTCATTTACAAACACTTTGTTACCAAAGCGCAAATCAATGTACTGAAAATTACCAGGTCTAATATCGCTAAACTCTTTTGATGCTAAAATGGTACGCAGGTTATCAAAAACTTTTTGCGCATCATCCTTTAAGGTGGCTTTAAATTCTCCTCCGCCACCCACGATATAAAATACATCCCCCGCTGTATCGGTTTCAATTTGTGTGATAGCAAAGGGCAGATTTGATTCTACCAAACTTACAAACGTCTCCATCGTGGTGAGTTCTGTTGGCTCGGCCATCGAAGCGCCCACTTTCATATCTCGGCCTAGGGTTCGGTATCGTAAAAATGCTCCCCCGGATAATTTTGGAGCAGCTCCAAACGCATAGCCCGTGATATCAACAAAGACACAGTCACTACTGGTTCTATCCGCACACCACAGCGCGTACGGTTGGTACTCGTCAAAACTTATAGTGAGTAACCGACCACCGTCACGTTCAACAATGGGATTTTTCATCCGGGGAATTTCAGAAATTGCTTTTACAATCTCTGTTTGCGGGTACCACCAGGCAAATTTCCGCGGAATAATGCCGAGGTACGTCCCTTCTAACTTTTCGCGCGCCAATTTTTCTACCACCGTATGAGGAATAGTTTCTCCCCCCGCTACCGCAACCTCAGTAATCGTTAAAAACGAAACCCGGGTGCCGTACCATACGACACTAACTAAAAACCCCAATATGATAAATAGCAATAGCCCAAACGCCAGCTGCTTGAGCAGCATAATTTTACTTGGATCAACTACTCTTCGTTTGACCTTACCTTTTTTGTGAACGGCACTCGTCTTTTTGAACATTGCCTCTATGCTATCACATCTCTCTGCGTGCGCAGTAACTTAAAGGTCTTACTTTCGATTAAAATTGAGGTACGTAATCCGCGATCGCAATCACAAAAAACAAGAAAGAGAGGACATACATGGATCCTTTGATAAACGTTGAGCGTCTGACCGTTGGTCTAAACGCTTCAATGGTAAAGAACACTGACCCAGCCAATTGAATAAGTAAATTAAGGCCTGAGTCTTGCGCTATAACTGACCAGTTAACCAAGTTCCAACTAATTAAGAGAATCATCACCCCAATAATCCCCCACCACTGGAATGCAAATAAAGACATACTAGCCAATTTTATTACTGCCAAAATATTTTTGTAAGACTTCAGGGATGGCAATAGAGCCGTCCGCTTGCTGGAAGTTTTCTACCAACGACACCAAAATCCGTGGCGTTGGGATAGCGGTACAGTTTAATGAGTGAGCGTAACGCATCACACCACCTTCATCTTTATAGCGAATGTTAAAGCGACGGGTTTGGAAATCGTGGAAGTACGACGCCGAACTAATTTCGCGGTAGGTTTTTTCACCCGGCACCCAGAGTTCAATATCGTATTTTTTCACCTGACCTTGCCCAATATCACCACCACAATTTAATACGGTGTGGTATGGAATGCCGAGAGATTCAATAAATTCTTCAGTATTGCGGTTTATCTCTTCGTGTAATCGGACACTCTCTTCGTGAGAGGCTTCACATAACACCACTTGTTCCACCTTAAAAAATTCATGCACCCGGATGAGGCCACGAGTATCTTTTCCATGACTACCGGCTTCACGTCGATAACACGGCGAAAACGCGAGGTGTTTAATCGGAAACATTGATTTATCCAGTACCTCATCAGCGTAAAAGCCCATGGTTGAGACCTCACTGGTACCAATCAAGTAATCATCATCCTGAGTTTTGTATACGTCCTCTGCATCATTAGGGAGATGCCCCGTACCATAGAGGTTACTTTTACGTACTATAGTTGGCCCGAGCAATTGATCAAACCCTTTCGCACAGAAAAAATCATTTGCGTAGTTCCAAATTGCCCAGGACAACCGCGCGCCGGCACCCGTCAGGAAATAGCCACGGAACCCATGCACTTTTACTCCCCGTTCAAAATCTACCATCTTTAAATTAGTCATCAATTCCACATGGTCTTTCATTGGAAATGGCAAAGGGGCCGGAGTATCGGTTGAACCATTTGGGTTCCAAACTTTTACTTCCACGTTATCGGCGTCACTATCACCATCGGGTACCGACATATCCGGAATGTTGGGTACTTGGAGCATGAGCGCTTTCCACTCATCCATAATTGGCTTGAGTTTTTCCTCATCAGCTTGAATCGACATCTTGAGGTTTTGCATCTCTTCGATTAATTGCGTGCGTACTTCAGGAGATGCTACTGCCACTTGACCAGACACCTGATTTTGAATGGCTTTTTTATTTTCAAGTTCAGTCATCACTGACTTACGCGCTTCATCGAGGGACACCAACCGATCGAGATCAACTTTGATTTTCTTCTTGACCGCTGCCATCTTTACCAAGTCCACGTTCTCCCGAATAAATTTGATGTCTAACATAATTCCCTTAGAATACTAGAAATTCACAGTAATTCAAATTTAAAGTGTTGCAAAAAAACAGCGTCTGCTAGACAGACGCTGAATGAGAAGCTGAGGGTGTATAGATGTGTTGTGTCGGCTGAGCCCCACATCACACCCCCAGCGCAGCTTTTAGACGGAAAAGCCGCAAACAAAACCCAACTTCGAGCCAAGGACACACTTGGCTTATATCTCCATATACATGAGTCACGGGAGGGAGAATGTCTATGCTCCCAGCGCTCACAAAGAGGTCAAGCAACCTCTTTGATTTAAAATATAATACTACCTTAATACAATTTTGTCAATTATAAAAACGGCGGGCTGTTAAAGGCCCGCCGCGATACATCTTAAAAATTGTAGCTCAGCGTCAAGCCGAACGTCGTCTGCTTAATTTTTGCCTCAAGCGTTTGGTTACCCATCTGCCCCAGACCAAACGGCTTGTTGGCATCAAACTGCATCTGAGTGGCCTTAAGTCCAATCGAGAAACGGTCTGAGACTGCGTACTGCACACCGATGGTGTACAAAGCACCCAATGCACCGCCTTCCTTGAAATCAGCCCACGAGCCAAAGGGTGTATCAAGCGAAAGCCCCATCGACAGATTGGTCGCCACCACTCCGGCGCCGACGTACAGATACACGCGCTCTTGTTTGCCCAGCACGAGTCCCAATTCACCACCAGCCGATACCCGCAGGTCCGACGCAATGGTGAACGCCGCAGTCGATTTGTGGTCGTGCCAGTACTTGGCCCCACCGATGCTCCCATCATGAAGCGAAGCGTTCACTCCGAGACGAAGCTTGCTCTGCCCGAGCGGGAACCGATAGCCAAGCTCATAGGTAGTCACGTTTCCCGTCAGCGGAACATCGAGAATTTCCCCGAGGGAAATTATCGGTCCATAGTGCGAGAGCGTGAACTCACCATCGCTTTTGCTGGTACCCAGTGAAGCATAGACCCCCGTATAGGGACGCTTCGCTTCAGCGTTGGAATCGGTTGCGCCCGTCATCAGGGAAACAATCGCCACAGCCAGCATCATCACAACTTTTTTCATAGTCCTGCCCTCTTTTTATGCTCATTGTGAGCGTTCTACCAACTTATATAATAGCATAAATAATCAAAAAGTCAATGTTTGCACCGTCTCCTACTCATGGTGTGGTAGAATTTTGTATGAGTTCGTTTACTATACGAAAGCTACTCTCTGAAGAATTTCCGCCGTTATTGGCAGAAATTCCCCAGCCACCAAAGGACTTATGGCTCGCGGGGTCCCTCCCTCCCCCGACGATTACCTTATTGTGTGTCGTTGGTTCTCGTAAATACACTACCTATGGTAAACAAGTGATTGATCACCTTATTGGCGGGTTGGCGGATTATCCAATTGGTATTGTGTCGGGTTTGGCGCTTGGGGTTGATGGCCTGGCTCACGAAGCGGCCTTACGACATGGACTGTACACTATGGCGGTACCTGGTAGCGGTTTGGATGAATCCGTACTCTACCCCGCCAGTCACCGAAATCTCGCGCGCACCATCGTTGATAGCGGTGGTGGCTTACTCTCGGAACTGGCGCCAGAAACTCGTTCGGCACTCTGGACGTTTCCGCAACGGAATCGCATTATGGCCGGAATGTGTCCGGCCACGTTATTAATTGAAGCGGGTGAAAAATCAGGTACCTTGATTACCGCCCGAATGTGCGTGGACTATAATCGCGAACTCTTGGTGGTGCCCGGGAATATATTTTCTCCAACCGCGCGCGGTACCCATCAATTTTTAAAACTCGGCGCCACCCCCGTGACTGACGCGACCGATATTTTGCAAGCGCTTGGGATAGATATCGAAACTGCAGCGGCTCCCAAAACACTTCCGTTACTTTCTCCCCTTGAGGCCAAGGTGATTTCATTACTTCATGAACCAACAGACCGCGACACGTTAATTCGACAACTTAATCTCCCAATTAGTGAAGCCGGCGTCATACTGATGCAAATGGAAATGCTCGGCTTAATTACTCTTGAATCTAATATCTACACCACCTTAGTCTAAAGCTATTAATTGACAGAATGAAGGAAAGCTAGTATTTGTTACAGAACTAACCTATATATGAGTATTACCACTAAAGCCAAAACCACCCTGGTGATTGTTGAGTCACCGGCCAAAGCCAAAACTATTGAAAAGTATCTGGGGACTGGTTTTAAAGTGATGTCTTCAATTGGACACGTGCGGGATATCCCTAAAAGTAATAAAGACGCCGTTGATATTGAAGGCGGGTTTATTCCTCACTATATTATTTCCCCTGGCAAAGAAAAAGTCATCGCCGGACTACGGGCAGCAGCTAAAAGTGCAGACACCGTATTACTGGCGTCCGACCCCGACCGTGAAGGTGAAGCGATTGCCTGGCACGTAGCTGAACTCATTAAAGACGTAAACAAAAAACTCAAACGAGTGGTTTTTAATGAAATTACTGAAGACGCCGTGAAAGCCGCTATTTTGAAACCCCGCGATATTGATATTGATTTAAAAGAAGCTCAGGAGGCACGACGTATCCTCGATCGGTTGGTGGGCTACGATTTGTCGGGACTGATTTGGAAAAAAGTTCGGTACGGACTTTCTGCCGGACGGGTACAATCTCCAGCGTTGCGCATTGTGATGGAACGCGAGCGCGAAATCCGGGCCTTTATTCCGGAGGACTATTTTGTGCTCACGGCCCATACTACTGCCAAGAAATTAACCATTCCGTTTTTATGCACCGTTGAACCAAAGGAAGAGGTTGAAGCCAACCGCATCAAAAAAGTTGGTGAAAAAAGTGACTGGGCGGTGACCAATATTAAAGAAACTGATACCAAGCGCGTACCAAAGCCGCCATTTACCACCTCGACCTTGCAACAGGTAGCTTCGACGCGACTGGGGTTTTCGCCCTCACGCACCATGGGCGCAGCACAAAAATTATATGAAGCGGGACATATTACCTACATGCGTACCGACAGTACGAATTTAAGTGAAGTAGCGTTGGCAAGCATGCACCAATTAATTGAAAAAGACTACGGTAAAAATTATCTCACGCCCCGCCGGTACAAAACCAATAGCAAGTCTGCTCAAGAGGCACACGAGGCAGTGAGACCGACTAATTTTAGAAAAATGAATGTTGGTGCTACGGCCGATCAAAAAGCGCTCTACGACTTGATATGGCGTCGTACCGTAGCTTCACAAATGGCAGACGCCGCCATGTTGCGCACAAAAGTCCTTGCCAATATAACCAACGCCAAAGAAACCATTCCTGATTTTGCCGTTAACGGTTCTCGCATTACGTTTGATGGCTGGCTTAAGGTAGACACCCGCGCGCGTGGTGAGGATACTGAAGTGCCAAAATTAATAGTTGGTGATGCCTTGGCGGTACAAGAAATTGCCATTGAAGCTAAACAGACCCAACCGCCAAGTCGTTACAGTGAAGCGGGTTTAATTAAAGAACTTGAAAAGCGCGGTATTGGTCGCCCATCAACCTACGCGAGCATCATGAAAACAATTACCGACCGCGGGTATGTATTAAAAGAAGGCCGAACTTTAATTCCGACCGACACCGGGGACGTTGTGTCGAGTTTCCTCGAGCAATATTTTGCTGACTATATTTCTGATACGTTCACCAGTGAAATGGAGGACCAGCTCGACGGCATCGCCGAAGGTACCCGCACCTACAAAAAGACGCTAAAAGACTTTTATGGCCCGTTTCAAAAAGATGTGGCGAGTAAGGAAAACATTCCCAAGCTCACCAACCTTGGAGCCGGACCTGCGCAATTCCCCTGCCCTTTGTGTGGAAGCAAGATGGTTATCAAACTGGGTAAAGCCGGCACCTTCTTATCGTGTGATCGTTTCCCTGATTGTAACGGAGCTCGGATGATTGACGGCAGTGAATTAAAACCCGACGCACCAGTGGGAACTCATCCTGAAACTGGCGAAGATATATTTGTCATGAATGGTAAATTTGGACCGTACGTACAGCTCGGCCCTAATCCCGAAAAAGTAAAAGGTAAAAAGATGCCGAGTCCCAAGCGCGCTAGCTTACCGGCGGGCATGAAGCCTGAAGACGTTACACTTGCTGATGCGGTGAAGTTCTTGCGTCTACCCCGCGAGTTAGGAGCCCACCCCAAAACAGGTGAACCGATTATTGCTAATACCGGGCAGTACGGCCCGTACCTGGCGCACGCCGGAGATTTTCGGTCACTCAAAGGTGCTGACGACCCATACGAAATTACCTACGAGCGAGCCTTAGAAATTTATGCTCAGGCCAAAACCGCCCGCAAGGGAGAAAAGCTTCTCAAAGAACTCGGACTCAATCCCCTCACTAAAAAAATGGTTAACGTCTTTGAATCAAAATCAGGCAGATACCTCCGAAAAGGATTTAAACGCATTAGCATTCCTGAAGATATTAAAACTGAAGATTTGACGATTGAAGTTGCAATAGATTTACTAAAAGGCGGATAGCTTGAACGCGCACAAACGGTACACTTCTTTGTTGTGCTACGGTAAGTAAACATTCACCGTACAGAAGTACGGCTCATGATTACTTCCTTGCACGCCGCGAATTGTACTCATTTGAGCGTGTTCAAATACAGAAAATGAATTACCGTCAACGATTTTATTTTCCTTGCTAATCATCCTTAAACTCCATACAATGGAATGATGAAAACAGCTGAAGATATCATTGGTCAAATCCATTCTAATCTCGTAAGCGACAAAGAGCTGATTGTAAAAGCGTATGATTTTGCTACCAGTGCTCATACTGGTCACAAGCGATATTCCGGAGAACCGTACATGGAGCATGTCTCTCATGTGGCGTTTAAACTGGCCCAAATGGGGATGGGACCGCGCACGGTAGCGGCCGGGTTACTGCATGACACTATTGAAGACACCCCGGTAACCATTACTGATATTAAACGAGAGTTTGGGGATGAGATTTTGTTTTTGGTAGAAGGGGTGACTAAGTTGAGTTCTGTTCGCTACTACGGAACTGACCGCCACAATGAATCCCTCCGGAAACTATTCGTCGCCACGAGCCAAGACATTAGGGTACTCATCATTAAATTAAATGACCGCCTGCACAATATGGAAACACTGAACCATGTTCCACCAGAAAAACAATTACGCATTGCCCGCGAGACCTTAGAAATTTATGTCCCGATTGCACACCGTTTAGGAATGGGTAAAATTCGTAAGGAACTGGAAGATTTGGCATTTCCCTATGTGTACCCTGAGGAGTTTAAAAAAGTTATCACTTTAATGGAAAAACGGAGTGGCAAATTTAACGAACTTCTGGAACGTGAACGAAAGGTCTTGCAGAAACGGTTAGCCGACGCAAAGCTTTTAGATTTTCATACTTCATACCGCGTTAAAGGTTTATTCAGTTTGTACCATAAACTAAAACGAAAAGATTGGGACGTGGCTTCAGTCTATGACTTGCTCGCGATGCGAGTGGTCGTCAGTAACATGGAAGATTGTTACCGCACCCTGGGTATCATTCATGAACTCTGGCGCCCATTACCAGGTCGGGTAAAAGATTATATTGCCTTCCCAAAACCCAACGGCTACAAATCCATTCACACTACTGTGACCACCCAAAACGGGATTATTTTAGAGATTCAAATTCGCACCAAAGACATGCATCAAGAATCCGAATTTGGTGTTGCCTCCCACTTGATGTATAAGCCCCCGGTAATATCGGAAGGTACCGCGAGTAAATTTTCAAATCTTATCCCGTCGCTTTTCCGACCTTTTTCTAAGCGCGTAGTGGTTGATGAAAAAATTAAAGAAAATAGCGCTGTCGCCCATAAGGACAAAATTCCTAATTGGATTAGTCAAATTAGTTCCATGTACACCAAAGACCAAAGTTCAGGAACTGAATTTATGAATGATATGCGAGAAGACTTTTTCTCGAATCGAATCTTTGTGTTTACCCCCAATGGAGACGTGGTAGATTTGCCGGTTGGCGCTACTCCGGTTGATTTAGCATTTGCCATTCACTCGGAAATTGGCAATCACATGGCGGGAGCAAAAGTGAATAAAAAGTTAGTGCAGTTTGATACGGTACTTCGTAACGGAGACATTGTAGAAATCGAAACCAAAAAATCAGCCAAACCGACCAAAAAATGGCTCGATTTTGCTAAAACCTCAGTAGCTAAACGACACATTAGAGCCACCCTTGAAGCAGAAAACCCTACTACCTAATATAAAAAAGGCCCGAGAAATCCCGGACCTTTGTTGAGCTTACCGCTCGGAATGAACTTTTACATCAGAGTGTACCACTCCGGTCGTAGCAGACTTGATAGCACGTGCTATCAACGAAGCCTGCATCGTCACGACCTTGGGCTCACTTGATTCAATCTCGGGAGGCGCTTGCACCTCATGTTTACGTTGATAAATCCACCGACTCGTCACACGGTCAATCAGGGCATTGCTGTTTGGGTCAGCAACATACTGATTGGTACATCCCCCTTTACACGGCATCATAATCGCGAGCAATTCTTCTCGCGAATATTTCGTACTGTCCCCTGGCAACATGTAGAAGACTGGGTCTTCCTCTTCTTGGTTGTCGGTGGTTACGGCTTGTTTTTTTGCTTCGTAAGCCATTATTTCCTCGTTCTTCTTTGGTTAAAGTTTCTGTTTTTCCGATAGTCTAATACACACCGGAAAGGTTTTTATATCAAACATACGCCCACCTGGCAAGGTTGGCGTATGTCATCGACTCGTTAGAAATCTCACCTTAAATAGAAAAGTCCCGAATAGAATACAGATCACTCTCGTCTTTTACCGGAATTGCTGGCGATTGTGATACTACTTCTGCCGGTACAACTGCAGGTGGAATTGGCTCACTAGGTTGCGGAACAGGAGCTGCTGCCGGAGTAAATGATACTGGCTCAGGATTCGACGGCACTGGATTAGGCATGGCCGGAGCCATAACCGGTGCATTACCCATCAAGGACGCTAGTTGGTCTCTTAGTGAATTACTTGAAGCAACGGGAGTCGGCGCAGGAATGTGATTATGAGCAACATTCTCCGTGGCTGGGTTAGGTACAGCTGGTGCGATGACCTCTGATTGTGGTGACGGTGACCACGTTTCAGATGGTGATTCTACTGCAGTGGTATCGATAACCAGTTCAGAAGTTACGACAGTGAGAGAATGGTCTGGGACAGGAAGGGTTGGTTCAGGAGTTTCAACTATTTCTGGTACCGAAAGGGGTATAAATGATGAAGCAGGTTCGGACATACCAGATGGCACTTCATTTACCCTCGGCTCCATCCACTCTGACTTTGGCATATTTGTCGGAGTATAGATAGATTTTTCTGGCACTAATTCTAAACCAGTTCGTTCAGTTAACGTTGCCAAGGCTTCAGCCTGTGAATCTGCGGGCGTGACCATGACTGCACCGACGCCGGCGACAACGGCCGCACCACTGACAGTAGCTCCTGAAGCAACTTTTTTAGCTTCACGTCGCATCCCTTCCAGTATTTCTTCTAGGTCCTCTTGAGTAAAGTAATCAATGGACAACCGTCCGCCAAATTCAGTTTTAGTGATACTAACGCGAGTACCGAGAGTTTCCGTAAATTTCTTTTCCATCTCGAGCAAATCCGCGTCGTAATCATTCTTCTTCCGCATTTTTTCAGTCGCAATCCCCCGACTAATCCGCTCGACATCTCGTACCGATAGTTTTTTAAGTAGAGTCTCTCGAAACACTGTATCTTGTTCTTCGGGCCGGTCATTAAGCATCAACAATGCTCGACAATGCCCCTCAGAAATATCACCCATCCGCAAAGCGGTCAGCATGTAATCAGGTAGTGCGAGCAACCGGATGGAGTTAGAAACGTACTCGCGACTGCGACCCATTTTTTTCGCTACTTGAGAATGTGAGAGCCCGAACACATCCGCGAGCTGACGAAACGCAATGGCTCTATCAACCGCATTAAGATCTTCTCGTTGCAGGTTTTCGATAATCGCGAGTTCAAGCTTTTCCTGTTCACTTTGTTCCCCTTCACGAATAATCACCGGCACTTGGGCTACTCCGGCCATCTTACTCGCCCGCAGACGTCGCTCTCCGGCAATCAATTCATACTCACTGCGAAACGAACCATCTTCATTTTGAATTTCTTTTCGTGTGACGGTAAGTGGCTGCAGAATTCCGTACATCCGTACCGATTCAGCCAGCTCTTTTAATTTATCTTCATCAAATTCCCGCCGTGGTTGAAACGGATTGGGAACAATTTTTTCTACCTCAACCCAGAAAATTGAATCGCCTTGAAATGCCATAAATAATAGATATACAGAAAATTACCTGAGCGTATCACCTCCCAAAAACCCTAACGGGTGCTCAACAGCTATTGTATCATACTACCCATTTTGGGGTGTTTATAAGTTTTTGTAACCCTTTAAATCTTTAAGCAAAACAAAATACCCAAGCAAAGCTTAGGTATTTTATTTGTGCTGGAGGAGGGACTTGAAACTTACAGTTTCAGTACAGGTTGTCGCTATTTTTTCAAAATAGCTGGCAACCTTTTCAAGTCCCTGGGCAAAACAAAATACCCAAGCAAAGCTTAGGTATTTTATTTGTGCTGGAGGAGGGACTTGAACCCTCAAGCCTT
Source organism: Patescibacteria group bacterium (assembly GCA_040386275.1). Taxonomy (GTDB): domain Bacteria; phylum Patescibacteriota; class Minisyncoccia; order Phycocordibacterales; family UBA918; genus OLB19. The sequence continues at coordinate 104,694 of JAZKFU010000003.1, forward strand.
GCGGCATGCGATTTTGAGTCGCACGTGTATACCATTCCACCACTCCAGCGGTGTGGAAAGAGTGTAGCAAACTATTGTCATTTCGACTAGACAGTCAATATAGATTTACAGGGACAGGAGTTCTACCCAAGACTAGTGGTCATTTCTTGTATTTTTTGTAATTTTCAGGTACCCTACACCCATCGCCAAATGGCCGAGTTCAAGACTTTGGTCTGGACCGACACCCCCTTTCGTCTCAACAGCGGTGTCTACAGCAACGTCTATTTCTTCGGACGTGAAGACCTGACTGACAATCCAATGTACTCCAAGTTGTTCGGGAAGTTTCTCGGCCGACAGGTCTGCGAATATTTCAACGGCGTTAGCGAAACGCGTCGACCAATTGTCATCGGAGTGCCAACAGCTGGTAACGGTTTCGCAGCAAGTGTGACCCACTATGACGCAATGCCTCAGCTAAAGGTGACCCCGCCTGGCTTCCGTGTCATGCGCGAGAAGCTCAAGGAAACCCACGGCTCCACCAGCCAAAAGGGCTACTGGGTCAATGGCCGATCGAAACCGGAGACTGAATGCTACGCCACCATCGAGAATGTCGTCACAAGTGGCGAATCGCACTTCAAAGCAATAGATCGTCTGAACAGTGATGGCTACCCCACGAAAGAAATGCCTCATTTTGTCGTTATGGATCGTCAACAGGGTGGCGTCAAAAAGATGCAGGCTGCGGGCTACAACATGATCCCAATCTTCTTGCTTCTCGACACAATTTGGGCATTTAAAACCCTTGGTGTCGAAGGTTGGACCGATGAACGAGTTGCAACCGTCGAAAACGAAATTCGCACGAAGCAAGTTGCATAAAAAAGTTTTAACGTCGCGCTTTCCTTACGGATTGCGCGGCGTTTTCTTTTACCCATTCATTTGCTACACTCCCCCTATGACTCACTCTCAAAAACCAAAAGCCATAGCCATTGTTGGTCCGACGGCATCGGGCAAAACAGCCCTTTCGATTGCCTTAGCTAAAGAATTTAACGGTGAGATTATTTCAGCTGATTCCCGGCAAGTGTACCGCGGACTTGATATTGGCTCGGCTAAAGTAACTCAAAACGAGATGGACGGAGTGCCCCATCACCTCATCGATATAGTAGCGCCAACTACGGTTTATACTGGTGCCGATTTTAAAAACGATGGTGAACAGACACTTAATGACATCAAGGAACGTGGCCATCTCCCGATTGTAGCGGGTGGTACATTCTTTTATTTAGAATTACTTAAAGGCACCATGCAAAGTGCCCCTGTTCCTCCCAACCACACACTTCGAGCAATGCTAGAAGAAAAATCTAACGAAGAATTATTTAGTGAACTACAAACAAAAGACCCGCGACGGGCTGAAACTATTGACCCTGACAATCCGCGGAGACTTATCCGTGCTCTAGAAGTAATTGATGCAATTGGTGTCGTACCTGAAGTACAGACCCTCGAACTTCCCTACAATTGGCTCACAATTGGTATTGATGTTCCAACAGAAATTTTAAACGAACGTATCCATCAGAGAATTATTGACCGGTTGAAAATAGGTATGATTGAGGAAGTGGAATCGCTCCATAAAAACGGACTATCCTGGGAGCGACTCGAAGCAATTGGTTTAGAGTATCGCTATCTGGCGTACTATTTGCAAAACAAACTCTCTAAAGAAGATATGGTCGAACAGCTAACCAATAAATCCCGACAATTCGCCAAACGCCAACGCGTCTGGCTCAAACGCGACCAAACCATCCACTGGCTCCCTTTTCCCGCTGATACTAATGATGCAACCGCGCTCGTTAAAGGATTTCTAGCTAAGGATTGAGTCACATTATTATCATCAAACATAGATTGATTTTAAACCAATTTTCCACTACTATAGAGCAACAGCAAAAAACGGGCCTATAGTTCAGTGGTAGAATACCGGTTTCCAAAACCGTTGACCGAGGTTCAAGTCCTCGTGGGCCCGCTGAATAAACGAAGTGAGAGCAGAGGGACCACGATAGCAGCTTTTGAAAAAAGCGTTGCGCGGACTTGAAGAGGTTGCCAGCTATCTTTTTGACGAAGGAGAAAAGTAGTGACAACCTGTACAGAATTCGTAGAATTCAAGTCCTCGTGGGCCCGCCACCGAAAACTAAAATACCACCAGCAAAAAAGCTGGTGGTATTTTAGTTTAGCAAGTGCCCAATGGCACTTGCGGCGGTGGCGGGAGACGGAAGCATGTTGCGTTAGCAACAGCTGAGTCGGGGTCGCGGAAATTTCTGAAAGAAATATATTTATCTGCCTATACCTCAGTATACATACATTAAAAGTAGCTTAGAAGTCAAACTCACCAAATCATTTTACGATTTAGTATCAAACAATAACTCTTGAGCCTCCAATAAACAGTTTACATCACCACTAAATAAAAGTTCATCTCCAACAAAAATGTAGTGCATAAATCCTTGTGAACCGTCAGAAAAAAGAACATTTGCTCGACGTACAGTTATATAGTCTATGTCAGTCATTGTCGTAAAATCTGCCTGTTGAATTATCGTTCCTTTACTACTTTCCTTAGGAAAAATAATTGGGGCAACATCTGCTACAAGGCTTTTTTCCCATTCTTTTAAATATTTCATTTGATCTGCATACAAATCACCTTGATAGTTAAATTGCAATTTAAAACGAAGGGACATAACTACATTTGAGTTTTGTGATGCAGTAGCACACTTGTATAACTTCCAATCATTTACATCAATTAGACTACTGATGTTGCTATTTATTTTCCCATTTAAAACTGTCGCAAAAGTTTCAATCGATATATTCCCTTCATTACCCGCAAATGCAGACCAAGTATTTTCTGTTTTAGTTGCACTTAGAAATTCAGTAAAGTTATTTTTCAAGTCCTGGTTAAATTCATTACTATTGTCATCAATGACCGTTTCGAATGCCACATAGTCGTTTTCAGAATCAAGTTGAGTTACGGGAGTTGTAGATCTTTTTTGCATAATCGTTACCACTATTAAAATCAGTAGTACGGTTATTGTGAGGAAAAAAAACAATATAATTTTTTTATTCATAGTGGATATAATTATCTGCAAAAAGTTGATGCTCGCAATACTCTGTATCGGCTATCACTGTAATAACCACTGCCATTACTAATAATAATTCCTCTGTTTGTTCCTGCAGCATGGATAACTTGTGAACAACCATTATTCATACAAATTACCACATGACCTGCGCCATTAGTTCTATGAATCAATGCATCGCCAGTTTGAAGACTGCTAGGGCTACCGATGGGAGCGGAGTAGCGTATCATATCTCCCGTATAAGTACCGATTCGACGACATCCTGCTGCAGCATATGCATCGTTAACAAGCTCAGAACAGTCTGTATAGCCCGGACTACCAGTACAAGAATTTCGAAGAGGCTGACTATATTGGCATCGTCGTTGTCGTTGTGCTTCCGCAAACCGTACAATAGCACTATTGCCTCCAGTACCAATTGGAGCTACATAATCTCCTCCACCGCCGCCCGCACCACCACCACCTAACTCAGACCCAGGTACAGCTACCGCGGTTGGATCTGGCTCTTCTGCCTCAAGGTATTCTACTTCATCTTGCTCGACCTCATTAAATACAGTTTCAACTTGGTTCTGGCAAGTTACCTCACTCCAAAACAAATACCCAGAAGCGGTTCCGCCCGCGACAATTTGCCCAGGATTACCATCTGTTCCAACTAACGCCCGCATGATGGTGTCTACAATAAGCCAGGCAGCTAAAATAATCATAAAGCCAACAATGGCGTTTATAAATGAGGACTTGGCTTCATCGAGCGCATGATGATTCCCCCCTGACGTTACCAACTTCACTCCCGCAATAGCGAGCAAAAGTGCGAAGATAACAAATAGTATCCCAATGAGCCAGGTAATTAATCCATTGGCCATCGACACAACATTACAAGCGCTACAATCTAAACCAGTACAACCCGACAACTGCGCTAAACCAAGGTCACCTGCAAACGCAGACGGCACAAAAAACCCAAACAGAAAGACTAGTAAGAATATTATGGGAACTATTTTCATATTATAGTTTGGCAGTATCGGGACAGAAACTAAACCGGTAATCAAACCCAGAAGCAACTTCATCAACATATCCCGGAACCGTAACTACATATGATAGTTGGCACATTTCCTCTTCATCTATTTTTAATAAATCTTTTAAATAGACTTCGGCTGCTAGCCTACTTTGAGCAAATGGTTTTTGAAGAAGCGCTATATTAAAGGTGCCAGTATTTTTATCAAACATGACAACGTAGTTAGGTAGTTTGCTCGGAGTTTCTGCAGAAGGGAAAGTATTGCCCAAGGAATACAAACCAGGGTTTTGAACATCCGGCGCTACGGATTCATCTTTCAAAAAATTATTGGTTACTACATTACCTTCGGTAGACGGAAAGGTGACTTGCGAATCAGTGTATTCAACAGTAGTTACTGGTGTTGAATTATTTTTTGTATATATAATTCCCCCAATCACTATTACAAGCACAATGATTACCGCCAATATGATATATACGTTTTTATTCATGTTGTTTTATGTTAGCCACCATAACGCGTAATACATTGCATCGCTCGTGAATTGCAATTGGCACATGTCCAATCATTATACCCATTACGCCTTACTATATTAACTGCTACCCTGGTATTACAACTGGCATTCTGACAACTTGTAGCATGGTCACTACAGGAACCCCCAACGTTATATAAATTCCAGGTCGTTCGCACAATTTGAAATAGCCCACAAGCACTAGAATTAGAACCAGGATGAGTAACATTATATGGTGGAGTTGCGGGGTTACCCGAGCTCTCGGTCATAGCAATACACGACATTACATTTGCCTGTGTAATAGTCATGCCAGCCGCGCGTAACGCAGGGACGCTACAGTAGGTATTAGTACATTGCGGTAAACTACCCCCTGTCCCACCACCACTGACTTGTCGCGGAGCACACAGTACAGCACTTCCGGCAGCGTTAAGGGTTGGCGTACCAGGCGCAGCGCGACACTGTGCTTCTTGAGCCGAACAATCATACTCATTTACTCCCGGCGGTCCTGGCAGAAGTCTACAGGCGGCATTATAAGAACCAGCTGGAGCTGAAGAACCTCCTGCAGTACTCCCCGCCGGCACCCAACCCTGCACACCACCCAGCCCTTCCTCAAGCGAAAGGTACTCAATAGCATCTTGTGTAACGGTAATCGAGCGAGCCAGTGGCTGATCAACACAGCTTATTTGATTCCAGACACCAAAACTATATGTCCCATCTTGAAGCAACAAAGCGCGCAACCCATAGTCGAGCACCAACCACGCCGCTAACACAATTAAGTATCCAATCAACAAATTAGTCATGGAACTTTTCGCTTCTTCTTTCGCACTAGAATTACCCGCTGACGTTACTAATCGTGCCCCCGCCACAACGATCAAAATCGCCGCAATCACCCCGAGTATCATCACGAGCCACCCCACAACATTGTTAACCAATACCACCACATGACATGCCTGACACGGCGGTTCACCTGCTCCGCCACACGCTGGCACCAAACCAGCCGCCCCGACCGACACCGGAACAATAAATATACAAACCATTACCACAAGGGCTACCAGGAGTTTCTGCATTACCAATAAGCTTACCACACAACCCCTTTCTAAATACCCGAAACTGTGATAATTTGTACCCACGCGATTTTGACCAAAATCGCTCTAAATAACCGCGTCGGTACTCAAGCGGTCAACGAGGGGAGACTGTAAATCTCCTGGCATCTGCCTACGAAGGTTCGAATCCCTCCCGGCGCACGCGTATAAAAAACAGCTCAGGCACTTACCTGGGCGTTTTTTATTGCGTGCGCCGGAGTGAGTGATTAAATATCACTCACGGGAGGGATTCGAAAAGGTTGCCTGTCTCGTTTGTGACTGAAAGAAACAAACGAGCGACAACCTGTACTGAAGCTGTAAGCTTCGAATCCCTCCCGGCGCACTTTTTAAAAATCAGCTTAGGCATTTGCCTGGGCGATTTTTATTAGTGCGCTGGAGCAAGTGACTAAATGTCACTTGCGGGAGGGATTCGAAGACCTTGCCTGCTATTTTGTGAGGTACGAAACAAAATAGCGACAAGATGTACTGGTCGTGTAACGACCGAAATTCCCTCCCGGCGCACTTAAAAAATACTATTGCTCTGCAATGGTATTTTTTGTAAAGATTTGGAGGTTCGACAGCAGCTATAGACAAAAGGTGTTTAAAATTGTAGTGTTTCGACAGCAAAATAGATCCTAAAGGAGATAGGGATGCGACCTCATATTGCAAATGAAGTTCCCGAATCAATTTGGGAACTGTTCAAGACAGTTAGAAATATCATCGAACGCCTACCTCCTAAAATCGAGACTGATGCCTATCTCTTTGGTTTGAAGATACCCAGAGATATCGCGGTTGGAGAAGTGGTTCCGAGTTGTCATCAAATTACACGTGCGCTTGCAGAACATTTTCCTGTTATCGTGCATGATGGTGGGGTACTCCATATCAACAAGACTGGTGAGCAATGCCATCTTGATCACTCATGGCTCACGGTCTCAGGGCAAGACCCAAAATGGATAATCGACCCATGGCCACTCGGCGTAGTAAGTGGCCCTGCACTTTTTATGCAAGGATATGCATTCGACTTTCAAGAAGTCGACACCTCGTCTTCTCGACTACCAAATAGTTTCATAGGGGTGGTTGAGGCAATTTCTTTGCTTATCGAAAAAATCCTCGAAAATGATTAACTCAGCACCAGCTGGCGGGAACAGTAACGTTCCCCCGCGGTGCTGTTTTTCGTTTAAGTATTGTATGCGCAGTCTTGATGAATCCCCCTCCATCTTTCTATACATCTTCATGAACAACCGGCCGACCTTAAGAAAGCCCACCCGGCTCTCACAGGTCGGGCGGCTTTTCTTTACTTCCCCCACAAAAACTCCTTCCCACCCATCATTTGTAAGTATCTCCTATCCCATTCGTCCTCTGGACTATAGCCAATATTCCTACCACCACGCTTGGGTTATACAAACATTACAATTCAAAAAAATTATCCACCGGGCAGCACAATTCTTCATGAAGGCCTAAAAAAGTGCATGCTAAACTTTAATTAGAAAATAAGTAAAACACACGGGAACGAACTATGAACATTCAAGAAATCTGCGAGGGAGCTGACCCATTTATCTTCAAACAGGACGATACGTGGCACTTACTAGTACAGAGTGATCTTAGTACTGATCCGCACGCACACGATGGAATTAAGGGTTATTCTTTGCGCTCTGCGTCAAGTATTGAGGAATTGCCGCACAGTGCACCTACCCTCTTAACGGTTGGTTCACAGCAAGAAAATCTGCGTCAAGTCTGGGCTGGAGAAATCCACTTTGATAACCACATGTATGTGGCGGCTTCAACCGGAGACAATACCACCCACCGCATGCATGTGTACAAAACCAACGATTCGGCACTCGGTCCGTGGGAACACGTCGGGAAATTAAAAACCCTCCCCGAAGATGACGGCTGGATGATTGACCTCACCTTTGCGTTCATTAATGTTGAGGGGGAGATGAAACCGTACGCGTTTTGGTCTGGCTGGGAGACGACCCCCGAATCAGATTCGCACTGCAACGGAAAAGTCGTACCGCAACATATCTATGCGGCCCCGTGTATTAGTCCGACCGAGATTGGAAAACGGGTTTTGATTGCGACCCCAAGCGATAAGTGGGCAAACTCTCACGAACCGATTCTCGAAGGCCCGCAAGCGCTGTACATGGACAATACGTTCCGGGGCTTAGTCTTATGTGGAAATGCGAGTTGGACGCGCCAATACGCCACCAACTTTCTCAAGTACAAAGGGGGCGATCCGCTTTCCCCCACTTCCTGGACGATGGCCAGCAACCCTTTGTTCCGGTACAAAAAAGGAATTGGGCACGGTATGATTATTGAGGACAAAAATAATTGGTACTACGTGGGTCACTATAAAACTCAACAGAAGAAAGGTTGGGAAGACCGTCGTATCTTTTTTAGCAAGCTGTCTCCTCACTACCGAAAGAAATTACATTAAAAACTATCGTTAAGGGCCCCATCACATGATGTGGCCCTTTTCCTTACCACTTTAATTACGGGCGCGCGAACCTAATATATGTTTGGATAAAATTTTATAGGTATCGTAGTCAAAAGGTAGTTCAATCTCCTCTTCAGAATGTCCCTCCGGTGTGTAGTTAATTATTTTTTTAATTTGCCACTGATCGACCAGATAGGCCACACCTTCTGACGCCTGTTCATCCTCAGGAATAGTCACGGGGCCTTTGTAGGGCCAGGAACGCAATTTCATTTTTTTAAAAGCCGTATCAAATCGCAGATTGTAGACAGCGGCATCTTCTAACCCGATACAGGCTCCTTTACAGCGACCTAGCTGAAACTGAAAGCACGCGCCTTTCCCTGACTCCAGCCCTAGTAATTTTGGACACAAGGAATGTTCTTTAATGAGCGTTTCAAGACGCGCCTTTCCCGCACTCATGGTTTTAAACACCCCGTTGATTGTTTCATCATAGGAAAAAGTATCGTTAGCTTGATACGAAAGCGTTCCTGATTTGTAACCGGCAGGAGTATCAATAACTTTGAACACCACTAAGCGCGAAGTTTTTCGGAGGCGTCGATTATATTCTGGGAGCATTTCCTTTATATATTTTGACTCTTTAAGTAACGCAGAAAGCTCGCCACTGGTTACCTCATGTTCAACATACGCCACCTTAGAAGTAAGCGCGCGCTCTTTGGGGGTGGTATGTGACTGACCAAAATGAGATCGAACCCGACTTTTTATATCAACGCTCTTGCCAATATATAACAACCTATCTTCAGCATCGTAAAAAAAATAGACACCTGGTTGATGCGGTAATGATTCAATAACTTTCTCATCAACTGTATCAGGTAAAATATAATTTACGAGCGCGGAGGTAATTACTTCTTCAATCCGTTCACGTGTGTGGGATTGTTGTGCACTTTGCAAAAACAATACTAACGCTTCACAATCTGCATAGGCCCGGTGACGCGCAGTCACTACAAGTCCATGCGCTGCAATAATATTTTCTAAACTATGACTTTTTTGACGTGGAAACAGTTGCCGTGAAATTTTCACCGTACATAATGTTTTGGCATTAAAGGTAATACCTAACCGTTTGAATTCAGTTTTAATAAACCCATAATCAAACCGTGCATTGTGGGCTACAAAAATTGCCCCTTCAAGCAACTGTTTAATTTCTAAGGCCACCTCATCAAACGTTGGCTTATCGTGCACATCTGAATTGGAAATGCCAGTAATGGTTGTGATGAAAGGACTAATTGATACTCCAGGATTAATTAACGTTTCGTATCGATCCGTAATGACGCCGTCTTCAACGCGGATAATTCCAATTTCAATAATTTGACCATAGCGTGCATGTGAGCCGGTAGTTTCAACATCAACAAACACATAGGTATCACCAGTGAGACTTTCAACATCGCGAACAATCATATACGGGTATAGTAATCTAATTTAAAAACATATCAATTTGCAATATTTTCATTTCAAAAAATTGACTTTTTTGTCATTTTTCGTAACTGAATATGTTACTAAATTATAACATTATTTTTATATTTCCCTAAAAACCGTGATATTTTTGTCCACAAAACTTTACAAAAAATTAGTTTTACGGTATTGACATTCCCCCACTTAATTGGAGGGTATACTGTAGCGGTGAATAAAGTTCTTTCAATTTTTATTGTTCCAAATAGTCTCGTATTAATAATAATAGCAGTGGCGAGTATATTTGCAGCAAACACTTCATTATCAATTTTTGGTATTCCGGTAAGTACATTTGATTTTTCAACCAAAGCAAATGCCACCACCCTCTCTACCACTTTAAATCAAGTTGCACTTTTACCTACCGTTTCTACCAGCAGTTCATCTCTTTTGTTACAAAATTTTACGATTGCCTGGCCAACTCAAAATCAGCCCGATGCCAACCTTCATACCTTTGAAGGAAAAATTGGTACCGTTTCGGAATCGCAATATTTAATGTTTTGGCAAGTAGGAGGCGGGGTATATACCCGCATGACCCCCAAGCAAAGTGGAGCAACCAGCGTGTTTGCCAGCATAAACTTTTCGAGCTGGAAATGGCTTGGCGACGGCCCCTATGACCTTTCCTTTATCGTGCAAGACAGAAGTGGTAAAGAATTGTTTAGAAAAAAAATCGCCATCAAGCGCTACACCGTTAATGGACAAACCATTATGTCATTAGCCGGGTCACAACCAACAACTGCTACTCCTAGTACCTCTGCTCCCGCGCCTACTACTTCCACTCCCGCGCCTGCTCCGATAGCAATTGTTGCCACCACTACCAATACAACCCCAACACCTATCACTACTACAACAACCGGAAAACGATTTGCCGGCAAAACTCTCTACCTCCACCCAAATCAAGCAACGGTTCAAAAACAAATCTTTGATGCTAATAACAACATTACTCAAAGTGCTTTAATTAATGTCATTGCTAAACAACCCCAAGCCGTTTGGCTTACCCGAGGTAATGACCAGGACCTACAGTTGGTACGGGACATTATGGCTAAATCAACTACCACTGCCATTCCGACATTTGTAATTTACGCTATCCCGAACCGAGACTGTAATTCATATTCTCGTGGTGGTTTAGGAAATGGCACACTGTATCTCGACTGGATTAAAAAGCTAGCTGAAACCGTTAGTACTAAACCGTCCATTATAATCTTTGAACCTGATGCTCTTCCCCAAATTTCTTGCCTCACCACGAGCGATCAGACAACTCGACTAGCACTCATAAAAGAATCCTTACGTGTCTTGGGGAGTAAAAGTGCGACCGCAGTCTACCTCGATATTGGACACCCCTTTTGGCTTTCTCCAACTGTAGCGGTTGACCGTTTACAAAAAGCTGGTGTGAGCTACGTGCGTGGGTTCTCATTAAATGTTTCCAATTTCTTTACTAATGCAGAAAACATTACCTACGGAGAACAAATCTCGGCCAAACTCAACGGCATGCCGTATGTGATTGACAGCAGTCGTAATGGTAAGGGCGCTACCCTCACTAAAGAGTGGTGTAACCCCGCTGGTCGCGCGTTAGGAACCACCCCTCAATTTGTCACCACCCATCCTCGGGTTGATGCCTATCTCTGGATTAAACACCCGGGCGAGTCTGACGGAACCTGTAATGGTGGACCAAGAGCCGGCGCCTGGTGGTTAGAGAATGCACTTTCCTATGTACGGGAAACCCAGCGACTCACCAATTAATTAGTCAAAGTATAGTCCATGTCGTACCGTAACCGGTAGACGTAGACATGCACATCACGAGAAAATTCTAGACTCTCTTCACGGTCAAAAGTAGCATCAAAATAACTTTTGATGGAATCTTCATACCCTTGATCATAACTTAACACTAAATATAATCGTTCATGCGTTCCGGCAATAGCCGCCACCTCATTGGGCAAATTATCGATATCAAAGTCAGGAATAATTTTTTCGGTATTACGATTCCATTGCGGTAAGGTGGTGATTTTTGCCGGGCCAGTGTAATAATATAAAATCGGATACACAATAAATGGTGCTGATACTACGACGATATCTTCTCCACCCACAGCCGAACTTAAATACGAACTAGCCGCACTATAGTTTTCCTTATTAGGCGTATCTGGAGATTTTAACTGCACCACCAACCCTAGTGCCATACACAGAACTAAGGTTGTCTTGTAGAAAAATGCGGCGGTAGGTGCGTAGACATCTCCTAACCGAGCAATCAAAAGAAACAGGGGCGGTAACACAATAATCAAGTACCGACTTAAAAATAACGGTTGGTACAATACACTAATCAGATACGCGCATAGTAGCGGGACCAGTGTAGCTACCCACAAAAATCGTGTCTCAGGTCGGGGGGCGCTTTTTTTATTAAGCCCTAAAAATAAGAGCACTAGAAGGATGGGCCAGCACGCCAAAATAATACTGTTAATAGCATCAACTTGAAAGCCAAAAAAGAAATTTGAAAATACGTTAAAAATATCAATACTCGTTGGTGGATTTAAAATTGGCTGTGACTCCTCCACCCCTTCCCCACTAAACACTTTAAGTAACCAGGGCAAAAAAGCAGCAATCACTAAGAGTACAATTGCTAAAAACGGGAGCAGTTGTCCTTGTGTAAAATTTTTGCGCATCGTCCCAAAAAAGAATACAAAGTGTGAGAGTAAAACGAGAAAGAAAAAGTAGTGGGTATAAATTCCTAAAAGACAACACACCGCGTACGCCCACCACGTTAGCGTGGTTGGTTCACGCATGAGCCTGAGGTAGAAAAAATGAACGAGAATGGTTACTAAAATCAACATCGTGTACATTCTAATTTCGCTACTGAACCACACCAAAAATGGTGAGATGCCGTACAGTGTCGTTGCAAAAAAGGCGGTATTCCGTCCGTAAATATATGCTCCCAGCCCATAAAAAACCGGCACCGAAATAAGATAAAACACAAATGAGAACGCTCGACTAATGAAAATTGAATTATCAAACACTACTTGTACGCCATGCACTAACAAGTGATACAACGGCACGTGAACATTTTGTGAAAGTGAAATTAGTAGTTCTCGAATCGAGAAACTGGTTTGCCATAAACTTTGTGACTCATCAAGACGTATTGATAACGGCAGGCTGTAATTGATAAATACCCACACCGCCAAAAGCTGCAGGAACATAATCCAGAGGTAATGTTTATCAAATGATTTCATAGGTGGAACGATAATATTTGCGCTAATTTGTGTTTAAAACTGACTCGTTTTACTTTAAAATATTCTCTTCCCGGTAACGCCGCATACATAAACGGTGCGTAAATTGTTACATAGAGTAAACTCCAGGTAGCGTTGGTGGTAAGTGAAGGCGTAATCCCACTTTTACTGTAGGAATACAAAATTCCAATAACAGTTAAAATTATGTAATAGAGATGTGGTCGCACTAAGGAAAAAAAGTTACCTTCTACCTGGACTTTAGAAGTAATCGCAAAACCGGTTTTTTTACCACGCAGTACTTCGAAAAACGCGACTATATGAATCCACCAAGATGACATCGAGAACGATAGCGCTCGAAACGAGTACGTATAGTTACTCGCTGTCTGGAGATTAAAGAGCGTCAATATGATGTACGGCATAAAGGCAATAGCCAGGATCATCGTTGAGGTTTTAAATGGTACCGCTCCCGTGTAGAAAAATATTAGTGGCAACAATGAATTAATAAATATAATTAACCCTGACAAATAATATCCAGCCGAGGCTAAATATTGGAATCGTTGCGACCACGCGAGTCCACGACGAAATAGTGGATTATAGTTTATAAACACTTCAAGACTGCCCTTAGTCCACCGCAACTGTTGCTTGTAATACGAAAGAAAATCTTCCGGGGCCAACCCTTCGGCGAGAACTTCTGGCACATACACTGATTTCCAACCTTTTTCATGCAAAAACATACCGGTGATAAAATCTTCGGCAATATTATCCGCGCACATTCCACCTACTTCAAGTAAGGCATCCCGTCTAATGACCATATTGGTACCCGCCATGGTCACTGAATTTAATCTATTTTTACCCATGCAGATAGTCCCAAAAAATATTTGTTGTTGATCCCAGGCTCCCCTCGTCACCGTATTTTTTTTATAATTTTTATAGTATTGAGGAGTCTGCACAAACCCAACATTTTCATCAACAAAATACCCGATGGTTTTGCGTAAAAAATCCTTTTTAGGAACGTGGTCCGCATCAAAAATTACCACAAAGGGTGAACGGGTAACGGTGAGCGCATGGTTAATATTCCCTGCCTTGGCCCCGCCAGGAATTCTGCGGGTAATCGGATTAGCACCTAACATGCGGGCCATATTATTTATTTCAGGCCAATTATCTTTACCCGCCACGTAGCCATCGTTCAAAATATGCACTTTGAATTTTGGGTAATCCATATCCAACGCAGCAGAGACCGTTTGCGCCACCAACTCTACTGGTTCCCCCGCTACTGTAATGAACACATCAACCATCGGTAAAAAGCTGGCATCAGTTTGTGCCTGGTAGTTTGTTTCCCATACCGTGTAGAGATGCGAGAAACATTGCCATAAATAAAACGCTTGTCCAAAAAGCAAAATTGCAAATAAATAGATATTACTAATTTCAAACCAGACCAAAATGACGATAAAGTACACCAGTAACAAAATGCCGTTTACGATAATTAACCCCTTTGAGACGTGAGGATGTAAGAAAGCTTGCGCGTGATTGAGGGAGGTATTTTTCATATAGTAGTATCAGTTAAAAACCGTTCGGTGTAGTTCGGTAAGCGATTGTTATAAAACGCTATCCCAAACCAACCCCAGTTACTTCCGTAGTAGCCTGGATCAGTCACCCATAAAAATTTATTGCGATCGTACTGGTTGATTATTTTTGTATTGTAAATAGCTTCGGCAGTCTCCGGGTGCATAATCGCAAAATACGGTAATGTCCCCGCATACATTTCCATTTTTTCTTCGGCTTCAATAATTACCCCATCATGACTCACTACTGAGGGGAGATATCCATTTTCTAACCACAGTCGTTCCAAATACCAAAAGTCTCGCAGTGCGGTTAAGGCCCGTGGGTCCTTAAACCACTTATAATCAAGCGCAATTCTCCAGGGGGTTCGCAAAGCGTCATACCCGAAATTTGTATTTAGATTGGGCTGTACCGCCGCTCTGATTTCGCCGGTATCACGATTTACTTCAATCCAATTAGGGGTCAGCCACACCGAGTGTGATTTATCTAACGCCAAGCGTGCACTGCGCTCATATATTTCATATGAACTGTCGACCAGACCATCCCAATTATGGGTGGTATCAATTTGCGCAAAGACTTTAAAGGCGTAGGGCGCTAAATACGACGGGTTAATAATGAGCCACGGATCGGTAGAATCTTTTTCGCGGTTATTAGCCATTAAATACGGCACACCATCAATCTCTACTACTTCATTATCCCAAACACTATTTATAATGGCTCGACCTTCATTCAGATAAGTTTCATTTCCCCACCGGCCGTAGCCTAAAAATAATGCTAGAGCAATATCAATATCACTATCTGAGGCAGTATTTTCTCCCCCAATATTATTAAGGACGCCATAACTACCATCGGGTAATTGTCCGAACTTCCACGATAGCAAAAAGTCATCCCGTAATAAATTATCTTTGGTCCAATCCCACGTAAATTCAAACGTTTCGATATCGTCCATAAATACCGCGCGTAACATACTGTAACTTTGACCTTCAGAAGTCGTAATATTTCCCTCCTCTTTGTCTAAAGTTCGACCTGAGGTAGGTTCGATATACACGACTTTGTATTCCGTCCACATTGCTTCCAAGGCATCAATCGCACTGTACAGCGGAGGTTGATAGACACGCTCTTTCGTGACGCTTAAGTACAGTACCGTACCGGCAATTCCTAAAAAAACTAATGTGGCCAGCAAAAAACTACGTTCGGGCCACAAGGATTTGGTGGGCGGTACAATTGCAGACTCTTCAAGCAGCGCCGCATTGGGTGCTTTGTAGTAAATAAATAAATTGCGAAGATAAATGAGTAAACTTAATCCTTGACCTACAATAAAAACAATATCTTGTTTATAGATAGCATAGATTAAAATCATCAACGCTCCGAGGATACTGAGGTACCAAAATGAAACCGGAATAGTGGTTCGTTTATTTTTTTCTGAAGCTAGTAGCTGCACGACAAACCGTAAAAAAAATATAAACTGGGCGGTGAAGCCAAAAATTACCCAGGGATTTGCCAGTGATTCAAATAACGGTATCAGGACATTAGACATTTTCTTGGATGTTATGGACTGAGTAATTCATACGGTTATGGACTTTGTAATACGTTTTGGCGAGCAAATCAGTCACAATACCAATGGTAAAAAATTGTATACCCGTGAGAACAAAGGTAACTGCAATTAAGGGCCATATTTTATTAGCGAGACTGACATCAAAAAATAATCGCACGATAAACAGCGCAACCAGCAATACGGCACCGACAAAAATCAGCATCATGCCAAAACCCCCCAATATATGGAGGGATCGGGCAGAATAGCGAGACCAAAATGAAACAAAAATCATATCAACGAGACTTTTAAAGCCCCGAATAATATTTCCGTATTTACTTGAACCGTAAATTCGCGGACGATGATTGACAATCACTTCGGTTATCTTAAATCCACGTTCGGCTAAAATTGCCGGTATAAAGCGATGCATTTCACCGTACAAATCTGCTTCTTCAAAACATTCTCGTCGATAGGCCTTTAGGGCACAGCCCGAATCATGAATGGTGTCGTTAAAGAAAAATTTACGTAACTGATTTGCTACTCGAGAAGTAATTTTTTTTGACCATGTATCCTGACGCTTTTTGCGCCAACCACACACTACGTCATACCCTTCTTCGATTTTTGCTAACAATTTTGGAATATCCGCTGGATCATTTTGCAAATCTCCATCCATCGTCACAAAAATATCTCCGGCGGCATTTTTAAAGCCAGCATCAAACGCAGCTGTTTGTCCGTAATTTTTTCGTAAGGCAATTAATTTTAAAGGTCGTAACTCCTTACATTTTTTATACGTCGCATCAGTGGAACCATCATCAATAAAGACAATTTCCCACTGGTGCGGGAGGGGTGTTAACACCCGAACCAATTCTTGATGGAGCAAGGTAACATTTCCTGCTTCGTTATAGACAGGAACTATCACCGACAATGAAGGCAGAGAGTTTTTTTCAAACATACATTTTTTTTAGATTAATTTCTAACTCCTCCAGCAGGTGTTGCAGGTATCGTTATAGTCAAAATTGTATGACTCCCCACTACAAAAATATTTGAGAAGAAATTATCGCAACCAGGCAATTACTGCCACACTAGTTAGTTTGTGTATTGCTGAATTTCACGAGCATTTGTTTTTTCAAACACTTCTCGTGCATTAGGATTATCAGTCCGAGCGGCCACTAAAATTTCCCCTTTTTCAATATATGATTGATACATGTTGGCATCAGTCTCTTGCACTCCCATATTTGTTAAAGCTCCAATCAAACCTCCGGCTGCTGCTCCCGTTGCTGCTCCCGCTACAGTGGTAGCTGCCGCTCCGGTTAGACCTAATGCCGCTGCTAGCGGTCCCGCCACGAACAAAGATCCGAGACCCGGCAAAATTCCGTTTGCTACTACCAATCCGGCAATACCGCCAATAACTGCTCCAACAGTACCGCCATCAACGGCACCTTGAGCCATGGATTCACCAGTAGTACCATCGGTCATTTCACCTTTTTTATCTGAATACACGTATGAAATATCGTCTTGTTGTATTCCTAGCGCAATAAGTTGTTTAATTGCTGATTCAGCTTCAGCGCGAGTCTGATAAACACCTAAGGTGACTGTGTTCATATTGTATTTGAAATTAACGTTGATTATAAGCTTCATTTCATTATAGCAAGCAGGGCTACCTGAGTCAATAAAAGTTATTAATTATTGTCAACATATTTTGCCAAGTAGTATTATGTATCTTATAACTTTTGAAAAACTAGTCCAGCAGAGGGCCTAACTATTGACAATACGGCAATTATAGTGTTATAATTTGGCATCATTACAGATTAATTTCCCTGTAATACATGACCGTGTTCACCGTCATTACTATACGTGAACTCCCCTGCCACATATCAATGTGGGCTTTTATTTTCAAAACACTAAACCTCCCAATTACATATGTTTTCATTTCCAATCGTCCCCCCAAAATATTTACTCACTTCTTTTTTAAAAACGGTGGTATTTTCTATTGTTATTTTATTACTCATTACCATTGGATTATTGGCTTGGATCAACACCTTGCGGGCTGATGCCAAAACCGTTTGGGGCGTAGATTATTCCGAGAGTCAGGCTATTTATCTGGGTCTAAACCCCGCTGAAACCTATTCAGCCATTATTGACGACCTCGGAGCTAAACATATTAAAATTCACATTAATTGGAATGCCACTGAACCAAATCGTAGTCAATTTGACTTCACCTCTCTTGATCGCATGGTAAAAGAAGCTGAACAAAAAGATGTACAGTTAATTTTGGTAATTGGATTAAAAACGGGACGTTGGCCAGAATGTCATACCCCTTACTGGTTCAAACAAATTGCACCGGAAAATCGTGAAGAAGAAATCATCCGCTACATTAGTACTATTGTAGGTCGATATAAAAATTCTGACGCAGTAGCCTTTTGGCAAGTTGAAAATGAAGCGTTAATTGAGTTTGGAACTTGTTCAGATTGGTACTACGATCAAGGAACTGATTTACTTAATGCTGAAGTGGCCGCGGTACGCGCCCTTGACCCTGAGCGAAAAATTATTATTTCCGACTCAGGCGAACTCTCTACCTGGAGTGAGGTGGCAGAAATTGGTGACGTGGTGGGAGTAACGATGTACCGTAGTAGTTGGGATGCAACGGAAAAAACTTTTGGACTTAACCCGTACACATTCTTGTCTCCGGAATTCTATTCTGCCAAAGCTGCCTTTATCGAATCATATTACGGTAAACCAGTAATCAGCGTGGAATTACAAGCCGAACCCTGGGCCTCAAAAGGCCTCGCCGAAGCTAGTTTGCGCGAGCAAACCCTCTCTATGAACTCTGAACTCTTTTCAGAAAACGTGGAGTTCGCCAAACAAGCTGGTTTGGGAGCCTATTATTTCTGGGGAGCAGAATGGTGGTACTGGATGAAAACTAAACACAATCAACCCGAAATTTGGGACAAAGCCACTCTATTATTCGCAGAATAAGCCAAAAAAGAACCAGCCAGGCTGGTTCTTTTTTGTTATTTATTGACCGATGCATCAGCAGGGAGTAGCATTATCATTAGATACAACTAGTTCAGAGAAAGGGACGACGATGAAGGTTCTCGTGTATGCACTCCTTTCGATATGGATATTTTCTTCATCCATGGCCCAAGCCTTTACTCGCAATGAAGCACAAGCCTGTGCTCAGAAGCTTCTCGACGCATACAATACGAGAACGTATCCTCGGGATAACCTTGCTATTGATGCAATAGTCCAAAGTGCTTTTGGTCCAATCTTCCGGACATTTTCCGAGTCAGAAAAAACACTGGCCCTGGAGGTTGGCGAACAACATATTCAAGAGTCGTTTACTAAACCAAGTGGAAAATACCGCTACTGGGATCTCGAAGTTACTGCTGTCGAAAAAAGCAAAACGGGTTACCGAGTCATCGGGTATGTATCGGTACAAACTCCCAGCGCAAGCGGTCGTTACAACTTTTTGGCGCTTGTAGGAAAAAAGGGGTGCCAAATTCGTCAGGTACGAGTAGCGGATGTGGTGACACTAGTCGATCAGCTGAAGAATTACTTATCTTCAGACTCGCGAATCAACCACTTATTTAAATCATAGAAAAAACCCCGTGCGTACGCGCTCGGGGTTTCTTTTGCTATACTTATACCTATGAAAAAAATAACTCCCGCCACCCTTACTCGTCTGATGTATTTTATTACAGTTTTTCTCACCGGGGCGGCCGTACTCATATTTGAGGTAGCGGCCGTGCGCATGTTGGCTCCGTATTTTGGAAGCTCTTTATATGTGCTATCGAGCGTATTAACTACCATCTTGGCAGCGTTAAGTGTGGGTTATTACTTTGGTGGACGAATTGCTGATCGACTACCCCACCCTACTATTTTGTATCTCATCATTGGTAGTGCCGGTTTAATAATGCTCTTTTTACAAGTACTCGCGACATACACCCTACCGCTATCCAATCAGATTTTTTCAATCACGACCGGACCGCTGGTACTTTCGCTCCTGCTGTTTTTTATTCCCGCGTTTTTACTAGGCATTGATTCACCATTTGTTATTAAATTACTCACCCAAAATAATACTAACGCGGACCATAACGGTGCGCTGGTTGGATCTATATTTTTCTTTAGTACTATCGGAAGTATCGTGGGAAGTATCTCAGCGGGCTTCATTTTAATTCCGTACCTTGGATTAACCTTGACCATACTCCTCGTATCGGTTGTGTTAATTGCCTGGGCCTTGATTGCAGCTTATATAATTGCCCGCAGTAACCCCCAGCCACTCACTTCGTACAGTTTGCCTCTACCTTTACCGTTGCTTGTTATTGTCGGCATCGTGAGCGCTGGTTATTTTAGTTTTATAACGCTCACCGCGGACCCAATTAAAACCACTGATGTCACCCTTTACCAAGCTGATGGATACTACTCCAACCTTCATATTTTTGACCGCACCATGAACGGAACGGTCTTTCGATTCCTAAAAAATGACGTGAACAACTCATCGGCAATTATTCCGGGTTCACCTGCGCCCGTGTTTATGTATACCCAACTTGCAAATTTATTTACTAGCCACAATAAAGACGCTCAGTCGTACCTGGTGTTAGGTGGTGGGTCATACACTATTCCCCGCTTTATTCATCACGAGCACCCCACAATGAAAATTGATGTGGCTGAAATAGAGCCGAGTTTATACTCGCTCGCGCATACGTATTTTGAATTACCTACCACACCACTTATTTCTAGCTACGAGCAAGACGCTCGGGTTTTTTTACAATCAACCAGCACCCAGTATGACGTGATTTTTTCTGATGTGATGAACTCAGGATTATTTATACCTCCCCATGTAGCGACGGTAGAATTTTTTGAATCCTTTAAAGCGCGTTTAGCTCCTGATGGTATTGCCATTTTAAATTACATTGGCTCTCTTAACACCAGTTCAATGAGTCTCACTGGTTCTATGATCAATACTATTTCTACGGTATTTCCAAACTACCAACTTCTCGCACTACGAGGGGTTGATTATAAGGGCATGCAAAACATGATATTTATACTACGCCACGATGGCCAGCCTATTACTATTCCAGACCAAGAAATAATTGATTACTTTAGTAGTACCACGAAATCTGCTCCTTCATTACTAGTCAACAAAAATAGCTTACAGCTTAACAACCAAACACTTTTTACTGACAATAAATCAAATATCGAGCCACTGATTGTGCGAGAATTTTCAAAAGCTCGATTATAGGCAATATCCCGACCAGATAAATAATGTACCCTGTTCGATATTGACAAAACGTATTTATTAACATATTGTACAGTCAAATAGAAATCTAGTTCCGAGGTGCTCACAAAATGAACCCTGAATCGTTGCAATCTGTTTCTAACCGATTGCAAGCAATATTGTTTGCGATGTGCATGATAATTACCCTCAGCTTCTGGCTGGGATTCTATCGCGCAGAGTTTTGGATTGTCTATGGTTATTTTATGGTCCTGAGCTTCACGACCGCTAGTATTATTGGTCATCTAAACGAGAAGATATTCCAACTCAGTGTAGACAGCCAATTCTCAGAGGTGCATATCTTAGCTAGACCAGAAACGGGCTTGGCCAATACACCAGAATCCGTGGCAGCATAATTCTAGCCATAGACACCACCCCATACATTTTGGGGTGGTGTGTTTTTAATGTCTTTCGCTCCACTAGCAAAAAACACTACCGTAGGGTAGTGTTTTTTGTATTACTTAACTGCAGTAACGGCTTTAGTGGATTTCTTTTTAACCCCACTTAATCCGGCTCGGGCTCTTTTTTTTACTTCAAAGGTTAGTTCATCTTTTTTCATATCTACCCGCACGGTACCTCCACGAAGCATACCTTCACCGACCATCATTGAAGCAACCGGGGTAAGAATTTTAGTTTGAATTACTCGCTTGAGTGGACGAGCACCAAATTTTGGATCGTACCCTTCTTTTCCAATATAATCAAGTACACTGTCTGCGATAGATAATACAATCTCTTTATGACGAAGTCGTTTGATAACATCTTCAATTTGCAATGCAACAATACTGCGAATCGTAGCCGGTGAGAGAATGTCAAAAACAACAATTTCATCAAGTCGATTGAGGAATTCTGGTCTGAAAAAGCCTTTCAGACTATCCATCACTTTATCTTTAGCTTGCGTGTACTGCGCCACTTCCCCCTTGTCTGAGGTAAAGCCAAAGTTAGACATACGGTCGATATGTTCAGCCCCGATGTTTGAGGTCATGATAATCACTGTGTTGCGGAAGTTAATCTTTCGTCCCTTAGAATCGGTAAGGTGACCCGAATCAAGCACCTGAAGCAAAATGTTAAATACTTCCGGGTGCGCTTTTTCAATCTCATCGAGGAGAATCACTGAGTATGGTCGGTGACGTACTCGTTCAGCAAAGTTACTGCCCTCATCGTGTCCAACATACCCTGGCGGAGAACCAATAATTTTTGACACTGAGTGTTTCTCCATAAACTCAGACATGTCGATACGCAACAGTGCCTCGGGATCATTAAACATAAATTCCGCTACTGCCCGTGACAGCTCAGTCTTACCTACACCAGTTGGCCCCAAGAATAAGAACGAACCAATCGGACGATTCGGATCAGCAATCCCAGCGCGTGATCGCTTGATAGCGCTCGATACTAAGTTAATAGCATTTTCTTGTCCCACCACTTTTGATTTAAGAATCTCTTCCATACGGGCCAATTTAGCCGCTTCAGCTTCAAGCATGCGCGATACCGGGATTCCAGTCCAACGAGAAACCACACTAGCAATTTCTTCTTCGGCCACTTCTTCTTTAAGCAACCGGCGACTGCGTTGCAGTTTCTTTAACCGTTTCATTTTAGCATCAAGCTCACGCTCTTTAGTCGGAATCGCGTCATATCGAATCTCGGCCGCTCGGGTAAGATCCGCTACCGCTTCAGCGCTATCCGCATCTTGACGTAGTTCTTCTAATTGTTTTTTCAGGAGACTAATATCATGAAGCGCTTCCTTTTCGTTATTCCATTTTGTTTCAAGAGCTGAGGTAGTTTCCTTAAGCTCACCAATTTCGTGAGTAATTTCCTTGAGCCGATCTTTAATTTTCTTTTTCTGATCGGTCATCGCTTCTTCTTTTTTGAGCGCTTCCCGCTCAATTTCTAAACGACGGATTTGTCGATCAGATTCCACCAATTCTTCCGGTTTATTCTCAAGAGAAATACGTAGAGCAGACGCAGCTTCGTCAATCAGGTCAATCGCCTTGTCAGGCAAGAAACGATCGGTGATGTAGCGAGCTGATAAATTAACCGCCGCCACAATCGCGTCATCAGTAATGCGCACACCGTGGTACAACTCATATTTTTCAGCAATACCACGTAGGATAGACACCGCGTCATCAATACTCGGTTCGTTTACATACACCGGCTGGAACCGTCGTGTGAGAGCAGGGTCTCGTTCGATATGCTTTTGGTATTCTTTTAACGTAGTAGCACCAATCACCCGCATTTCACCACGCGCAAGCGCGGGCTTTAGCATATTAGACGCATCCATTGATCCTTCAGCCGAACCAGCCCCGACAATTGTATGGAGCTCATCAATAAATAAAATAATTTGGCCAGCTGCGCCTTCAATCTCTTTCATGACCGCCTTAAGACGTTCTTCAAATTCACCGCGGAATTTAGTACCGGCAACCAGCAAGCCCAGATCAAGCGAAAGAATTTCTTTCCCCTTGATTGATTCTGGCACCTGTCCTTGTGCGATTTGTTGGGCGAGGCCTTCCGCGATAGCGGTTTTACCCACACCTGCTTCTCCGATGAGTACCGGGTTATTTTTAGTTCGTCGTGACAAAATCTGAATCACCCGCTGCACTTCAGTATCTCGTCCAATCACCGGATCAAGTTTATTATCTTGAGCAAGTTTCGTAAGATTACGCGTGTATTTACTAAGCGCTCTAAATTTCTTTGGTCGTTCCGCGTCACTCACATGATGTTCGCGAATATCTTTAATGACACTCATCACTTTGTTTTTATCAAGACCAATGCGTTGCATGATTTCAAGCGCCGGACCCGGGTGTTCTAGTGTCGCTAAAAAGAGGTGTTCAACCCCAACGTAGGAGTCACCCAGTTGCTCAGCTAAAATACCTGAATATTCAAGACCCTTGGCGAGTTCGGGTGTGAGGTAGAGTTGATACGATTGAGAAATATTTGAGGTCGTTTCTGATCCTTCGAGGGCTTCGAGCAATAAATCAGTGAACACGATAATATCGATATCCATTTTATCAAGTACAGAAATTACCATGCTCTCATCTTGCATGGAGAGCGCAGTGAGCAAATGTACGGGACTTACATGATTTTGACCTCGCTCAATAGCGAGTTCATGTGCTTTTCGAATAGCCTCCTTTGCTTTAGTCGTGAAGTTGTGGAAATTTGGCATAAGGCTTGGAAATTAAGGCGAACAAAACAGAATGACAGACACGTTGGGAATCTCAGCAATAACTCTAGTATACCATTACGTATGAGTGAGTTATAAACACAATATTACCATGAAATAAGGTCACTGTCAAAAACTAATGGACATTGTTTTTAATAAATAACACAAGCGTATCAATAGTTTTTTGGATTTCTCGGGTGGTGGTGTTGAGTCCTAAACTAAACCTCAATGTCGTGTTCGCTCGGTCACTATCGTGGGTAATTGCGTGCACTACTGTACTTCCGCCCCCACCGGCACTACTACAGGCGCTTTTAGTACTCAGTGCAATACCCGCTACATCAAGCGACACTACCGCAAATTCACTATCAATTCCTGGAATAGAAATATTAATATTATTAGCCACCCGATACTCCCCTTGCACTCCATTTACTACGGCTGTGGGAATAGTTTCTTTCAATTGAGCGAAAAAATAGTCTTGCAGCACTTTTACCGCTTGAGAATTTTCTGCCCAGTGGGTCTGTGCTAATTCAAACGCTTTTGCAAACCCGACGATTGACGCTACCGATTCTGTCCCAGGACGCAAACCCCCTTCTTGCCCACCACCATAACTACTATTTTTAAGAGGTGCTCGTTTTAAATGAATCAGTGCGCCCACTCCTTTTGGTCCTCCAAATTTACCCGCATCAAGCGAAAGCAGGTCACAGCCCAGCCGCGTCAGCTCACACGGAAGCCATAATGGTGCTTGAGCAGCATCCACATGCAAAAAGATTATAGCGTCATGCACCTTAGAGAACTTAGCGAGAACCCGACTAATTGCCCCCACATCTTGAATAACACCAATTTCACTATTTACATACGCTACTGAAACTAAAAGCGTGTTTGGCGTCAGGAGATTAGGTAGTTCCGATACAATAATTTGCCCTCCCTCGTCAACGGGAGCATAGGTAACTTTTACTCCGAGCGTTGCTAAGTACTCAAACGTTTTACTCGTTGCCGGATGTTCAATAGCGGTTGTGATAATTTCTATCTGGTCGTACGGGACCCCACTTTCGTGACGTGCTTTAACTGCACCCAGTATCGCCAGATTGTTACTTTCAGTACCGCCACTCGTAAACGTCACACACTCCGGCTGTACCGAAAGTAAACGGGCGACATGTGTCCGCGCCTGCTCAAGCGCCGCTTTAGCTTGCTGTCCCTCCGTATGAATAGAGCTCGGGTTGCCATGGGATTCAGTCAAATACGGCATCATCGCTTCTAAAACTTCAGGGCGCAGGGGCGTGGCTGAAGCATGATCTAAATAAATCCGGCTAAAACTTTGTTCTAAAACCTCATCTGCTTTGTTGGCTGCGTCAGAAAAAACCTCATCGTACGAAATGTACGTTTCGGCATTTTCTTCCTTGCCGTCGCGCATCTGAGGCTTTATACCAAATTTTAGATTAGCTTCGATTAAATTTTTTAATTTCTTGGGAGAAAGTGTAAACATTTTTAAATCATGACACAGGGTGATATTTCTGTAAATATCTGCTATACTCCCCATACTTATAAGGGTCAAAGGAGGCTCTCCGACCAATAATTAACAGCAACCACAATTTCACATGGCAAAAAATATCAAAAACTCAGCTCCCAAAATCACCAAACGTCCACCCATTGTGGTTGTAATGGGTCATATTGACCACGGTAAATCAACGCTTTTAGACTATATTCGCAAAAGTAATGTAGTAACGGGTGAAGCGGGCGGTATTACCCAGCACCTCTCTGCCTACGTGGTTGAGCACAAAACTAAAGACGGCGCCCACGAACACATCACGTTTTTAGACACTCCAGGACACGCTGCCTTCCAAAAGATGCGCTTGCGCGGAGCTGACGTTGCCGATATTGCTGTTTTGGTAGTTTCAGCCGAAGACGGGGTAAAACCACAAACCCTAGAAGCCTTAGAATCCATTAAAGCCGCCGGCATCCCGATGATTGTGGCGATTAATAAAATTGATAAACCAGGCGCTGATATTCCACGAACACAAGCCAGTCTGATTGAACACGAAATTTATATTGAAGGCATGGGAGGAGATATCCCGTGGGCACCGATTTCAGCCAAGGCTGGTACAGGCATTAGTGACCTCCTTGATCTCATCATTCTCGCTGCCGATGTTGCTGAACTCACCGGTGACACCAACGCTCCGGCAACGGGAACTATCATCGACGGGAAAATGGATGCCAAACGAGGCAACACCGCCACCCTTATCATTAAAAACGGAACCTTGAAGTCGGGACAGTTTGTGGTTTCTGGTCATTCCTTTGCACCCGTCCGCATTATGGAAGACTCATATGGAAAGACTCTCAAAGAGGCTACCCTCTCGATGCCCGTTGGTATCGTTGGCTTTACGACTATCCCGAAAGCCGGGAGTGAATTTTATACTGTCAGTAGCAAAAAAGAAGCTGAGCTCGCATTACTCAACACTGAAACTCCCGAAGTCATTGCGCACAAAAAAACTAACCTGCCAACTATTCCCATTCTTATTAAGGCCGACATGCTAGGCACTATTGATGCCATTGAACACGAACTGAATAACTTTGTCTCAGACCGAATCAGTGTGCGCATTATTGATACCGGGGTGGGTGCAATTTCAGAAAGTGACGTGCGAAACGTGAGCGCGACGCCTGACGCTATTATCGTAGGATTTAACGTAGCGGTTGAACGCGCGGCAGCTGACTTAGCCACTATCCGCGGGGTAGAAATCGATACGTTCTCTATCATTTACGAACTATCAGATTGGCTAAACAACGCCCTTAAAAACCGAACTCCGAAAAAAGAAGAACGGGTAGTGATTGGTCACGCTAAAATCATCAAACATTTTAGTACCCAGAAAAACACCCACGTATTAGGAGGACGGATTGAAGATGGCATGATGAAATTAGGCGCTCAAGTCCAAATCTTGCGTCGTGACATTGATATGGGACGAGGCGTTGTCAAAAACCTGCAACAGCAAAAATCTGACGTCAAACAAGTGGACGAAGGAGAATTTGGTATGCAAATTGATTCCCGCGTAGAAATTGCCCCCGGCGACGTACTAGAATGCTTCGAAATGGTAATTTCATAATTATGGCAGCACCCTCATCATTTGACCGCCATGACCGCGCCGCGTCTTTATTAAAAGAAGTCGTCGCCAAGTTCATCCAACTCGAAGCCAACACCAACCCGATGATTACGGTGACGCATGTAACTGTGTCTCCTGACTATCGCAAAGTAACGGTGTATGTGACGACCATCCCTGACGGACGTGAAGCTGATGCCTTAATTTTCTTAAAACGTTCAGCGAGCGAAATGCGGGGCTACGTAAAAAAACGAACCAACCTAAAGATTATCCCCCACCTTGAATTTGCCTACGACTACGGCGAGAAGCACCGCCAACACATCGACGAGATAGCCCGTGATATCGACGAAACCAGTCACAAAACAAGCGAAGAAGTAGTAGATGAATTATTGGATTCTGGAAAAGAATCAAATAAAGAAATAACAGACAATCAGTAAATATAAAAACCTTTCAGTTAACTGAAAGGTTTTTATATTTGAGACCGAGGCGGGATTCGAAACTTACAGTTTCAGTACAGGTTGTCGCTACTTTTGAAAAGTAGCTGGCAACCTTTTCGAATCCCGCCACCAAAATAAAAACACCCGAGACGGGTGTTTTTATTTTGAGACCGAGGCGGGATTCGAACCCGCGAATGGCGGTTTTGCAAACCGCAGCGTTAGCCCCTTCGCCACCCGGTCAAGACCACTACTCTATCACCATTCAATGACTTTATAAACCCTAATTGTTGTGGAATACTTATATGAAGTACTAAACTTTCATCTTTACCATCATGATAAGAAAACGTAAATGGACAAATGAAGAACTAATTTTGGCCGTTGAAAATTCAGCGAGTATTCGTGCTGTACTCATTAAAATAGGACTTGTTCCTGCAGGCGGAAACTACAGACAAGTTTCCCAAACAATTAAAGATTTAGATATCGATATTTCTCATTTTACCGGCATGGGCTGGAGAAAGAACAGAACATTTGAATTTATACCCCAACGCGAATTGAAAGATATTCTTGTAGCAAATTCTGATTTTCAAAGTTTTAAACTTAAAAAAAGATTATTTGTTGAAGGATTAAAGACACCAAAATGCGAAATCTGTCACTGGGCAGAAATGTCAAAAGATGGTAGGATTCCTGTCGAACTGGATCATATTAATGGCAATCGATTCGATAATAGAATTGAAAATTTAAGGATTCTTTGTCCAAATTGTCACAGTCTTCAACCCACACATCGTGGTATGAACCAGAAAAAGCCAGGGTGGTGAAATCGGTAGACACGCAACACTTAAAATGTTGTGATCGAAAGGTCATGCGGGTTCAAGTCCCGCCCCCGGCACAACGCTATAAACCGCAAGCTAATGCTTGCGGTTTATAGCGTTGTGCCGGGGAGCAAGCAAACTGCTTTGCTTGCGTGCGGGACTTGAAAGACGGAATCATGTCACTTAGCGACAGATGAGTCGGGGTCGACAGCACTTAGTAGATTTGAAACGTAGTGAACAAATATACTTAGTGACTGGTGACCAAGTCCCACCTCCTACATCACTTTCCAATTTCCATTTATATATTCAGCCACTTGCTTCCCTCCCAACGGCATTCCGTCACCATCAAACCAAACTTCATCTACAGTCATTCTTCCCACTTTATTTACCACATAATCAAATTGCCGAACATTTCCTTCTGCATCGGGCTCACTTAGTTGAACTTCAAGCTCAACTAAAACACCTTCTTCGTTATATTTTTCTTTTTTAATTACCGTATCAGCTCCATCAATTAATTTATCAATATATCCTTGAACTTTTTCGAGCGTTGGTGGAGCATTGAATGTTTCATTATTTTCCATATTGAAATTGTAACACTAAGAATCATACCTTGTTAAATTAACAATAATCTTGTACACTTTGGCGCACAACCTAACATTTGCGCCCTTAACTCAGTTGGTAGAGTAGCTCCCTCTTAAGGAGACGGTCCAAGGTTCGAATCCTTGAGGGCGCACAAAGGTAAAGTATATAAAGTGCGCGTGTGGCGTAATTGGTAGCCGCGTTAGTCTTAGGAACTAATGGAGCAATCCGTGGAGGTTCAAGTCCTCTCGCGCGCACTTTGTACAGTTTACCTAAACGTAAAAACCTTCCATTCGATTGGAAGGTTTATACGTATCTATTGAGTAACTAAATCCCTCGCAACCTCCCTTTTCTAAACTGGGCGGGTCTGAAGTATTGGTTGTAGTATTTGGCAAAAACTTTCTTGGCTGACTCTGGCGCTTTATCAGTTACTTGGCACCATCGACCACAGTAACCATTATATTTATTAACACACCCTTCACAGCCTAAAAACAACACGTGACATATTTGATTTTTGCAGTGGTAGTGAGTGTCACTTTTTTCGGCTGCGCATAAGTGACAATGAGAAATAATTTCCTCCCCCACTCGCTCCCCTAGCCGTTCATCAAAAACAAAGTTACTGCCAAGGAATTTGTTAGGCAACCCTTTTTCTTTTACTTGGTGTGCATAATCAATCACCCCACCACGCAGGTGACGCACATCGGTAAAGCCATTATACTTGAGCCAAGCACTAGCTTTTTCGCAGCGAATTCCCCCAGTACAATAGAGCGCAATTTTTTTATTCTTATGTACGCGCAATAATTCCGGCGTCACTTTTAATTCTTCTTTAAACGTATCAACGTCTGGTAAAATCGCGTTTTGAAAATGCCCAATCTCACTCTCGTACGCATTGCGCATATCCACCACCACAGCCTCAGGATCATCGACATATTGGTTAATTTCTTCGGCAGTTAGATAGGCGCCCGTATCGGTTACATCAAAGGTACTATCATCTAATCCATCAGCCACAATCTTATCTTTGACTTTTACGGTTAATTTATAAAAGGAAGAGAAATCTTTTTCCGCTACGGCGATTTTATACGGCACCCCGGTAAGTTCCGGCAGAGATTGCAGGAAGGCATCCAGCGCCTCGAAGTTAGCCGTTAAAACGTTCATTTGAGCGTTTATACCCTCTTTCGCAACATAAATGCGTCCTAGGCACTCAAGTTCGGTAAAACACGTTAAAAGCGTTAATCTAAATACTGCAGGGTCTTTAATTTGGACATATTTGTAGAATGACAAAGTCGTTCGGGGACGAGTATCACGCGAAATAGCCGCCCGTTTTTCGGCCCGTGGTCGTGCATCAATAAATTTGGCAGGGGTGACTACGTTCATAAGAATAAGTGTTTGAAATAATACCTTGAGTATCCTTACCTGACAAGGTAACACCACTAACGACCGGCATCATAAAAAGCACTAATTTACTATAGTCCTTTCAGAAAATATCGTTGTTTCTCAAGCATTTTACTTGACTTTTAGTATTTTATATGCTATTATTCCCAACAGAGAGGAGGGCACATCCCCCACTACTCAAGGGGGCAGCCGTCCTCAAATGAAATCTAAAGACCGCTGGTCTTTGACAATTAAAAATGGAGTAAAAAAAATGACGTCAGGTGATTTTTGGGCGATTGTTATCGGTTTTACGGTAGGGTATGTAGTTCTGTTTCTTTTCGTGATGCTGACTGCACCCCTATATATCCCGCGAGGGATGCTGACCAACAAGCCCACCAAAGAAGGACCGAGCGGTTTTCACCTTTTTACGTTTATTGAACCCGGAAAAGTGAAAATTATCGTACGCGGTGAACGCGTTGTCCGAATGGTTATGGATACGGCAAACAAGAAATTTGCTCGTATCGGTGATCGTCAAGGACCAGAGTACTGGGAAATCATTGACGGACAAAGTGAAGATCCAATTGCTGATATCCATCCCCTCCTGCGCTTGTGGGCACGCTATGTGTTTAAAACCACAGGTGCTGTCTTTACCGGAATTTACCCGTTCCAAAGAGTCCGCGAATACGAACTTGAGCGGACGGCTATTGCTCACACGGAGCCGGATGATCGCAATTCTGAAATAAGTGGTGAGAAAAAAACCAATATCAGGCTCGAGGTCAAAACCGACTTCAGTGATCACTATCGTCAGCGTACTTTTTTGTTCACCATGAACATTAAAGGCGCTGAGACAAAAGACAAAATCCCTTTGGACATCTTGGGGGTGGCGGAAATGTATGCTATGAATCCCTTCAATGCCGCCTTTGGCACGGATCGTTGGGATCAAGCAGTGGTAAACATGACGACCGACGCAATCAGCTCGAAAACCAAAACTCTTACCCTCGACCAGGCGCTGACTGCGAAAAACAAGACGGAGGCGCGCAAGATTAACGCCGCCGTGTTGGCTATCAAGGATGATACTGAGGTATGTGGAATTGAAATTACAGGATTTCGTATCCTGGAAATCAATCCTGTGCTTACTGCCGATGGCCTCACAGCCATTCAGGCAGAAGCCTTCGCCAATCAGAAAGGAAAAGCGACACGCATTGATGGGTCTAACCGCGCTGAAGCACTTAAAGAACTCAACCTGGCAAACCAGGTAGGAGATTTGAGCGCAGCTATCGCAACCATGCAAAACGAAGGTTTGGTTCGGGCGGCTGAAGCGGTGGGCAAAAATGGTGGAACCACCATCCTTATGCCTGGCAGTGGAAGCAGCACCGATGCAACCCAAGTTGCAATTCTAGCTGAACTGAAAAAGCTCAACAAAGATAAGGTGTGAACATGTCCTACTTTAGTCTAGGTTTACTACTGGCCTTCTTCACAATCTTTGTGTTTGTTCTGTATCCTATGATAAAGAACGGCTTTAGTAAGGTGAAGAATGTGGCCCAGTCCGTTGCAGCGACAAATACCGTAGTGGGAGGAACGGCTCCAGCACCTTCTGCCCCACCACCAAGAAGCATCGTGGGGACATTGACTTCCTGGTCTTTGCTTTCCATTTACGGACTAATCCTAGCAATCATGGTCTTCATGCTCATCTGGGCACCGACTTCCTGGCTTGCTGGAATTAGCGACTTATTCCAAACTGTTGCAGTGACTTTAGCGTTTGTCGGTCTATTTTTGCTCGCTACGAGCAATGTGAAACGCGTACTCGTTGTCTTGATGATACTTGGCTTTATAGGCCTGGCCTTTAACAAGCCGGTCTCAACAGCTGGACGACTTCAAGCGGCAAAAGAAGAAGGTCTGACTGCAGCACTTAAGGAAAGACCGAAAACTGCTCAAGAAATTCAGCGCGATCTGGCTCTGATACAACAAAAAGCAGCTCGTGATGCTGAAACAGCTGCAGGAGAAGAGCGGGCACGTGTAGCGGCAGAAGAAGCTGCTGCGCGAGCTCTGGAAGAGTCGATGAGAGACGCGAGAGCAGTCCCCTGCGTTCGCATATACACAGAGCATTTGAATTGCATCACGGTCACCTTTAGTCACAACACCAAATACGACCGTGAACTCATCAAAGGCCATTGCCTGGTTTCAGATCCGGTAAGTGCGCTAACTCGCACCAGCCTTGGAGGTTACCAATATCGCTACACTGGACAGTCTGGACTTGTGGCACAGTTCTTTGATCTTCCTATTGGCAAAACAGTAGGAACGTTTACTTGTGGGTCATAGTACTCACCACAACGGCTCCAATGCGCATGCGCATTGGAGCCGTTTTTACATTCTTGTATAATTTTTATCTAGGACCTGTTCCTCCCACATCTGAGTCGCCACCTGGACCTGTGCCGCCAACGTCAGGATCTCCACCTGGGCCTGTGCCACCAGGATTAGGCAACCTAAACACCTCATCACACCCTGCTTGTGTAGGGTCACTTGAACAATCTAACCTATCATCTAACCCAAACGTATTGGCGGCTATCGTAAGAATTGCGTAGGCGACCATCATTACGAACATTCCTATGAGACTGTAGATGATATGGCTACGACCTTCTTCACGAGCTCTACTATTTTCGGCGTGAGTGATGTAAATTAAACAACCGTAAAGGAAGACTAAGAATGCAATTCCGGTAAGGAGAAGAATTACGGGGTATAAAATTACTTCATTAAATCGTTCGACAAAGGCGTAGGCTTCAGCGGTACCCGGCGCTTGCGCCAGGTTGGAAACACTTATTGGATTCATGGTACCCAAAGTATATCACCCGCACTCAAAAACAAAAAACCGCCCCTGTGGGGCGGTTTTAGTGTATACCGAGACTAGGTAGTTGGGTTGGCTTCAATCGTAGCGTCCGGTGTTGAGTCAAGTGAATCTTCTAGTCCTAGTCCGTTAGAGATAATGTTTACAATTCCCCAGAAAGCGAGAATGACAACAAATCCTCCAATCGCGTACATAATAAGACTCTTTCCTGATTCTTTGGCTTCATCATTTGCGCCACCAAGAATAAAGTATTTAAAGATACCCCATACAAAAACTAGGAAACCAATCGCCAGGATAAATGGAAGTACAACTGCTGTAATAAAGTTAAGTACGTTAGTCATGAATTCACCAATTGCACTACCAGTTGTTTCACCGCCTGCAATCCCTCCATCTCCCGCGAGCGTAATACTTGGAAGTGCAACGAGCACCATGGCTAATAATCCGTACAGATAGTTTTTCATAAAGTAATTAAATATAATGTTAATTTACTAGTTATTATATACTAAATGAGTAAAAAAGGTAGGGGTTATAAGGGTTATGTGTATAACTCAAAAACAACCAGTTTTCTTCAGTAACAGCTGCTCTAGAGTGAGTTAATGAGAAGATTAAGAATCCCCCAGATACTGAGCATGATAACGAGTACAATTACTCCAGTAATAATGATAGTTTTCCCTTCTTCTCTTTTACTACCATCATCCGGATGTAATATCCACGCATCGATAAGTTTCCACATGATAAAAAGAAACGCTAACGCAAAAATTATAGGAACAATTTGATTAATTATTCCTAAAAGAAATGCAACTAGTCCCGCAAAAGTAGTAGGGGTAATTTCCTGGGCAAATGTTGTAATCGGTAGCAGACTAAGGGCGGTCAGACTGTAAAGTATTTTTTTCATATGAGTTAAAAGGCAGCTACAACGTTCTGAATAATCTGTGATATAGCGACCGCTCCTAATATAAGGACTCCACCAATAATTGCGTAGGTAAGCGCTCGGGTTGCTTCTTCAACTTGGCTCGCATTACCTTGGGCCATTACGTATTTAAACCCAGCATAAATAATAAAGAACACAATGACTGGAACCATCAAAATCATAATGATATTAAGGATAGCCACTAGCAATCCTTCAATCGTAGTGATGTTTCGAAGAGGATTTTCTAATGCTACCGGACTTATTGTTGCGGGATCAGTTCCAGCCTGAGCAATAGTTGGCATAACAAAAAACACTGCACCAAAAAACACTGGGAGTAGGACAAGGGAAAGGAAAAATGACAGAGAAAAGAATTTCATAGGTTAATAGACATCAGACAAACGAGACACCGCATCACCAACTGAATCAGACGGCCGTAAACGGTTTGATAACACGTCTTCTACCATCTGCGTAAAAATCTCATTGGTTTTGGTAGGATCTGGACTGAGCCAGGCCCGAGAAACAATACTAGCTTTGTAGTTAACGCGACCAAACTGGTCGTT
This sequence comes from Patescibacteria group bacterium, assembly GCA_040386275.1. Lineage (GTDB taxonomy): Bacteria > Patescibacteriota > Minisyncoccia > Phycocordibacterales > UBA918 > OLB19. Next base: position 139,631 of record JAZKFU010000003.1, read on the forward strand.
ACTACCCCCATTAAGCGTAGAGCGGTGAGCAGGAGCCATGTTAAGGGCGTCAGCTAGTATTTTAGCTTGCGGGGCAGTTCCCAACTCCTGCAATACGGTAAAGGCACCATTTTTGTTGGGAGAGGATTTTAGCAGAGCCAAGCCGTAAAAGCTAGCGTAGGTGCGGCGAACGGTCGCCTGGGCTCCTTGAGGGACTTCAGCGATGTCGAAGTTGAGATTAGGGTTTTGGATTTCAAGCGAATGCCCTTCACTTCCTTTTCCAAAATATAATACTAGTTTCTCTCGGAGAAACTCTTCGCGATCGAGATTTAGAGCCCGATTCCAACTGTATAAAGGATTACTTGGACTCGCAAAGTTAGTATAAAACGTTAACGCGTTATCAAGCGGTTTTCCGGTTTGAGTAGGCGTGGTATTAAGTAACAACTGGTAGCTACTTTCTCGCTCAACCACTAACGCACTTCCCCCTTGCAGGAGCAGCATCGACAACACGGCAAAACCATTATTCACATTGCGGTATTCTCCAAACGCTAAGGGACTGCGAATAATATTGCGACTATAATCACGTTCAACCATAGTGGGAATAATTTCGTTTACCACCGATTCCCAAGTGGCTGGTGGATTAATGATATTTTTAGTAGCGAGCAAATCACGGTTGTAGTACATCACGAGTGGGTCAATGGCAATTGGATAGGCATAGACTCCGTCTTGCAGCGCAAATATTTCTGCACCGTCAATGTATAAATTTTGAAAATCACGACGCGGGAAACTCTCATAGGAAACGGGTACGATTTTAGATCGTTGTTGAATTAATTTTTCATGCGGTATAAAAATAATATCCGGGCCACGATTTTCAGCCAACGCATTTAATAGTTCAGAGTCGAAATTTCGAGGATCTTTTTCTACGTACGACACCACGTTATACGCTTCTCTGGCTTCTTTTAAAGGTAGCAGAACTTTTTGGAAAGCACTCGCCGGAACAGTCCCCCAAATTACCACCGACTTACCTAACGTTGCTACCGCTGGATCAGCTGGTGGTTTATACGTTGAAATCATTGCCAAAGCTACAAGGCCAAGCAAACCAAAAACCGTCACCAACACTAATTCAAACGGTCTGAGTTTCATCATAGAACACGAAACGCTAAACCATAATGATGTTCTCCAGCTGGATACTCACGCTCCAACACAAAACCAGCCGCTTCAAATAAATCGATAGCGAGTTGTTTACAGACTACACAATCAGGATGAGGCCCAATACCACCAAATGATTCAGACCAGTCAACTACATACACCACGCCACCTTTACGCAAAGTGCGTCGCTTTTCTGCAATTGCTTGCTCTCGTTGTTCGAGCTGATAGAGAGTATTAACCACAATCGCCACATCAAGTAATCCATCAGCAATTTTAATACCACCCGGCGCTTCCAGGTCACACCACAATGGATCAACGTTACGCAGGTGTGATTCATGAATCATGGTGCCAATTTTATCAACCAATCCTCGTTGAATTTCACAGGCAAACACTCGACCACGATCACCAACTTTTTTTGAAAGCGCGGGCAAAAAAGTGCCCGCGCCCGCACCAAAGTCTCCTACTAAATCTCCATCACGAACATGAAAATGGCTAACAATCATTTCAGGCACTGCAAACCGGTTGTGGGTAGCGTATGTCATATACCTATATTATAGCCCGAGCAACCACTCTAAAGCACTGTCAAGGTGTGCAAAGCCGTTGGGTTGAATAGTTTAATGGTTGCAAAGTAAAAAACAAAACCCACTCAAGTAATTGAGCAGGTTTTATTTAACTAAATAATATAAGTTTTTAAGTAAAATCAAAGCATCTCAGAGAAATCAGCACAATGCTTAAAATCTTGTAGCTACTAGGCGCGCAAGGAAAATGTTGCGAGTCGTATTTTTATACGGTGAGTGACATTTTGCCGCAGCGCAACAACGTAGATGCTGATTTTTAGCTTTGGGCTTCTACGAAGACGATGGATGCGATGCTATCCCCTGCCCGCATCTTCATCACCCTCACCCCTTGGGTCTGACGACCCAATGTTGGCACGTCTTTAAGTGGCAGTTTAATTACCTGACCTTTCTTACTCATAATCACGAGCTCGCCTTCAATCCGCTGTTCGCCTCCGACCACCGTTCCGCCGACAATCGTACCGGTCTTATCGGTTACTTTAGCGGTTTTAATACCTGATCCACCACGCTTTTGGACTTTGTATTCTTTAATTGGCGTAGTTTTACCGTAGCCATGTTCAGTTACAATCAAAATTTCCATGTCCTTGGCGCCTTTTTTGATGACGTCAGCCGAGACGATAAAGTCTCCTTTACCAAGTTTCATCGCGGCTACACCAGTCGCTATACGTCCCATTTCGCGCACATCACTTTCTTTGAAGCGGATGGCTTGACCCTTATAGGTCACGAGTGACAATTCGTCTCCTTTGCCAACAAAGCGAGCTGAGATTAATGAGTCGTCATCACGTAAGGTAATGGCAATCAAACCACTGCGACGGACATCCTTGAAGGCAATTGCGTCTGATTTTTTGGCCACTCCGTTTTTAGTTACCATCATCAAACTCCATTCTCCTTGCCACTCTTCTTTTCGAACAGCAAGCACTGATGTCACACGCTCTTCCGCGCTCATTGAGAGGAAGTTCATGATTGATTTTCCTTTAGTCGCCCGGCGACCTTCAGGAATTTCATACATCTTACTTTGGTACACCTTACCTTTATCAGTAAAGAAGAGGAGGTCTGAGTGAGCCGAAGTAGTAATCAAACTAGTAACCACGTCTTCTTCTTTGGTATTGAGGTCAATCACGCCGACGCCACCCCGCTTTTGGACGCGGTATTCGTCAGGATTAGTCCGTTTTACATACCCGCCAGCGGTCAGCACTAACACACTTTCGTCATCGGGAATGAGGTCTTCTTGACTCATCATTTTTACCCCACCTTTGACAATTTTTGTACGTCTGTCATCACCATATTTTTCGGCAATTTCGAGCAATTCACTTTTAACGAGCCCAAGCATTTTTGCCTTACTCTTTAAGATTGCTTCCAAGGCTTTGATTAATTTTTGCACTTCAGCCAACTCTTCTTCAATTTTCTTGCGTTCAAGTCCTGCAAGTTTTTGCAGACGCATATCAAGAATTGCTTGGGCTTGAATGGCGGAGAATTTAAACTCCTTCATCAACGCCGCGTGTGCGGTCGGCACATCCTTACTCGCGCGGATTAATTTAATAATCGCATCAATGTGATCAAGCGCTTTTTTGAGACCAAGCAAGATGTGTTCACGATCTTGTGCTTTAGTTAAATCGTACTGGGTTCGACGACGGACCACTTCAGCCCGGTGTTTTACGTATTCTTCGAGAATTAATTTAAGTGATACCGTTTGCGGAATCCCATCAACCAAAGCCACCATGTTGTAGTGGAAGGTGTCTTCCAGTTGGGTGTGTTTGTATAACTTATTTAAAACTGTTTGTGGTTGGGCGCCTGATTTTAGTTCGATAACCACCCGGATGTCATTGGTGGACTCATCACGCATTTCACGAATTCCTTCGATTTTCTTTTCGCGCACTAAATCAGCAATCTTTTCCTGCATGTCCGCCTTGTTTACCCGGAACGGAATCGAGGTAATAATAATCGCAAAGGCGCCTTTTTTATCTTCCACAATCTCCGCTTCACCACGCACCACGACACCACCACGCCCGTGTGTATAGGCGTGTTGAATGTCCTTTTGGTTAAACGCTACCGCTCCCAAAGGAAAATCGGGACCTTTTACAAATTTAAGCAGATCATCCGTCGTGGCGTCAGGATTATCAATTAGATATTCAACGGCCAGTGAAATCTCACGCAAGTTGTGTGGTGGAATATTGGTCGCCATTCCCACCGCAATACCGAGTGTTCCCATGAGTAACAGGTTTGGTACAGCCGCCGGTAAGACAATTGGTTCTTGTTTCGTGCCGTCAAAGTTTGGTCGCCAATCAACGGTATCTTTTTCTAGATCACGCAACATTTCTTCCGCCAGGCGAGACATTTTTGCTTCGGTATAACGATAGGCAGCGGCTGAGTCACCGTCAATAGAACCAAAGTTTCCTTGTCCTAATACTAGTGGGTAGCGGGTAGCAAACGGTTGCACCAACTTTACCATCGATTCATACACTGCAGCGTCTCCGTGTGGGTGAAAGTTACCGAGCACGTCTCCTACGACCGTCGCTGATTTTTTGAACTTGCCACTGGCATTAAGCCCATTTAACCGCATCGAGTATAAAATACGGCGGTGCACAGGCTTGAGACCATCACGAATATCCGGGAGGGCCCGGGAGGTGATTACCGACATCGCATAGTCGAGATAGGAAGTCTCCATCTCACCAGTGATACTTTGTGCCACAATACCGCGTTCAGGCATCGGGGCAGCGGCTTCGGGAGCAATTGTCTTCTTCGGCATAACAGAAATTACAAACTATTGATAAGAATTCGTGGCGCTAGTATACCACGAAAAAAACTAGCGGGCAGTCCCCGACGCGGTAGCGGCTGAGGTTGTTCCAATCAAAATGGGTTTTGGTTGCGTGGCTGACGTGCCAGTAGCCTGCATACCTCCATATTGAAATTCAGTACTCGAGGCCGTGACTTCATTGTCTTTAATTTGTTCCATATTTTCAGGTGTAATTTGCATCTCAAGCGCCGCCTCGGTACTAGAAGCAACTGAGAGAGGGCCGGTGGTAGAAGCAGTTTTGAGTTCTTCTACCCCTTGTTTAACCGAGGTAAATTGTTGCTTGAGTTGGGTAAAAAAGTTACTAAAGGGCGCGGTATTAGAGGAAGTAGCTGCTCCAGCCACTTGGGTTTCGCTCGCAAACCTTGCTGGCAAGGAGAGCGACCACACGCCGCCAATAGCGACCGTACAAAACACAGCAATCCCGAGCGCATACTGTTCACGCACGTGTTTTGGTTTACTACGTATTTGATCTAAGAATTTAAATAACATAAGCATCTTCCCTCGCTCTTTCCTTTATCCTATCCTCTATTCCATCTTCTCTATTCCATATCTTATACTACTGCCAACACCGCCACTTCCCCTTCCATTTCGTTAACATCCTTGCGTTTGAGGGTTATTTTATCTACTGCCCCGACACTGGTTCCCATTTCTTTGAGAAATGCAGTCAAGGCTGTTTTATCGTAGTGCATCGGAATGACAAGCTTGGCTTCAAGCTTTAGGGCGAGTTTGGCTGCTTGCGGCACTTCGAGCACATCTCCACCCCCGACTGGGACAAATAATATATCAACATCCCCAAATTCGCCGAGAATTTTTGGGTCAATATCAGGAGAACTGATTGCTCCAAGGAACACCATGTTCATGTCTTCGAGCTTTACTTGATAGATAGTGTTGAATCGTTCAACTTTGTCGTAGGTAGTTTTTACCCCGTATCCGCGCGCCACCACATCGCCAATTTCATATTCACCCGGTCCGGCTACTACAAAAGGTTGCTTGCTACTATGCGCTACTTGGTCAGCCCCGTTAAAATCGGGGTGATTCATAGAAATAAAGGCGACATCGGAACCAAATTTGGTAGAACTAAGCTTTGATTGTTTGCTAACGGGGTCAAAGGCCAGAGTGGTATTTCCAAAAGAAACTTTAAAACTCTGCCCGCCGTGATGTGTGATAACCATAATGGCAGTAGTATAACTTGAATAGAGAATAATGAATAGAGAACATTAAAGAGAAAACTATACAACTTTTTTATATCATATAATGTATTACTAAATGGAAGGAGTGACCAACATGTTTGATCTTTTGTTCATCATCTTCAATACCAAACGGTGACTTCGCGACCATCCCGCTATCGCCCACGAACTCGGTCTTGAACTCGACTAACCCATTTATGGATACTTACGTATCCCCCATTCTTAGGGAGTATCTTCCTAAGAACAACCAACCCATTGCCAGCATTTTCAAAATGCTGGCTTTTTTCTGGACAATGTACTGTTTTTATACTATTATTGCGCCACTTCGTAAGAAGATTATTAGTTTCCTAGCGGCACACGTTAACCCTGCATTGATGCTTACGGCCACGAGATATGGCAATGCAGACGCGTGTCGTCGGAATAAACACATATATAAGTAATATGTCTGAAGTACAAACTGAAGGCGCCTCAACAATTATGTCAGCGTATGCTGCATCACTTCCTGAAGCGCCAAAAGAAGGATCATTAGTAGAAGGAACAGTGTCCGCTATCGGACGCGCTCGGGTGTATGTTGATTTGCCACCATTTGGGACTGGTCTCATTTTTGGTCGTGAATATCTAAACGCTCGTGATATTTTGCGCAAAGTCAGTGTTGGCGACACGATTGCTGCCAAGGTGGTCGATGTAACTAACGAAGACGGATACATTGAATTATCTCTTAAAGAAGCTCGTCAAGCGCTCATTTGGGCTGATGCTGATGAAGCCGTTAAGAAAGGTACTGTGCTTAGTCTCGAAGTTAAGGAAGCTAACAAAGGTGGACTTATTATTGAATGGCAAGGTATCCAAGGATTCCTTCCAGCTTCACAACTCGGCGCTGACAATTACCCACGGGTTGATAATGGTGACAAAGACAAGATTCTTTCAGCCCTTAACTCACTCATTGGTAAGCACTTAAGTGTAGTAATGATTACTGCGGACCAAAAAGAACACAAACTTATCTTCTCAGAAAAGGGACCACAAGAAAAAGAAGAGAAGGAAGTGAAGGTTGGTAAGTACGAAGTGGGAGAAATCCTTAACGGTGAAGTTACTGGTGCGGTGGACTTTGGTATCTTTGTTAAAATTGAACAAGGTCTCGAAGGACTCGTGCACATTTCTGAACTTGATTGGGGTCTCGTGGATGACACGCGCGCTCTGTACAAAGTAGGCGACAAGGTAAAAGTGAAAGTTATTGAAGTGAAGGATGACAAGATTTCACTTTCTATCAAGCAACTCCGTGAAAACCCATGGACTGAAGCCGCTGCTAAATTCAAGAAAGATCAAGTGGTACCGGGAGTTGTTATCAAATACAACAAACACGGAGCCCTTGCTTCAATCCAAGAAGGTGTAGCTGGACTCGTACACATTTCTGAATTCGAAACCGAAGAAAAGATGAAAGCCACCCTTTCTCTTGGAAACGTCTACCAATTCAAGATTGCTCTGTTTGAACCAAGCGAACAACGTATGACCCTCTCATACAAAGACGCCCAAGCTGCTGCGTAAGCAACTTAGAATACAAAAAAACTGCAGGCATGGCCTGCAGTTTTTTTGTAGTAATGCTATCTATGAAAATAAAGAGGAAATTGCTAAAATGGTAACAGTACCCTAAAGGAGATACCGATGCAGGTTCGAAAGAAAAAGAATCCCCCGTTATTTTTTTGGTTATTAGTGGCGGGACTTTCGTTCTTTGGGTTTGGCGCACTCTGTTTTATTATTGGTATGAACTATACCTACTATGGAACAGTACTCCCCCAAGAAACTATTTACCAAAAAATTGGAGTGATAATTGGATTCCTGAGCCCAATCTACGTGATGTTTACCGCCATCCTAAAACTAATAGCCTACCGCCCCTAACCCCACCGCCTCCCGAATCAGGGTGGCGGTATTTTTTGTCCTAAAATTTTAAATTTACTAGGCATGTCTAAAACTTATAAAAACGAGTGAAGTTTTATATGAAAACTGGTCAATACAGTAAGAACTTTCAAAAATAAATGAAATTTATAGATGATTTTAGAAGTTAGATAAATGAGTACAGTTCTAGTCGCACAAATAAAATAAGATGAGCCGTACTTTTTGTACGGTGAATTTTATTTTATGCAGGGCACCAACGAAATGTGCCATCTTTGGAAGTCCGACTAATTTTTAAAACGCTCAGAATCGAGTGCAGTGCTAGGAGCGCAAGGACATTTTCTGTAGACGTACGGCTGTACGGCGGAAGAAAATGTACCGCAGTAGCGACAACGCAATGTGCCGATTGTGTGCGTTTTAGTTGAAGCGGTTCATGGCGGTGGTGTATCCATATTGTAGTACCACCGTCAACACCTCCTCCACTTGCTTCTGCACTTCTTCTAAATGTTTTTTCTCAAACGTAGAAATTTTCCCTAACACAAAGCGCTCGAGCGCTGGCCCAACAGGTCTTTTTATCACTTCTTGTTGCCACGGCCAAAATGTTTTTTTAGCAATCCCAATTCTGATGCGAATAAAATCTTTGGTGCTGGTTTTATCAATGATGGATTTTATACCATTATGTCCCCCATCACCGCGCCCATGCGAGATACGTACTACTCCAAGCGGAAGATCAATATCATCATAGAGCACAATCAATTTATTAAAATCTTCTGGAGGTACAAATTTTACAACGGCACTTCCCGAGTTATTCATAAACGTTTCGGGATACAACACGCTCACATCTACCCCTCCGATTCTCCCGGAACTGACTCGCCCACTCACACCCCTGTCTAAAATAGCTGTCGGTACATGAAATTTTGTACAAATATAATCAAGCACAATCCACCCCATATTATGGCGGGTGTTTGCATATTCAGCTCCGGGATTGCCCAATCCAACAAGGTAGTACATATGTATAATGATGGTAGTATACCAGCCTTTTCCAATCTATTGTATATCGCACCCTTAGCATATATAGTAGCCCTAGAAACCGTAGAAAGGATACGCCGTGGATCGGTTAACCCAATTACTGTGGAATGAAACAAGTATCTGGCCCTGGAACTTACAAAATCAAGGACCAGACGTACACCGCATTGAAATTTCCAACAAAAAATTTCATCTCGAAGTCCGGGTATACTCTACCCGATTGGAAATTGAGCGCCTAATCATTCCCTCTCGCTACCGTGGCCGGAAATTGGGCACAGCGATAGTCACCGCACTTAAAAAATTTGCCGACGAGGAAAAACTCAACACGCAAGTTAATTACCCGTTGGCGCAATCAGTAAAATTTTGGGAAAAAATGCGCGTTGAAAAAAATATTCTTGTGTATAGATGACCAAAAAAGCCATAGCTCGCGCACCGCGCGAGCTATTTTAAATTTAAAATTCGAAAATTTGCATCACACTTTTTTCTCGAGTATACTGTTGTTACTTTTGTCTATGTCTCTGTTCTCTTCACGTAAAAAAACTCATAGTGACGCGGTTATTATCCCCGCTACTGAAGTTACGTTAGCGCCAGAACCAAAAAAAGAAAATGCTCTCCTCGATATTGTTCGCTTCTCCCTGATTGCTCTGATTATTGTCATTCCAATTCGTACATTTATCGCGCAACCGTTTATCGTATCGGGCGCCTCCATGGAAAACACCTTTTACACGGGTGAATATTTAATTGTCGATCAACTTTCATACGAACTACACTCTCCAAAACGAGGCGAGGTGATTGTATTTCGATACCCTAAGGACCCTTCTAAATTTTTCATCAAACGCGTCATCGGTCTCCCCGGGGAAACGCTCAGTATTGAAGGCAGTACCGTCCGCATTAGTAATCCGCAATACCCCAACGGTTTTATTTTAGATGAACCCTACATTAAAAGTATGGAAAACGGGACTGAATTGACCGAGGAATTAGGCGACCGGGAATACTTTGTCATGGGTGATAACCGTGACCAAAGTTCCGATTCTCGCTACTGGGGCGTTCTCCAAGAAGAACGGATTGTCGGCAGAGCGTTTGTTCGTCTGTTTCCCCCGAGCCAGATGGATTATTTGCCCGGAGCCGTGACCACAGACACCATTACTAGTACACCGTAACCAATACACCTATGCGCACCGAAACCAGCCCAACCGAGTTCCTCCGCATTGCAGCTCATACTGCGGAACATTTTGGATTTAAAACGGTCGAGAGTTTAAGTAAAGATCCGGTTTGCAAAAACTGCGCTACCTCACTGCCACATTCTATTTCGGATAGTGACCGTGACCTTGATGCGGTATCAGGACTTTTAACAAGTGGCCTGGCTCGGTACTGTGACGAACGACTACACGCGTTTCCTGGACCAGTACTTCTCTATTCAATTGAAACGCAACCTAACAGTAACGAAACCGCTGTTGCCTTTCATATTTTTAACGTGCAAAAAAGTATTGCCGAGGCGATTTTAATTCAAACCAGTCGGGCCTTGGCAACTGAACTCGGATACAACGAACACACCGTGCGTATTAACTCACTAGGAGACACTGATTCAATTACCCGGTATGGCCGCGAACTCACCAACTTTTTACGCAAGCGTCTTGATCTCATGCCCGACAGCGCGCGAGAACTCATGAAGACTCACTCTCTCTTAGCATTGCAGGACTTAGTTACGCTCGACCACGATTTAGCGTATAAAAGTCCAAACCCACTTGAATATTTAAGTGACCAAAGTCGCAAACATTTCCGCGATATTATTGAGTACCTCGACATGAGTGAAACTCCCTACGAAATTGATTCAAAAATGCTCGGACACCATGAATATTACTCTGATGCACTGTTTGCCATTGATTTACCAAAGCTAGAAAGCGGATTAGATAATCCTCTCCACATTCGCGGCGGACGATTTGATGCCTTTGTAGAACGTAAAACCAAAAAGAAAACAGCGGCAACTGGTGCAGTAGCTATTTTGCGAGAACGACCAGCCCCCGCCCGTACCCCACGCTTTAAACTCGACACTCCGGCTGTTTCCATTATTCAATTAGGTTTTGGTCCAAAAATCCGGAGTTTGATGATTGTGGACGAATTACGCAAAGCCGGTGTCTCGGTCTACCAAGACCTCGCTAACGACTCTCTATCCGCCCAATTACGCGATGCTGAGGCCCGTGGGGTGAAGCATGTAGTGATTATCGGCCAAAAGGAGTTTGTTGACGGCACCGTCATTTTGCGTGATATGGAAGCTCGCAAACAAGAACCGATACCACATGATATGTTAGTGCGCCGGCTGAAACGAGGCGTGGTAATGGCATAACACCAGTATAAAAGGACCAGAAGCTAACGCTTCTGGTCCTTTTTACATTTTAATCAGAATTTCTTGCACAATTAGGTGATAAATGTTATTGTTCTGCCCACATATGGCAATAAATGTAGAAGTTGTAAAAAACAATAACGAGAGCAGTGCGAACGTAATTCGCCGTTTTCAGAAGCGCGTACAAGGTGCAGGTATTATTCGTAAAGTTCGTGACGGTCGTTACCGAACACGTGTCAAAAGTGACAACGTTCAACGGTTTGCAAAACTCAAAAAGTTAACAAAAAAAGTTACGTACGAGAAAATGCTTAAACTTGGAAAAGTTCAAGAACGAACAACTGGACGACGATAATCTCCAAAGAAATATACAAAAAGCGCCTTCGGGCGCATTTTGTATTATTGAGTGACTAAGTAAAAAATTGACATTTTGAATAATCGTTATACAATGCTAAACAGTTAGAAAACCAAAACAACCGAGGTGCCCATGCCTGTATCGGAAAAAAACAAAGCCGAGAAAGTGCCTACCTGCTATAACGATGGAAAGATAGAGGTGTTTACGAATTCCCAGGGAGAAGTCTTTGTAGTTGACCTTGTAACAAAGACAACGCTGCGTATCAAGCAGCACGTCAGGGGCGGACTGGCATTTACTACCAAGGGACGAGTTGAACTCGAGCCGGTTGCTGACATCCTCAAAGGACGCATCACAAAACGCAGCTAAACCAACTACCGCCTCCCCAACATATCGGGGTGGCGGTTAATTTTTTGCAACTACTACCCGCTCACAGGAGCGGGGTTATTTTGTACAACAAATTGTGTCATAATGACGTAACGCCTTATTTATATGCCTCCCTTCTCTATTGCTCAAAAAGTTAAATCTATTCCCGTTTTTCCGTATGAGACTATTAAAAATGACATTTTGGGTAAAAAGTACTCACTCTCTGTATCATTTGTGGGACCCACACGCGCTCAAAAATTAAATGAGCAATATCGCAAAAAAACGTATACCCCGAATGTACTATCGTTTCCGTTAGATTCAGCCACTGGTGAAATCGTTATTTGCCCTGCTATCGCTCGCAAAGAACACAAAGAATATCAACTCACGCACAATGGATACATTGGATTTTTATTTATTCATGGACTCCTCCATCTTAAAGGGCACGATCATCATAACGACGAGGAAACTATTGCGATGGAAAAACTGGAAAAACGATACATGCAAAAGTATTCTATTGTATAATCGTCATCACTAACTATGTCTGAACACATCATCACCGGTATCGACGTCGGCACCTACCAAATTAAGGTAGCGATTGTTCGTGTACCGAAAAATCGTGATGAACGAGCCCTGCCACAAATTATTGGTACCGGCTTTGCTGAAAGTCGCGGTCTTCGCAATGGGTACATTATTAATGAAGCAGATGTCGTACGCAGTATTCGCAGTGCGGTCGCTCAAGCAGAGAAAGCAGCGGGCGTAAACGTTAAAAAAGCGTATCTCTCGATTGGAAGTATCGGACTTGATGAAATGGTTTCCACCGGTGAAATTATCACCTCGCGCGCTGATTCAGAGATTACTCAAATTGATATTGAAAAAGCGACCGCTGATAGTGAAGAGCGTATTGTTGATCATATTCCGAATCGTAAAATCATTCACGCTATTCCCCTGCGGTACCGCATTGATGGTGAAGAAGTGCTAGGCAAGCCCCAAGGCATGAAAGGCACCAAGCTCGAAGTTGATACGTTATTCATCACCACCTTCGAACAGCACTTAAACGATCTCATCGGCGCTGTTGAACGTACGGGAGTGTACGTTGAAGATGTGATGGCTTCCCCACTGGCAGCCAGTTTTGTCATCCTCTCCAAAACCCAACGACGAGCCGGCTGCATCATGGCCAACATTGGAGCCGAGACGGTATCAGTGGTCGTGTTTGAAGACCTCACCCCAATCTCCCTTAAGGTCTTCCCGATTGGCGCTAATGATATAACCAATGACATTGCCCTCGGCTTAAAAATTACGCTTGAGGAGGCCGAAAAAATTAAACGAGGTGGTATTACCGGTACGACCTTCCCCAAAAAGAAACTGGAAGAAATCATCAATGCACGACTTTCAGACATCTTTGAACTTATTGACTTACACCTCAAGAAAATCAAAAAAGACGGACTCCTGCCTGCCGGAATTATTTTAACTGGTGGCGGATCAACCACCCTTGGTATCCAGGATTTAGCCCGTACCGCCCTCAATCTTCCTGCTCGTATTGCCACCTTGGAAGTTGGTAAAAATACCAAAGTCCGCGATGCCTCCTGGGCCGTAGCGTATGGCCTCTGTATGATCGGAGCAAGCGACGAAGCTGATACGTCACCGATAGGGATAGCAAAAGCGACTAAACGCACTGTACTCGAATGGTTAAGCCAATTCCTCCCCTAGAGCTTCCAGAAATGGCGAATTTCTGCGTTGCGCTGCGGTAAATTTTTACTCACCGTACCGATGTACGGCTCGCAATAATTTTCTTGCGCGCCTTGAACTTCATCCCTTTCTGAAAGCTCTAAACTATATCGATTTAACTTTGTATTTAAATAATTTTAGATTTTGATTTAAACAAAGTAACATAGATAGTAGTTTGTCAAAGACACACTTGTCACGTTCGTCAATATAGTGACAGGATTTTTTATTACCTGTATGATACAAGTACGTAACAGTTTGGTGACCCTTACTTACGGAGGTAATTTATATATTTTTATTTATGGAACAAATTAAATCAGACGTAGAATCTTTTGCGCGCATCCGCGTTGTCGGTGCCGGAGGTTCTGGAAACAATGCCGTCAACTACATGGTTGGCGCCAAAGTGAAGGGTGTCGAGTTCATCGCCATCAACAGTGATGCGCAAGATTTGCATCACTCACTCGCTAAGAAGAAAATTCACATCGGGAAAAACTTAACCCGCGGTCTTGGTGCTGGGGGAAACCCCGACATGGGACGACGAGCTGCTGAAGAAACTCGTGAAGAAATTAATAACGCAATCAAAGGATCAGACATGATCTTTATTACCTGTGGTATGGGTGGCGGTACCGGAACTGGTGCTGCTCCCGTGATTGCAAAAATTGCTCGCGATAGTGGAGCATTAACTGTTGGCGTCGTCACCAAGCCATTTCTGTTTGAAGGTCAAGAACGAATGCGTTTAGCATTACAAGGTATTGAAGAACTCAAGAAAGAAGTTGATGCCTTGATCATCATTCCTAACGATCGCTTACTTGCTATCGTTGATAAAGAAACTACTGTTCAAAATGCGTTCCAACAATGTGACAATGTTTTGAAACAAGCGGTTGAAGGTATCTCTGACTTAATCACCATGCCCGGTATCATCAACGTCGACTTCGCCGACATCCGTTCCGTCATGGAAAATGCCGGATCAGCGTTAATGGGTGTAGGAGTATCAACTGGTGAAAAGCGGGCGGAAGAAGCAGCACAAGCCGCCATCAATTCCCCACTTCTAGAAGTATCAATCACCGGAGCAAAAGGTGTACTGTTTGCAATCGCTGGTGGTGATGATCTAGGAATGCTCGAGATTCAAGATGCCGCTCGAGTAATCACCGAATCAATTGACCCTCAAGCCCGCGTAATATTCGGAGCTATCAAAGATGAGAAGCTCAAGAAAAATGAAATCAAGGTAACAGTGATTGCCACTGGCTTCCCGGAAGAAATGGGATCACACAACGCCACCATTTCTCGTCGTGCTCCCGTAGCCCAACCTGAACCAATGGTGATGGAAGAAGAACGAGTACCAGAATCACGTGGACGCATCTTCAATTCTCTCGGCGGACCACGTCGCGCTGAAGTAGAAGAGGTAGCCGTAAGTGCCCCTCCCCGAGTAGAAACCATGGAACCAAAACCCGAACTCCCAAGACGCGACCCTAAACCAGTAGATGTGATTGATGAAGAAGAGGACGACTGGGGTGCCGTACCAGCTTTTTTGCGACGATCAAAATTGAAATAATTTTGTTCGTACAAAATAAGCTGGTACGGCAAGACGGATCGATGTGAGTCGCCCCTTTCCTAGGGCGACGAAGCAGACCGTCGGGGTCGCGAACACTTAGTAGATTATGAGTATAACGAAATAATATACTTAGTGATTCGTGACCAGTGCCAGCATTCTCTAAAACTAACTAACATTTCCACCTTTAAAACCCCGGCTTCGGCCGGGTTTTTTGTTGGGTATAACCCCCCTATTCAAAACATGGTAAACTACTCATCACTTAGCAATTTTCAGTTTTTGATATGTACGATTTGATTATTATCGGAGGAGGACCAGCCGGAGTATCCGCTGGTGTATACGCTGCTCGCAAACGCCTCAAGACATTATTTATAACAGCCGACTGGGGCGGACAAAGTATCGTCTCAACTGATATTCAAAACTGGATTGGTACTCCCTCTATTGCCGGCAATAAGTTGGCTGAAGACCTACGTACTCACCTCGAATCATACGCTTCCGACACACTGACTGTTCTCTCAGGTAAAACTGCGACCGGGTTAACAAAACTTCCTGATGGAACATTTGAAGCAACAGTAAGTGACGACTCAAAGCACAACGCACGCGCTATTTTAATTGCCAGCGGTTCAGGTCGTCGCCAGCTCGATGTACCAGGAGCCGCCGAATTTGAACACAAAGGAGTGACCTACTGTGCCAGTTGTGACGGACCGATGTTTTCTGGTACTGACGTTGTAGTGATTGGTGGCGGTAACGCTGGCTTTGAAAGCGCCGCGCAACTTTTAGCGTACTGTAAGTCAGTGACACTGATTCACCGACACGATACGTTTAAAGCTGACGCCATCACCGTTGAAAAAGTACTCGCCCACCCAAACATGCGCGTGATAACAAACTCCTCCCCTACAAAAATTGAAGGAGAAAAATTTGTTAAAAGTATTACCTATAAAAACGCTCAAGGTGAAGAAACCACATTACCCGTATCAGGTATCTTTGTAGAAATCGGAATGATACCAAATACTTCATACGCTAAAGACGCTGTGTCCCTCGATGACTATGGGCGCGTTACCATTGACCCCTGGACCCAAGCCACTACAACTTCAGGTATTTGGGCTGCTGGAGATTGTACCAACGTAAAATACCATCAAAACAATATAGCAGCCGGAGATGCAGTTCGCGCTTTAGAAGATATATACGTTCATCTGAAGACACGTTAGACCTTATTCTAATGATATGAAAGAAATAGAAACAACTCGAAAGTACTATGACAAGTATGGTGACCTATGGATAAATACCAAAACTAATTCCTTTGCCCACGAAAAACCATTTCATAAGCTAGTATCTCTGTGGCCTCAAAAAGCTCGTATTATTGATATTGGATGTGCGGGTGGGATTCATGTACCACTCTTTTTAGGTATTGGCCGGAAGTTAAAATACCAAGGGATTGATATTAGTAAATTATTTATTAAGACAGCAACTCGTCGCTACCCACAACTTAATTTTTTACTTGGCAACGTGGCTGATAGTACTACTTTACCAAAAACAAAATTTGATGGCTTTTACGCCTCAGCAATTTTAATGCATATTCCATTCGAGCGTTGGGATACAATGTTTAGCAATATTGAAAACATTAACAAGCCTGGTAGTTTTGGATACATCACACTTCCCATTACTCATCCGAGCGCTGTTAAAAATGAAAATGATGTTCGCCACTTCACGATACTCACAGAAGCAGAACAGGTTGCATATCTTAAAAAAAGAAACTGGAAGATTAAAAGCAAGGGTACACTCGACGGTACCAGCACCGCCAATGTTTGGAAATACTACATAGTTCAACTGCCGTAATATCATAAAAGCAAAAGGCATCCTTGCGGATGCCTTTTGCTTTTGTACAACGTAGAGAATTAGATTTGCGTGCCCCAAAACCTTGAAAGGTTTTTAATATGGAGAAAATCACCACCACGCAAACCTAATACAAGCTTCTCATATATGAGTACGCAATAAAAGAAAATTAAATACCCTTATTTTTCAATCACGCTGTGCATAACCCGTGGATAAGCCGGTGGGTAAACCAGGGCAAAACTAAGTACATAAATGGGTGCGTAAGTGCCAAAGATAAGTTAGTGAACTTTTGATTGATTCTACCCTTTCTGAATCTCAATTTAAGGAATGGTATACTCAAGCTCTCGAACTTTCGGAAACGTGTCTGAGTGGTTGAAGGTACCGGTTTCGAAAACCGGCAGGGGCGAAAGCTCCTCGGGAGTTCGAATCTCCCCGTTTCCGCTTTTTAAAATACCATCCAAGATGGTTATTTTATTATGCGGAACGGGAGTCAGTGATTCAGTATCACTGACGTGAGATTCGAAGCTGTTGCCAGCTCTATTGGGAGTTAACGAATCAATAGAGCGACAACGGGTACTGAAGCTGTAGGCTTCGAATCTCACCGTTTCCGCAGTAAATAGCCCAACCCTTTACCCACTAGCTATTTTTAGCTTTTTTGGTATGATGGGGCGCACCAACAGTTCAGGAGTGACCCCTATGAAATAGGCTCTGAACCAAGGAACAAACAGACCATAAAATTGGTCCCATCGTCTAACGGTTAGGACATCAGGTTTTCATCCTGAAAATCGGAGTTCGATTCTCCGTGGGATCACAGAGGCAAAACAAAAATACACCCCTTAGTTAAGGGGTGTATTTTTGTTTTAGAAAGCAAAGAGTTTTGCTTTCGGCCTCTGTGATAGACGGAGTCATGTTTTTCCTCTCCCTGGAGAAAAAACAGACGAGTCGGGGTCGAGAACACTTAGTATAATTTGTACGAAGTGCAATATTATACTTAGTGATTCGTGACCACACAGACACATATGCAAAGTTCGTTTAGAACTTTTCAATTTGATCCCACAAGCAACAGTATTACTACACCGTTACGTAAAAATCAACACCTAATTAGGACCACGGCATTATACTTTGATACTCCGCCAACTACCCTTAGCAGACTTTGATATACTGGTACCATGCAAGAAAAATACGGAAAAATAATTTTCCTCAATGGCGCAAGTAGTTCAGGTAAAACCTCAATTGCCACCTTACTCCAACAGAAAATTGAACTACCCTTTTGGCATATTTCAATTGATCATTTAAGAGATGCCGGGGTACTACCATTAGAACGCATCAGAAGTGGAGAGTTTAATTGGCAAGAATTACGAGAATCATTTTTCTCTGGTTTTCATCACTCACTTCCCCAATATGCTAAAGCGGGAAATAATTTAATTATTGAACATATTATTGAAACCCAAGAATGGAAGCAGTTACTGACCGAATTACTAAAACCGTTTGATGTGTTTTATGTCTGTCTACACTGCGAACTAGGAGAATTGGAACGTCGTGAAAACCATAGATCTGACAGACCTATCGGTGATGCACGAAAGGATTTTGAAGTTCTTCAAACTCTACCTATGCATTACGATTTAGAAGTTAACGCCGAATTGCCGGTGGAAGAAAATGTTGATGTGATACTTTCTCAGTGGCGACTACGAAGTAAACCTGAACTTTTATAGGGCCTGACTAACGTGATTTCATTGTAATAAATTTTTTGACTCACCGCAAAATTTATGGTTAAATAAATTTAGAACTACAAATACCAAACCCCGGGCAATGTGCCCTAGATCATTGAAATGAGGACAAGATGAAAATCAACACCGCAAAAGCAGAAATCGGAACCACCCTGAAAACTGAAATTTTGGTTTTGGAAAGTCAAAAAAAGAAACTGAAAAAAGAACTCGCTAAACTGACAAAGGAATTTGAAAAAATCCGTACTAAGTTGGGAGTTGAATACAAGAAAGTTCCTGCTTTAGCCAAGGAACTTAGAGCCATTAAAGTTCATGGTACAAAGAAAGAGTTGGCTCTTCATAAGAAATTAGATGACTGCGTGGAAAGTAATGAAAAACTTCAAGTTGTCCGTGAAGAGTATACGACCAAGATTGAGAAGTTGAAGGAAGAACTTACCAATCTTGAGTTGAAATTGATGGTGCTTAAAGAAAGAGAGCTCAGTAAGATTGATGCTAACGATGAAATGATTACCCAGGTTTTTGCACTCAACGATGCAATGGTGCAGGCCTCTACAGCACGTGAACAGTTTCTCAAACGACATGTGTTTCCTTTCTTGATTGATGAGAATGGAAACATGCGGAGCCAGATAACACACACAACCTCAGACGAACTAAGGAAAATGGTAGTGATGGTTAACACCTTAACTATCATGAAACCGGATTTGGCTGCTGAAGCCCAACGTGAAGTCCAAAGTTTCTTTGATCGTTTTGAGAAGCCCTCCCTGGCAGACCCGTATGTCGAAGCAATGTTCACCATAACACGTCAGCTCCTCGTAGAGAAAACCACAGTTAAAGTTGGGCCAAATCTTTCACGGTTTATCTCGATGGAACTTGATGGTGAAATATTTCCTGAATTGGCTCGAGCACAGCTTCTCTACAAACAAAGCATCTGGTCGAAGAAAACTAACTCGTACATCCGACTTTATGCACGTCAAAGTAAGCATGACAAATTTGAAGTCGTCCCGCAATCCTAGGTTCTATGCCCTACAAACTTCCCGCCATGTCCTTTGGACCGTGGCGGGAATTTTTTTATTACTGACTATACTGAAATAAAATAGTCGCTATTATTTAGTATTTTTGCTAGGATGCTGGAACTATGAACATCACGTCCGCTAAATTTATAAAAGGAATTATGGGTACTGACCCGATTCTCGAAGACGAGCTACCCCAAATAGCGTTTATTGGTCGTTCTAATGCGGGCAAATCAAGCCTACTCAATTCGCTTACCAATACTAAAAATCTAGCCATCACCAGTGACACTCCAGGTCGAACGCGACAGCTTAATATTTTTTTAATTAATGAGTCACACTATTTTGTAGACCTACCGGGCTATGGCTATGCCAAAGCCGGATTTCAGACGCTCGAAAAACTAGAGAAACTCATTTCTTGGTATTTACTTGATTCACACTATAATCCTGCTGTAGTGCTTTTAATTGATTCGCTCGTGGGTCCTACCAGAGATGATTTGGCGATGCTCAAAGAACTAGAACGAGCGGGCAGGAATATCATTGTCGTAGCAAATAAAGTAGACAAGATACCAAAATCACAATACCAACATCAACTAAAAAAGCTGGCAACGTTAATTCGCGGTCATAAAATTTACCCCTATTCCTCAAAAACTAAAGTGGGTATTCCTGAGTTAACAAATGTTTTGTTACACTAAAGCAAGGGCTGCTTTCTTCGCTTCTTTTTGTAAGACCTTTATATCCTTAAGTAATTCTAACGCGTGATTGGCCGGGTCAACATTCGGATAGGCTTTGGCGATTTTTCCTTCGGGGTTAATGAGGTAGGATATACGATTAGTCCCCCGTACTGTTTTTCCATACATTTGTTTTTCTACAAAGGCTCCGTACTTATCCATCATTTCCATAGTTGGGTCAGACAATAAGGTAAACGGGAGGGTGTATTTTTCGGCAAATTTTTTGTGAGATTTGGGCGTATCTTTACTTACCCCAATCACGGACACTTTCATCTTTTTAAAATCATTGTAGACGTCGGCTATCATACAGGCTTCTTTGGTACAGCCTGGAGTATCGTCTTTTGGGTAAAAATAAAGCAACGTCCACTTTCCCACATAATGCTTGAGAGTATGCATAACAGAGTCCTGGTCAAGTAATGAAAATGCTGGTGCTTTACGGCCGATTTTTAACATACAAAATATAGATTAGAATTCCAGTATACCAAAGTGATATTGCGCTTTAGGTACTCTTCTGTTCAAAAAGTAATCCCCATTAAATGTATCAAGCACGTATGATACACTACGAGCCATACCTATGCTGAAACTGATTTCTGTAAATATGGAGGGTGAAAAGCATTTCCCGCGCATTCTCAATCTGATTGCTACCGAAAACCCTGATGTTATTTGTCTCCAGGAATGTACTGAGGAATTCCTCCGTATTTTACAAAAGCATGGCTTCACCACCACATTTTGTGTGATGCGCTGGCAAATCCAAAATGACGTTGCGTACCAAGAAGGCAACGCAATAGCGACCAAAGTTCCGCACACCGCAATAAGCAAACATTTCTATCGTCCTGATCATACACTGCCGACCACAGTACCAACGCCAAACGACTTAAAGCACCATAATATTATTATTGCCCAGGTACCTGATAGTGACGGTACTGTCTACACTATCGCCACCACGCACGGTATCTACACCAATAATGGCCTGCCCGACGAACATCAGCGAGAAGGCATTAAAAAAATGTTAAGTTTGATGACTGCAGAAAAATCACATATTTTATGTGGTGACTTTAACATTCCTCGCGGCATCAATAACCTCTACGAAGAAATAACCAAGCACTATACGGACACTATTCCCCCCGACTATACCAGCAGCCTCGACCGTACCTGGCACGTACATGGAAAAAATCCAAATCTGACTGAACCAATCTTTGATTCCTACATGGTTGACTACCTCTTTACCAAGCCAGAATATACGGTCAGTGACGTCCGCCTCCATTTTGGTGTTTCCGATCATGCTGCTGTAGTAGCACATATCGAGAAAGCCCACATAAACTAGAAAAAGTAAAAAGACCAACTCCTAAGTGCGGAGCTGGTCTAAATGAGGATGGGGTCACCACCATAAAAGTAGTATTTAATCCCATCAATTTTGATGTCATACTGAAACCAGTAGCTCATCGAGGCATTATCGTGAATCACGTATCCATCATCGTCTTCGGGCCACTTTTGCAGAGAAACATAAAGGTTGCCGAGATCAACAATTTGACGAAGTTCACCCATCCCCAACGGTTTTACAATCGCTTCACGAATCTTTTCAATCGCCATCTCAGTTATTTTCATGATATTTCCCTGGCTATAAGACGTAACAATGAGGATCGTACTTCTTCTATTCTACCATAATCATCGGCATATGTAAAGGTCCCCCGGCTGTCTGAGGATTTATATGGCTCTAACCCCTCTTGCCCGACTGCAGAGACCCCAAAATCAATAATATATCCCAAAATAGGGGTAGGGGTGGGAGATTGAGTAAACATTAAATTCCCCAGATGTAAGTCTCGATGATACAAACCTTTTGCGTGGCAATAGTCCAAGGACTTTTTTATATCAGCACAAAAAGTATTTACAGTCTCTTCAGTAACCCAAGCTGGCATACTCCCAAACCCACGCAGTAAATCATCAACACTTCTTGCCTTTAGTCGTTCCATGGCTATCATTTTATGTGACGTAAATTCACAGTAATAATATGGTTCAGGAACTTTTACCGAAGAATCAAAATTTTTTAAAGCTTTATAAAAATCAACATGTAGATCTAGCTCCTGCTCTAATGAGTTACGCCCGAGGTTTTTACCAATCTGTTTTGCAAATTTATAACACAGCGCAGTAGTACCATTCGTTAATTCCGACTCTGCGATATATACAAACGCATCACCTCCCTCTCCAATTGATTGCTTATTGTTAAGTATTCTATTAAATACTTTTTTAAAACCCTGGAATGAAATCTCACCTTGTTCAACCCCTTCTACATCTTCAATTTTCTTTAATACAAAGGTTCTGCGTTCCCGTTCTTCAATTTTTGAATTTACAAAGTGCAACGCCTCAATAGCAGTAGCAGCTTCATTAATTATTTCAACGTTTTTGGGAATAGTTACTAAAAAACTATATTCCGGGTTAGATAATATTTCATCTAATTTTTCTTCAGCCTGCCTTTCTGTCATTTTATTAGAAGCAGGTTTGAACGTCTCAGGATTCATGGAGTAAAATTACTAATGGTAAAAGTATATCTATTGTACCATCTTAAAATAAAATGATTTACGAAGATAATGTCTCCTACTTTAATAAGCAGTGGCAATTCAGCGAAAATTAGTATATATTGCTAAGCACTTTTGCATCCTTTAAAATTCAAAAGTACAATTACAACGTTGCGAGATTAGCTCAGCTGGTAGAGCGCCCGCATGACATGCGGTAGGTCACAGGTTCGAGCCCTGTATTTCGCACAAAATTAAAACGCCCCTAAAGGGCGTTTTAATTTTGTGCGAAATAAGTATTGTGCCTGCGCACAATACGTCGGGGCTCGAAAAGCGGAGCGATGTTTTGGCTATTCCTAATGCCAAAACCGCGAGCTGTGTCCCGCGGCACTTATGAGCGTCAGCGAATTTGTGACCGTCAGGACAAGTCCTGTACTCTACCCCACTACCTTCTCTACCGCCTTAATCACTCCCTCCTTACTCCCAGCCACAAAAATAAATCCAGCTTTGTGACAAAATACAGCATCACTAATTCCTGAAATTTCGGCGAGTTCACCGTTAGTTAAACCTAACCATTCTTTTGGAAAGTTAACTCGCCCTTCAAAAGCTGCTTTTCCCGTAGTTACGGTTTTGGCTATCCAG
This sequence comes from Patescibacteria group bacterium, assembly GCA_040386275.1. Lineage (GTDB taxonomy): Bacteria > Patescibacteriota > Minisyncoccia > Phycocordibacterales > UBA918 > OLB19. The sequence goes on from JAZKFU010000003.1 coordinate 162,999, forward strand.
TTATTATTTGATAATGGGTCATCAGGTTGCACCACTAGTAATACTTCTGGGTAATCAGTACATACATTTGTCGAAACACCAATATCAAAAACGAGCACTCTTTTATCAGAAGTATTATTATAGACCTCGCGAACAAGCTCTTTCATTTTTTGTTCAGCTTGCTTTTTTACTATTATTCTCTTCAATAGTGCTCGAGCAAATTCTACCGCTTCACTAAAAGCTACATCATTATGTTTATTACTACCCCACTCAGGCAAAAATGATCGGGTGATTTGGTACAGTTCAAAGGGAGGAATATCCGGATTTTTAAGATCATAGAGCGATACTCCTTGATCGCCAGCATCAACCGCGAGAACCATACTGCGTTCAATGTCATCAGCATTTTCTTTACTCCCGGCCACAGACTCCCCATACTCTTTCCAAACCAATCCAAACGCGGCGTACGGAATGCCGTTATCACGAACCGGCCCACCAATTTGATGATGATCAAAACGCTTGGTCGCTACATCATAGACTCCGCCCACATCCACTACGATATCAGCGGACGCCAATAGCGACTCATCACGAGTGCGAATTATTTCGACATTCTCAACTCCATGCACCAGCTGCAGGGTTGCTACCGCAAACACATCATCCGTATGAAATCCCCCACTATGAGTAGCTATTTTTATCATGCAAATTATTATATGTCATTTTAGTAAAAAACTCGCATCCTTGCATATTATTTAGTATAGTGACCGATACGAGATCTAGCGGAATAGGTAGACGCGCGAATAAGGGTTAACAGTAGTATTGCGTCTGAGTAACCCCGAAAAACCCGGGTAACCAGCCCCAGCTCATAAGCGCAATAGTGTAGGGTGCAAATCCCTACCATCTCATAAAATTATGCGAATACTCTCAATCGAAACGTCATGTGACGAAACAGCCATTAGCCTCATTGAGGCACTAGGCGATTTTCCTACGGCTACCTACGAAATCCTGGGAAACGCCCTGCATTCGCAGATTGATATTCACGCCGAATTTGGTGGTGTGTTCCCGCAAGTCGCTAAACGTGAACATGCACTTGCACTCGTGCCGATGTTAATCAAAGCTTTAACCGAAGCAGAATTATTAACGGAAACTCCAACCGCTCTTGGCGACGACCTGACAGAGAAGATTACGACGTTACTCTCACGGGAAGACGGACTCGCTCCGTTTTTATTAGAGTTTTTTAGTAAATACTCTTTACCAGAAATTGACTTAATTGCCGTTACCTCTGGTCCGGGACTGGAGCCTGCACTATGGGTTGGAATTAGTTTTGCTAAAGCTCTTAATGCGGTCCTTGGTTGTCCCGTAGTGCCCGTCAATCATATGGAGGGACATGTGCTTGCTTCTCTCTATGATGTGGAAATAGATAACGCCATTGCACCGATATCGTTCCCCGCTATTGCGTTGCTTATTTCTGGCGGACATACGGAACTTGTATTGATGAAAGATTGGGGCAACTATGAAAAAATTGGTGAGACACGAGATGATGCCGTGGGCGAAGCGTTTGATAAAGTAGCACGTATGATGAAATTACCGTACCCAGGAGGACCAGAAATTGGTCGCCGAGCTGAGATTGCGCGCAAAGCAAATGTAGCGCCCTACAAGGAGGTCTTGCCTCGTCCGATGATACACAGTGATGATTTTGATTTTTCTTTTTCTGGACTTAAGACGGCCGTGCGATATGCTATTGATGATACAGAATTAACTGACGAACAAAAAAATGCTTTGGCGCGCGATTTTGAAGATGCCGCTATTGAAGTCTTATTAAAGAAAACGAAAAAAGCGATTGACCACTATAATGCAAAGACGCTTATTATTGGCGGTGGCGTGAGTGCGAATAATTACTTACGTCAGACCTTTACCGAATCACTTTTGGCGTCACATCCAGATGTAGAGATTTATCTGCCCCACCGTAACCTCTCTACCGACAACAGCGTCATGATTGCCTTGGCCGGCCACGCCCAACTCACCACCTCCCGCTCCGCTGGCGCCGTAGCCTACATTACCGCCTCCGGTAACCGCTCGTTGTAAAATTACACCACACTTTTTCCAAGGAGGAGGCAAGGGCTCCTCCTTTTAAGTACGAGGTTAAACCTCGTACTTTTTCTTTTCGAGCCTTGTTTTTCATGATACTCTAGCAATACTATGAGCGAGCAAAATAATTCGGTAACTACCAGCACCCCTGAGATATTCCTTAAACCCTATAACCCTATAGAGCACGAGGCATCAATTTATAAAATGTGGGAGGAATCAGGGTATTTTAATCCTGATAATTTACCGGGAGAACGAACCGAGCCGTTCTCTATTGTAATGCCACCACCTAACGCCAACGGGTCGCTTCATGCGGGACACGCGTTATTTGTGACAGTACAAGATATTATGATGCGCTTTAAACGGATGCAGGGATATAAGGCACTGTGGTTACCGGGCGCCGACCATGCTGGATTTGAGACACAAGTAGTATATGAAAAGAAACTTGAGAAAGAAGGCCGGTCACGATTTGGCATGGATCCAAAAGAACTCTACGGAGAGATCATGGATTTTACCCTCACCAATAAATCGTTTATGGAAAATCAAATCCGTGAACTCGGTGCGTCATGTGATTGGTCTCGTTCCCTCTTTACCTTAGACGAACGGGTGATTAAAACCGTAAACCAAACATTTAAACAACTTGAAACTGATAACTTATTGTATCGTGGAGCCCGTATTGTTAACTGGTGTTCCAAGCACCAGACTTCCCTCTCAAATCTTGAGACTGAACACATTGAACGTAAAGATAAATTTTACTACTTCCAATACGGACCGTTTGTGATTGGTACCGCCAGGCCGGAAACTAAATTTGGTGATAAATACGTGGTCATGCATCCAAACGACACCCGCTATGCTGAATTTACGCACGGCCAACAAATTGAAGTTGAATGGATTAACGGACCAATTACGGCGACCGTGATTAAAGACGAAGCCAGTGATCCAGAAATGGGATCGGGAGTGATGACGATTACGCCGTGGCACTCGGGAGTAGACTTTGAAATTGCAAAACGTCACAACCTCGACTATGAGCAAATCATTAACTGGCAAGGAAAGCTCCTTCCGATTGCGCAAGAATTTGCCGGACTCTCAATCAAAGATGCCCGGGAAAAGATTGTCGAGAAACTGCAGAGTAAGGGGTTGGTTGTAAAAATTGATGAAGAGTACATTCACTCAGTACCCTGCTGTTATAAATGTGACCGCGAGATTGAACCACAAATTCGCGAACAGTGGTTTGTTAAAACAAAACCACTCGCTGAAAAGGCGCTGGCGGCAGTTGATAGTCAAGAACTTACGTTTACTACTGATCGTGATGAACGGGTATTTCGTGACTGGATGGAAAAAATTGAGGATTGGAATATTTCTCGCCAAGTGGTATGGGGAATTCCGATTCCGGCAAAAGTCTGTACCGAGTGCGGTCACGGTATGGTTGATTTAGAAAATACGATTACGACCTGTACCAAGTGCAACGGCGCTGTGGTGCACGACCCCGATACGTTTGATACCTGGTTTAGTAGTGGACAGTGGCCACTCGCGACTACCGATTACCCTAATGGTAATGATTTCAAAACCTACTACCCCACGAGTGTTATGGAAACTGGGAAAGACATCATCTTTTTCTGGGTAGCCCGGATGGTAATGCTAGGAATTTATCGTACTGGAAAGACTCCGTTTAAAACAGTGTACCTCCACGGGATGGTGCGTGATAAACACGGCAAAAAAATGAGTAAGAGTAAGGGGAACGTGATTGCACCCAGTGAGATTCAAGAAAAATATGGTACTGACGCGTTGCGTATGGGACTGATGGTAAACAATGCTCCGGGTACTGACATGAATCTTGATCCTGATAAAGTAAATGCCTATAAAAAGTTTGCGAACAAACTGTGGAATATCACGCGCTTTGTTTTGGATAACACCCACGACTATGTACCAGGTGTACCGCATACCGAATCAGATACACAATTTGAAAAAGAATTTTTGTATCCAGCGATTGTTGAAATCACTGCCAATATGGAAAATAATCGTTTTGATTTAGCGTCAGAAAAAATTTACCATTTCATTTGGGATCATTTCGCCAGCCAAGTCATCGAAGAATCTAAACCCCTCCTTGAACAAGGTGGTGCTATACGTGCCTCACGACAACGCCTGCTCGCACACTATTTAGTTACCTCAGTAAAACTACTGCATCCCTACATGCCCTTTGTGACCGAAACAATCTGGCAAGAACTACCTAAAGAAATCAAAGATGCGGACATGCTTATCGTAGCTCCGTGGCCCACAGTCTAACCATTCCCTCTCCCCAAAGAAACAATATCCTTAAGTAAGCCAGATTGTTTTGCTGTTACAATAGAATCAATCAGAAATGAGTGAAGTTCGCGGCGGACGAGTAATGTAGTCCGAGCCGTACTTTTTGTACGGTGAGGAATACATTGCGAAGGACAACAAAGAAATTCGCCATTTGTATTTGATTCTTATGGAAAGTATTAATTTTTCTATCGCCTTCCTCTGCGGTCTCATCCCCGCCCTTTTTTGGTTGTGGTTTTGGCTTCGAGAAGATAAAGCCAAGCCTGAACCTTTATTGTTGATTGCCATTACCTTTATTGCTGGCATGGCTGTGGTACCCCTTGCATTACCTCTGCAAAAACTTGCTATTGATATGTACCACGGGACTGAACTGGTGTTGGTCTGGGTCGTCATTGAAGAAGTGCTTAAATACGCCGTGGCGTTAGCGATTATTCTTTGGAATCGCGCCGTTGATGAACCAATTGATATGGTTATATACATGGTGACGCTCGCTTTAGGGTTTGCGGCGTTAGAAAATGCGCTGTTTGTACTTAATCCACTTGCTGTGGGTGACTATCTCAACTCGGCCTTAACGGGTTCATTTAGGTTTTTAGGCGCTACACTCTTGCATGTTCTTGCTTCAGGAACTGTGGGCGTATTCCTCGCCTTTACCTTTTATAAAAGCACGGCGGTTAAATTAATGTCTGGATGCCTTGGGTTATGCCTGGCTATCGTGTTGCATGCTCTCTTTAACTTTTTTATAATGAATGCAAGTGGAGAAACCATCCTCGTGGTATTTCTCTTCGTCTGGTTCGGAATTATTATCTTGTTTTTGCTTTTTGAAAAAATTAAACTGATTCAAAAACGCTTGACCTATTAACACACATTATGAAAAAACCCTCTTTCTTAGAACGTCTCACCGGTGCGCAAAACGCAAGCGAATATGATCGTATACTTGATGACGAACATGAATTTGGATCAGATGACCGCAAACAAGAAACCTACCACGACGACGATACTGAATCCTGGCAAGATGATGCACACGACGCGGGCACTCCTCAAGAGGGAGAGCTCCCCGTTGATATGTACCAAACCAGTGACGCTATTGTTATTCGCGCGTTAGTAGCGGGAGTAAGCCCTAACGACCTAGATATCGCAATTACTCGCGATATGGTAACTATCCGTGGTATGCGTGAAGAATACCAAGAATCTTCAGATGATAGTTACTTCCACCGCGAATTATTCTGGGGTTCGTTCTCTCGCACGCTCCTTCTCCCTGAAGAAGTCATCATTGACGAAGCCGATGCCCAGGAGAAACACGGCATGTTGGAAATTCGTTTGCCTAAACTTGATAAGAATCGCAGTACGCAGCTGCGAGTAAAATCACAAGTCCATAAGGCGTAAAGAATATTCAATAGAGAAAAGTGAATAGTAAAAGATAAAGGCGGTTCCAATTGGAACCGCCTTTTGATTGTGTTCATCACCAAATCCTGTCGGACGGTAGAAGAGCCATATAGTTTGCAGGAACAGTGATTAACAACTGCCGCTTCTCACCCAAGAACTCTTCAGCGTACGTAATGGTGAGAATGTTATGAGAGGCTACGCACGAGCGGTAGTGATATCCTGTCTCACGAACCCAACGTCGCACACAGTCTTGTACAACAGCAAACTCTTCTAGCCGTTCGAGGGCTTCGGTGATAAGCGTCCCGAGTTCGCTGGTTTTGCCAGCATCGGGCGAGCTTTCTTTTTCTGACCCTGACGACCGAGCACCATGCACAAATTCGCATGTTTGCTCATTATTGAAAGAACGAGTACCATCCATTGATTCCTCCTTCATTGTGAATTATAACTCCTACTGATCTTTCCTAAAGCAGAAATCCGCCTCAGGAGGCGGATTTCAAGTAGACAGTAAAGTATCACTATCTTAAAATCCCCCGCCTAGTGCGGATGAGATTGAAAGCGAGCAGAAGCTACTCCAGGTCGTGATGGTTGCTGTGTTCATCATAGTGAGATTATTGTAGCAGGATTAAAATGTATGTCTATAACCCATATGGTATTTTTGTATTTTAACTTGTTGTAGTTTGAGCTGCATTTAAAGATTTTGATTGAGTCATGACATTAGAAATATGTTCATGGGGCGAAATTTCAACGGTTTGACAAAGGTAAGATAATTTTCCAATTGCCATGAGCAGACGTTGCTGACTGATAACAGGAGTACCATAGGACTTTATATTTTCTACCAGCTCATGAGCATATACTACATTTTTAATCCTCTCTGTTTTAAAAACACCTGAGCCGGTAAATACTACCAAGTTAATAAAATTTTCCTCTACAAACGGCATTAATTTTTTTAAAGTTTCAACGTGCCCATAATTTTGCCACAACGGATTTCTTAAAATAAATTTCTTTCCGGTTAAATACCTTGCTGTCCACTTTTCATTACTTTTACTTCCAAAAATCCAACCTGAACTGTCTTTGGTTTCTATCACAAAAATACCAAATCGTGACACTACTACATGATCTATTTCGGTTGAGGTTGAATGGGATGATGGCAATATCAAATTATTATAAATAAAATATTCATTATGATTTAAACCTTCAGCCAATATCCTCACCACCCTTCTTTCTGAGTCGTTTAAATTTTCAGCATAGCATCTATGTCCATGACCGGAATATATAGTACGTTTTGTAAAAAAAATATTTTTATTAGCACTTTTAACAAGTAGGTAGAGGGAAAGAATGATTATTAAACTAACAACAATATTCATATATTTAATATGATAGCAGTGGATGGAGATGATCTGGTGTATTTGTGTACACGGTCGGGTGCTTGAGGGCAGGCTCGGTCACGAGTTACTAAGTATATTTGTGCATTGCGTGCAAATTCTACTAGGTGTTCTCGACCCGAGAAACAGTGCCTAAACACTGTTTCTCCCGCTGTTTCGGCTCTAGGAAGAGCCAAAACATGCCTGTGCCTTTCGTTTCTTACAGAAACTGTATACCTTGTCGCTACTTTTACATTTCATTCCAAAGTAGCTGGCAAGGTCTTGCAGAGTGACATTGGGTCACTCTTCACCCGCACGTAACTGACATTGGTCAGTTGCTCCCCAAGCACCGGGTACAGAAATAGCCCCTTGCGGGGCTTTCTGTACGCGGTGCTTGGGGGCGGGCTCGAACCGCCGACCCCTTCCTCTTCAGGGAAATGCTCTACCAACTGAGCTACCCAAGCGTGCTGTGGCGGACTATGATGGCTTTTGACCTTCTTAGAACGTACCCGCCATTGTACCTGTTTCTTGATTTATTTCAACCAAATATCAAGGCATGTTCTACTGCTGTCCCTGATAGATTTTTAACGCTTCCTGGAGAAGTTCGTAGTTACTCGTACTTTGGGTCTCAGTGCCTCCAAAATTGCTCATAAAGGCATTGTAGAGGTAATAGTAGGCAAAGAGTGGTAAGCCGAGCAATACCACGTACCAGGCGATTTTAAACCAAAATTGCCGAATCTCCCTGCGGTCAATTTTTTGTAATAATTCGTGATTAGCTACGAGCAACTCATGGTTTGCCTTGGTAAGCTCTAGAATGGTTTCTGCCTCTTGTTTTTCCGGTAATTCTGGATTCATATCAATACAGTATAGCAGAGGAAATTATGCTAAAATGCCCGCACTTGCCCACATAGCTCAATGGATAGAGCTACTCCGTCCTAAGGAGAGGATCCTGGTTCGATTCCGGGTGCGGGCACATTGATGCAAACTAATAAACACTCTTCAAAAAGAAGAGTGTTTATTAGTTTAGCAAGCAACCTGCGTTGCTTGCGGGCATCAATGTGAGACGGAGTCATGTTTTCTCCTCCTTCCTAGAGGAGGAAACAGACGAGTCCGGTGAGGAAGTTCTTATGAGTGTCAGCGAATTAGAAACTTGACCCCAAATTCGAATGTTCTAGCTACGCTGCCAACAACTCTTTAACCTTTGCTTCGTCAAACCCCACTACAAGGTCATCACCAATACGGATTACTGGTACGCCCATTTGACCACTGAGGTCTACCATTTCGGCTCGCTTATCCATGTCACTGGCTACATCATGCTCAGTAAAAGCAATATTATTTTCTGCAAAAAAATCCTTTGCCATATGACAGAAGTGGCAGACGGGAGTGCTGTAGATGGTTACTGTTTTGTCCATAAAATTGTATTAACTAGTTAAGTTGCTATAGTATATCACTCACCAAAATTTGTACCAAGGTTTGTCGTCGACCGTCGGCGTCAATGGTTCAATATCAGGCTTTTTTTCTTCATCTAGAATAATCACCACCTGTTCTCCGGGTCGGGCGACATCAAAGTTACGACGCATTTCGGCTTCAATTCCCCGTTCGTTACTTAAATACTGCACTTTCTTTTCTAGTTCGGCTCGTCTGTCCTCTAGTTGTTGTAATTGCACCGCTGCTTCCATCCGTCTGGCGACCATATCCTGCTCTATTGAGTAGCGTTGATACACAACCGACATCATAAACAGGATAATAATAGCTAATATTCCTAACGCTAACGGAGAATGGAGCCAGGCACGCAGGGTACGCTTTTGGTAAAATTGCAGCATATGGTAATATTGTACCATCAATTTAATATATGAGTCCCGTTAGAAATAATGGACTTGCATATTATTTAAGTCGGCATTTATCAGATATTAATCTTGGGAAGCAAACCTTGGTTTGCAACCCATTTCTAACGGGATGAGTTTCCTATATCACAAAAACACCAAACGAGCGATAAAGTATGTCTGGATCGTAGTAGCATCATTGATAATCCTAAGTATGTTATTCGCATATTCAGGCGGAATGGGCTAAATCGAACAAATTTTACTTCGTCTACTTTGTCGCGATGCAAGAAATAATAGTCATCGTATAGACATACGCCTCCCATTATTTCTCTTCCGCTTCGCGTATCCAAAGCAAAATATGTCCGATTTAAAAATTAAAATTTATTTAGAAAAACAAAACCAGTCACGTGTGTGACTGGTTTTGTTTTTGCTGCATCAAATCAAAAGTGATTTATTTT
>JAZKFU010000004.1:0-41961 GCA_040386275.1 Patescibacteria group bacterium
GCGCTTTTTCTATTCTTATTCCTCGCTATATCCTTTACGGACCTTGCCAGCACGTTTGTGACGATAGGAAACAAACGGGCGACAAGGCTAAACAACATGGGATGTTGTTTAGGAGGTTGCCAGCTCTTTTGAAAAAAAGAGCGACAACCTGTACTGAACTCGTAGAGTTTACTGAAACCGTAGGTTTTGAAGGATGTAAAATAATAAACTTCAATACCTCCGTACTCACTAAATAAATAAGCACCCACCACGGATACATTTTTATTTATAAAATATATCTTCACAATAATTTTGCATTTGTGTATAACCACCCTCCGTTCGTATTGTTGTTCGACTATACTTATCTTAATATGAAACAAACTATGCGGATGTCGCTATCGCTTATCGTGACAATTTTATTAACAGCGGTAGTATTCGGAGCCTCACTATTTTTTACACATGATGCGCAAGCGCAGGTTGGTATTCCAGCCGCTGGAGTAGAACTTACTGGCTACGCGTGGAGTAGTAACATTGGGTGGATTTCTATGAACTGTAGAACTGGGGGAACTACGGGTAACGATATCTGTGGGACTAGTTCATATCGAGTGACGGTTGCAACTGGGGGAGCACTGACTGGCTACGCGTGGAGTAGTAACATTGGGTGGATTAAATTTGATGGACTCAGTAGTTTCCCGAGTATGGCTGGTACTGTTGCAGCGAGCGCTCGTGCTACCGGAACCTATCCTAACCTTACCTTTGAAGGGTGGGCCCGTGCGTGTGCGGGGACAGTTCCTGGAGATTGTAGTGATATGACGAGTCGCACTGATGGGTGGGATGGATGGATTTCATTGCGTAGTACTGTAGCACCTATTCACAGTATCATTATGTCAGCTACGGGTGCTTTGAGTAATTCTTTTGCTTGGGGTTCTACGGTAGTGGGGTGGGTAGACTTTGATGCCACTGGATTGCGTATGCCTACCGCTACACTGTCTGGTACTGGCTGTACCATTGCACTTGGTGCTTCCACCTGTAATGGTTCATTCACGTGGAGTATTAGTAACGCCACGACTCCTAACTTACGTAATAGTACTCGTAGTCTCACCTATGCCTCTGTGGCAGCGGGCACTAACGCTCCGTATGCAATTACCAATGGTACTAATGTAATTCAAGCCCGTGACAACACTACTGTCTTGACCTCAGTTAACGTAACTGGTACATGTGCGGCAGGCACTGACTTTAGTAACGGAACAACTTGTGAGACTATTGTCCTTCCAGCTCCAGTCATCACTATTGCTTCTAGTCGCGCCATTGTCCGCGCGGGAGAAACAGTACAAGTATCATGGACGACTACCCCATCACCAGTTGCCTCAGGATCATGTACCCTGACCGGACCAGGTATGCCTAGTACCTCAGTGACTAGTTCTGGAAGTCAAACCTCAAGTGCACTGAGGAGCAAGACTAAATTTACTATTACTTGTACGGGGCCATATGGTTCTGTTACTCAATCAACTGATGTTGAGCTGATTCCAGTCGCTAAAGAAGTATAATTATATTTGTATGGAAATGAAACCTGAAATTAAAAGAACCAATCTCACTCAAATTGTTATTACTATTGCCTTACTGGGTATTCTTGTAGCGATACTCGCTCTCTATATTTATTATGGTATGTACCAGGCTCGCCAAATTGCGACGGTACCTGAAGTAGTGCCTGAATCTGCAGTAGCGACTAGCGAAGAAGAGGCGCGTCGAAATGAAATAATTGAGGCCTTGAATAAGCAACCGGTCCCTCTCGAGGAAGAGCAACAGCGCGAAATTATAAACAGCTTGCAACAAAACCCTGTTGAAGGTGATACGGCAGAGAGTGAACAAAAGCGAGCCGAGATTATCAAAGCGTTGCAACAGAATTAAGTTTCTGTAGTGCTAGGAGCTAATAATTGAGTGTACTTACTTGCATTAATTGATTGATTTGGTACTATAGCGCAACCGCTCATAGCTACGTTCTGTAGCTGTAGCAGTACTTGTAAATAGTGCTCTTTCACACACATTGTGTATTCAGTCGTAGCGCGACTTGTTCTCGCGCCGTTACGATTGTATATACAAGCACGGCTTTTTTATATAAAAAGCAGCTGTGAGCGGTTTATTATCCTAAGTAACTTAAGTACATTAATATGGCTCAAGAATCATTTGACCGCTCAAAACCACACGTAAACGTAGGAACTATTGGTCACGTAGACCATGGTAAGACTACCCTTACAGCTGCTATCCTCACCGTGCTTAACCAAAAAGGTAATGGCTACTCAGCTACTACTAAAGGTGTAGACGAAATCGATAAGGCGCCAGAAGAAAAGGCGCGAGGTATTACTATTTCTCTTTCACACAGTGAATACGGTACTCCAAATCGTCACTACGCTCACATCGACGCTCCAGGACACGCTGACTACATCAAGAACATGATTACTGGTGCTGCTCAAATGGACGGCGCGGTACTTGTAGTAGCTGCGACTGACGGTGCGATGCCACAAACACGTGAACACGTACTTTTGGCTAAGCAAGTTGGAGTTCCAAACATTATCGTATTTTTGAACAAGTGCGATATGGTTGATGATGAAGAAATGCTTATGTTGGTTGAAGAAGAACTTCGAGAACTCCTTACCAAGAACGGATTTGACGGTGCTAATGCTCCTATCATCCACGGTTCAGGTCTAAAGGCTCTAGAAGATCCAACATCAGCGTGGGGTGATAAAGTTGTTGAACTCGTTGACGCAATGGATTCATACTTCCCACTACCAGAACGTCAACTCGACAAACCATTCCTTATGCCTGTAGAAGACATCTTCTCTATCGAAGGACGCGGTACAGTAGTAACTGGTCGTGTAGAACGTGGAAAGGTAAAGGTTGGTGAAAGTATCCAAATCGTAGGTATCAAAGATACTCTAGAAACTACAGTTACTGGAGTTGAAATGTTCAACAAGCAATTGGATCAAGCGCAAGCGGGAGACAATGCTGGTATCCTTATCCGCGGTATCAAGAAAGAAGATGTACACCGAGGTCAGGTTTTGGCTGCAAAGGGTTCAGTAACTCCACACACAGAATTCGAAGCTGAAGTGTACGTACTTAGTAAAGATGAAGGAGGTCGTCACACACCATTCTTCTCTGGATACAAGCCACAATTCTACATCCGAACAACTGACGTAACTGGTGAAGTTACATTGGCTGAAGGTGTTGAAATGACAATGCCAGGAGATACTGCAACTTTCAAAGTAAAATTGGTAGCCCCAGTTGCGCTTGAACAGGGAGGTAACTTCGCGATTCGAGAAGGAGGGAAGACTGTAGGTGCGGGAGTAGTAACCAAAATCGTCGCCTAAGTGCGATTTCCAAAACTACTCAATCTGCGTTGTTGCAGTGCGGAAAATTGCATTCACCGTACCAATGTACGACTCACACAATTTTCCTTCTGCGCCTAGCATCTCAAGCAGTTTTGAAAACCGCTTGAGACCTGAGTTTGAAATCAAAAATTATTATGGCAACAAAAGCTACTACCACTAAAAAAGTGAAGGCCACTGCGGAAACTGTTTCCAAGTTGCGCATTCGCGTCCGCGCGTTTGAGCATAAGATTTTGGACAGTTCAGTCAAGCAAATCATTGATACGGCGCTTCGTTTTGATGCCCAAGTTGTGGGACCTATCCCGCTTCCAACGGAAATCAAAAAGTACACCGTTAACCGAGCATCCTTTGTCTATAAAGATGCGCGAGAACAATTCGAAATGCGAACACATAAACGTGTGATCGATATCATGAATCCTAGTCCAAAAGTAGTTGAAGCGCTCACAAACTTGTCTCTTCCATCGGGAGTGAACATCGATGTGAAAATGCTCTAATTCTACCGACAGACAATGATTGCATAGGGCAATTACAAAAAATCTCTACCTCTGGTAGAGATTTTTTGTTTCCGATTGTGTTAAGAAATTCAGAGAATAACAGTATTAATTATATATATTAAAATATAGTAAGAGTTTATAGGTATATTATTATAGCGGAGCCATAAAAATCATATCGTATAGGTTATACTTAACTATATTTTATAAATTTAGTAATTAGCACAATGACTCATTCTATTATTGCGGAAGTAACAAAACTAACAAACAAAATTTTAGTAATTGCATTGTTTGTGATGGTGAGTGTAACGCTCAATATTCCTACCGCGAGTGCTATGGGGATTGGAGAAACACTAGATGGCTTGTCAGGGTATTTACGTGAACTTGATAACAAATTATATTTTAGAGCGAATACTACCGCCCTGATAGAAGGTGCGCATGTACATGATAATTCTCATTCTCATCCTGAAGGTTTGGTGGCAGGCGCAGCTACCCAAAGTCAGGCAGGAAGTCTCAATACAATGATGCCAACAAGTGAAGCTACTCACCAAGCGACACGAAGCGGTAATTGGTTTGATGCAACTATGTGGAATAACGGTACTGTGCCAGGAACTGGTGCTCGGGTGTATATTCCTGCTAATATAAAAGTGACATATTCTGGCGAAAGCACTAATGAGCTTAATAGAATTCGGGTAGATGGAGAATTGGCCTTTAACCCGGCAGTAAATAACCGAATTATTTTTGATACTTTGTTTGTATTGCCGACCGGTACTCTTACCGTCGGGACAGTATCACAACCTGTAACTGGTACTGTTGATATGGTGATTGCCGATAACGGCAATATCGATGTGAATTGGGACCGCACGCAAATTAGTCGCGGTATTGTCGTAACCGGTAAAGCTGAGATGCATGGTCGACAAAAATTGGTACACGGAAAGGTGGCTACTGATCCTCGACAAGGACAAACCTCAATTACGATGGCTGAAAATCCTACTAACTGGCAAGTAGGGGACACAATTGTGATAGCCGGTACATTAAATCGTGGGTATGACTGGGATGGGGCTATATCTGCTACACGGTGGTGGGGTACCCAAGATGAAGTCCGGGTCATTTCAGGAATTAGTGGAAACACTATTTCTTTTACAGACCCACTTGTTAATAATCACATTTCACCACGCAGTGATCTTAAGACATCCGTGGCTAACTATACGCGTAACGTAAAGGTACGAGAAGAAAATCCAAATGTTCCAGCGCATCAGCGAGGACATGTTATGTTTATGCATACCGATTTAGTTGATATTCGATATGTTGAGTTTAATCAACTAGGGCGCACTAATAAATCTGTCGATTCAAAAGAAGCTCCAGATTTTTCACCCATGCAATCAAATAGTAACGTGCGAGGACGATACCCATTCCACTTCCACCGTTCGGGCTTAAATACTCCAAGTAACCCGGCTATCGCGATTGGTAATTCGGTGTTCGGGTCGCCAGGATGGGGATTTGTACACCATGATTCCAATGCTATTTTTCACGATAATGCTTCGTACGATACATTTGGTGCTGGCTTTGTAGCTGAAACGGGAAACGAAATTGGTACCTGGACAGGCAACATAGCTATTAAAGCCCAAGGACGACAAGAACTTCATAAGGATTCAGGTGCGGTGAGTGCATTTGATACGGCTCGGACAGGTGTCGGGTTCTGGTTTCAAGGACGAATGGTTAAATCACGGGATAACGTAGCTGCAAGTACTAATGCTGGGTATGTATTTATGCATCGTGGTGGCCCGTCAGGAGCATCAACTGGACCGCTTAAATTCCCAGCCTCAGTCTTTGATTTTCCTGAATCTGTCTATGAAGGTCTGACCTATCCGTTTCAAAATGTCGTCACTGATGATAAGTTGGTTGAACCTGACGCTACACCAATTATTGGTTTTGATGGAAATGAAACATTTGCTTCAAGTGAAGGAATCCATGTTGTAAAAGCAAATCCAAGACAAGGCCATGATGTGCGCACAGAATTTACTGATTTTAAAGGCTGGAACCTTACTGAGGGGGCACACTTTGAGTACACCGCCCACTACACCCTTAAGAATTTTGACTTGGTAGGAACTCCATCTATAGGCTTCCGCGGTGCACGAAAAGGAATATCACTTGGTACCAATCTTACAGACTTCAGTATTATTAATCCAAAAATTGCTGGCTTTGGTGAAGGTATTCAGTTCAATCACTCTTTTACCGCTACATATCAAAATGATCTTATAAATGTAGTAGTAGTAAATCCAACAATTACTGGTGCGCAAACAATGTATACAGGTGGTTATGATAGCTCTATTGATAGGGTTATTCCTACCAGTTCGGTCGTGCCCAATCGGTTTTCTCTTAACTTGCAACCGTTATCCTTTAACGGCAGTTCAGAAATTAACGTTATTGGTTCAAAAACAGACAGTCTAGGTACAATTTCATTCCGTGACGTTGATCACCCTCATGACTCCTATCAATTTAGTCGAGATAAAATTGTCGGTATAGTGGCTACTGATGGATACCGGACATCAAATGGAGTTCCCTATGTAGTATTGGAGCAATATTTCAGTGATCGTTTTAGTGGAGAAGAGCATAAGACCGGAACCGTTGTATCGCTTGCGGCCGTGCAAAATGACGTACTTAATCGTACTGGTGCATTTACTATCGCAAAAAATGCTGGGGCAATCACTATCAGTAGTCGACCACCAGTTGCTAATTCAGACACCTTCGCTGCTCAACCCAATCGTTTAAATACTATTTCAAATGTTATTACAAACGATACCGATCCTGATGGGGACACGTTAAGGCTCGATGGTATAGTGCAACCGCGCCACGGCCAAGCGTTTGCTTCAGGCAACACCATTCAATATCGTCCAGATTTTGATTTTAGTGGTAGTGATGTGATTAAGTATTGGGTAACTGACAATAATGGTAACTACACACCAGCGTATATCTCTATCAATGTTAGTACTTCTGGAGTGCAGCCAGCACCAATTCCAGCACCTGCACCGATTCCAACTACTCCGATTGCTACGACGACACCTACACCTGCTCCTGCACCGACGGTAGTGTCTCAGTATACGGCGGGGGAACGAGTGCAAGCAAACGCGACCTTAAACGTGCGTGAAATGGCGGGAACCGCTGGACGTTTACTTGGTCAACAATTAACGGGAGCTCTCGGTACTGTACGAAATCTAGCTGCGCAATTCCTGGATAATTTTACTTGGATTTCTGTAGACTTTAATAACGGAGTAGATGGATGGGTCGCTGATACGTTTGTACAAAACCCGACCACGACAACGCCTCCACCAACTACCACTACCACGAGTGGTGCCTGGACTCAGATTGCGACTGAAGGGCAAGGTTTTACTATTACAGGAACGCAAACTGTGCGATACGGAACCGGTACTACCTGGGTGAGTCGCAGTGTAACCACGTCAGGTCAATGTGATAATACATTCTTTGGCAGCGACCCCGCCTTTGGTTTCGGAAAAGTGTGTCAGGTACTTGCAGGAAGTGTGGCAGCCCCCACCCCGACACCAGTACCTACTCCAACTCCTGTCCCTACACTGACACTGACTGCTTCTCCCGCCAGTGTAGTGGTAGGAGGAACTGCCACTTTAACCTGGACCACTACTAACGCTACTGCATGTGTAGCAAGTGGTGCATGGTCAGGGAGTAAATTAGTGAGTGGAACTCAAGTTACAGCTGCCTTTATGACAGTTGGAACCCAAACCTTTAACCTTTCGTGTACTGGAGCGAGTGGGTCAGTTACCAGAACATTGAGTGTGGCGGTAACTGCTGCACCCGTAGTTACTCCAGCTCCAACACCGGTACCTACTCCAACACCAGTAATTTTGCCAACCGCACAGACCACCAACTTTGATGGTATCAGGGCGGGGGATATAGTTTCGGGAACTATGAAGGTAACCGTTCAATTCCAAAGTAATACTGAGATTAATAACGTACTTTTCAAAATTGACGGTAATTCTATCAATCGAGAATCAGAAGCCCCCTATGCCTTGGCGGGAGATAATCGGGGTGTCTTGATAGGATACGACAGCAAAAATCTCAGTAACGGAAATCACACACTGCTTGCTGAAGTAACGTTGAACAACGGGTCAAAGTTCCAAAAAACTGTATCGTTTAGTGTTGATAACAGTACGTCAAATACGAGCACTTCCGTTATTACTGCGTCTGCTACTGGATGGAAACAAATTGCTCAAGAATGGACTAATGTTGATTTTAGTTTTTCTGGAACTCAAGTTGTACGATATGGATGGGGTACAACGTGGATAGAGAAGTCAGTTACGAATTCAGGAAAATGTTCCAATGATTTCTTTGGGTATGACCCAGTGCCTGATAAAAATAAGGTGTGTATGATTAAAGACGTAGCTCCTACCCCCACCCCAGTAACAACTAATCCTGATAATCAAACATTCACCATCAGTCAACTTGGGGCCGTGATTGACGGAGGGTCGGGAATAGATACTGCAAATGTTACATATGCAACCAAAGGAATAACAGTAGGAGCAATTAATCGCTGGTCAAAATTAGGTCAAGAATTAAAAATTTCCAGTGATACAGTTACTGCCTATACCGTTGCCGCTTCGGACGTCTCCGTTAGTATTAACGGCACAACAGTAACGGGTTCATATTGGAGTTTTGAAGAAGATAAAGCAACATCAGGCGGAACGGCACTAACTGGTTCTGCTAAAACTACGATGCTAAAGTTAGGTACTATTTTGCTCAATGTAGAACGTGTTGGCGGAACCCCAGGTAATGACTATATGTCTGGACGGACTGCAAATGATACTTTTATTTCATCAAATGGTTCAGACATTTTGAATGGAGCGCAGGGTATAGATACAGTAGAGTTCTCGGAAAATATAAGTGCCTACAAAGTAGTTAAAGAGGGGACAAATACCTATCGTGTGACTAAATCAGGTATGGAGTCACGACTCATAGATGTTGAAAAGCTACAATTTGATGATGTAACGGTGAGTGGAGATGAAGCAGTGAGTCGTACTGTGGCTGTTAACTTGCTTAAATCAATTGCAACTAATCAGTATCCGCTTACCGCGTTTGCATCAGAGGCTTTGTTTACACGTACGGTGTATACCGCCAATGGTCAAAAGTCAGGGGTCGTAGTTCTTCCTCATAAAAAAGAATGGGGAATCGATAATGTGTCAATTTCTTTTAACTTTGACGCTGGTAACGTTATTACTCGTCAGACCTTATTAGATAAGGCAGTGGCTACTAAAAATGCCAAGGGTGGATTTACAACCTACGTACACAACGGTCAACTCAATTTCCTTTTTACGTACGGTGAAAAGTGGCAACGATTTACTTACCCCGTGGAAGCGAATGTAGTGTATGAGGTGCGCATCGACTTTACGCCTTCAGGACCAAGAGTGATAGTGGATGACTCAGACCTGATAAGTACACAAGAATCAGTAAATGCCTCTTGGAAAGATAATATAACTCCAATTATGATAGGAGCCACTGATTATCGAGCCCTAGGTTCTGGCAGTATTGAAAATATTCTTCAAGCCGGGTCTATCACTAATTTTCAAATTATTGCTCAGTAAATCCATACATTAGTAAGTAATAAAAAAACAGTCTTGTTATAAAGACTGTTTTTTTATATGGGCACAACTCCTGTCAGTGTGTGTTGGGCACCGTATAATTACAGAAGTACTTCAACTACTATGTCTAACACATTTGCCCGTCAATTTATTAAACTCGCTCCATTGGCCCTTATGGTTATTGGGCTACTTACCTATAACTTCATGAGCGCCCAGTGGGCTGGGCCAACGGGCGTCGCTCCGAGCGCTAACACATTTGCTCCGATTAACGTCAGTGCCAACTACCAGGCTAAGCTGGGAGATTTGGGGGCTGTACGAATGCGTGCGGGTGAGTACTGTAATGCTGATGGAACTGTATGTTTTACTGCAAACGAATTTGATAGTCTAATGTCTACATCAACGCCTGCCCCAACCTGTTCTCCGGTTATTACAACAGTACGCGGTACCAGATGTTGGACAGCGCCAGCGTGTCCTGCAGGTAGTGTTAAAGTCGATACTCGACAAGCGGCAATGAGCTGGTGTGCAGGAGATTCAGGGGATTGGACCTATGATGTTGATTGTCTCACAATATCTTGCCGGTAAGGAGTTAAGAATGTAACCGTTATTTCTTTTGCTTACAAAAAATCTGGCTAAAATTGCCTTGCAATTTTGTAATTAATCAGTATACTAGCCACAGCTTTTAAAGACCTACGTTCGTCTACGCGGTAGCTTGCTACCTCTAGAACCAATGGGCACAAATCGCGCTATTTTAGTGTGAGCATGTGCTCGCGCCAAAATAGCGCGATTTGTCGTTCTGGCCTTAAAGCAATTTATTAGTTATTTCATACATATGAAATTCATTGTCGGAACAAAAGACTGTATGACACAGATTTTTGATGCCCAAGGTGTTTGTCACCCGGCAACAATTCTCCGTGTTGATCCTGCTGTCGTAGCACGGATTAAAACAGTTGAACAAGATGGCTACAGCGCCGTACAGCTCGCTTCTGGTACTCAGAAAGAGTCACGTATCGCGAAAGCGCAAAAAGGACAATTC
The DNA here is from genome assembly GCA_040386275.1 of Patescibacteria group bacterium. Classification (GTDB taxonomy): domain Bacteria; phylum Patescibacteriota; class Minisyncoccia; order Phycocordibacterales; family UBA918; genus OLB19. The sequence goes on from JAZKFU010000004.1 coordinate 10,496, forward strand.
AATACACCAAAAGTGGTGATGGAATTTCGTCCAAAAGCAGCGTACAACGAATCTATCGAAGGGATTGCCGCTGGTGACGCCCTTGATGCTTCAGTGTTTACTGCTGGCGACACCGTAATTGTGTCTGCTATCTCAAAAGGTAAAGGGTTCCAAGGTGTAGTGAAGCGTCACGGTTTTGCCGGAGGACGTCGCTCACACGGACAAAAGCACTCAGAACGTGAACCGGGCTCTATTGGAGCTACAGGTATTAACCGTGTTATGAAAGGTATGCGAATGGCTGGACGAATGGGAGGTGACCGTATTACGGTTAAAAACCTCACCGTTCTCCAAGTTAACGCTGAGCAAAATCTGCTTCTGATTAAAGGAGCTATCCCTGGTCGAAAGGGTACATTAGTAGAAGTCCGTGGTGTCTAAGTCAAATACTATGAATACAAAAATATTTTCCGTAGACGGTACAGAGGCAGGATCAATTGATTTGCCAAGTTCTGTTTTCGATGTTTCGTGGAATGCTGACTTGGTGCACGGAGTTGTTCTCATGATGCAAGCCAACGCGCGCGCAGGGACTGCTAGTACTAAAGGTCGTGGAGATGTCAGTGGAGGAGGAAAGAAGCCTTGGAAACAAAAAGGAACAGGTCGCGCTCGTCACGGCTCAACTCGGTCACCGATTTGGGTAGGTGGAGGAGCGGCGCACGGTCCAAAAAGTGAAAAGGATTATTCAAGTAAAATCAACAAAAAAGTACGCGCCAAGGCGCTTGCCACCGTATTGTCAAAGAAATTTGCTGATACTGAAATGATTTTTGTGAATGCTCTTACACTGGCTGAAACAAAAACTGCGCTCGCAAAAGGTGCTATCAAGGCACTTGCTACCGGTACTGGTCACGGTGACCTGGCTACCAAGCGCAAAAATGCTGCACTTGTAGTGATTCCTACTCGGGATGCGGCAATTGAAATGAGTTTTCGAAACTTTGGAAACATCGAAGTAATGCAAGCAAAAGATATTAACCCAGTTGATTTACTTACCTACAAGTATGTAATTGTAGCTAATCCTGCTGACACGCTTTCTATTCTAGAAAAGCGAGTAGCATCGGTTACAGCAACTGCTAACGTAAAATAATATGGCACTCTTCAGTCGAACAAAAGCAAAAACTGTAGAGGGAGTTCCAGAGACCGTTTCGGTAAACGTGTCAAAGGCTCAAGTTACTGACAGAAATGTGGCGGCGGTTCTCGTTCGCCCACTTATCACAGAAAAAGCAGTGAATCTCAACTCCGATAGCGTGTATACGTTTATGGTGGCGAAGAATGCTACAAAATATACTGTAGCCACTGCCGTAACAGCTCTCTACAAAGTGACGCCGGTGAAAGTTAACATCGTCAATAAAAAACCAACCAGTAAAATGGTAAAAAGTCGTGGACGTGAAGTAAGTGTTGCCGGTTATAAGAAAGCATATGTGTACCTTAAAAAAGGTGACACAATAACTCTTGTGTAACATATGAAAAAATATAAACCAACTTCAGCTGGTCGTCGTGATGGATCAGTAATTGAATACAAAAAGAAGCTCACGACTACCAAGAGTAATCCTTTGAAGTCACTCACTATTGGTGGAAAGAGTACTGGTGGACGTAACGGCTTTGGTCGTACTACCGTACTTAACCGCGGTGGTGGAAACAAACGAACCTATCGTTTAGTTGACTTCAAATACAACAAAAAAGATATCCCAGCGGTAGTAGAATCAGTTGAATACGACCCCTACCGAACTGGCTTTATCGCCTTGGTCCTATTTAAAGATGGAGAACGGCGCTACGTGCTTGCTCCACAAACAATGGTAAAAGGAGATGAGATGCTCGTTTCAGAAACGGCCAAACCAAAAGTAGGGAACCGTTTGCCACTGGGAAATATTCCTGTGGGAACTATGGTCTTCAACGTTGAAATCAAGCCCGGTGCTGGTGCAAAGCTAGCCCGATCAGCGGGAAACAACGCTGAAGTAGTAGCACAAGATAACGGCTACACCTTAGTAAAAATGCCATCAACTGAAATTCGAAAAATCATCAGTACTTCATGGGCTACAATTGGTGCGGTATCAAACGAAGAAAATCGTTTGGTAGACCTCGGTAAAGCGGGACGAGCTCGTCACCGCGGTATCCGTCCAAAGACTCGTGGATCAGCGAAGAATGCTGTGGACCACCCACACGGAGGAGGCGAAGGTAAGGCTCCACGAGGACATCGTCGAGCACGAACCAAGCAAGGTCGTCCAGTTGGAAAGGGACAAAAGACTCGCTCACCAAAGAAATACAGTAACAAGTTCATTGTTACTCGACGAAAACCAGGACGATTGATGACGTCACGTAAATAGTCAAATACATAAACCGCCCCCACTTGGGGGCGGTTTATGTATTTGGGTACAACTCCCACATACACATATACTCGAGGCGTTATAATTACATTATAATTTTTATATATGACGCTCAAAAAACAATTACTAAACATAGTGCCGCTTGTACTTTTATTATGTGGACTCTTTGCCTACAACTTTATGAACGCGCAGTGGTCCGGACCTACTGGGGCTGTTCCTCCAGAACAAAACACACCCGCACCGATTAACATTGGTGGAATTTATCAATCAAAGCTTGGGGATTTGGGGGCAATCCGCATGCGCGCGGGAGCATATTGTAATGCGGACGGAACAATTTGTACTACCGCTGATCAATTGGGTGGTGGAGGTGGTGATGATGGTGGCGATACTATTACTGTAGGAGGAAGATGTTTCCAGCCTGCGTTAATGGTGTCGTGTATGTGGAACTGGAGTGGAGACGGAAATGATACCGCTTCATACATGACATACAATTTATCAAATCCTCAATCAGCCTGTGCGAACGTGGGGCGAAGTTATTCTTCTCACACTATGATTTTGGCCCAGTGTGCAAATACGGTGTTTTCATGGGTAGCTTCTGGTTGGTCTGCGTGTGTTGTTACTAATCGGCCAAGTTGTGGATTTAGTTATGGAACGCAAACTCGCACAATATCATGTCGTAACTCTGCTGGAACAGTGGTGGCAGATAGTAACTGTACTGCACCACGACCCACTACTTCCCAAGCATGTTCTGGCGGGTATCAAGGTTCATGTAGTGATAATTAATATTGTCTAAATCTAAACGTAAAACAGCTCGCCTAAGCGGGCTGTTTTACTTTGGGTACAACATTAAGGTGTGAGAATAAGGAAAGAGTATAATAATAACAAACATTATATTTATGACAGTTTCTAAACAGCTACTTCAGGTATTTCCTTTAGCAATCATTGTTATCGGCCTTCTCTCTTATAACTTTATGAGTGCTCAGTGGGCCGCTCCCACTGCTACTGCTCCAAATAATAATACATTAGCGCCTATTAATACTGGTATTTCTGTTGCTACTATTCAAAGTGCTCAGGGGTATTTAATATTTAACCGCTTTGCTGCAGCAAACGCTGTTTGGTCTCCTCAGTATTGTGATGCTACGGGAGATAATTGTTTTACACCCTCTGAAGTGAGTGATGATATGAACTTACCTCTATGTACTAATGGTCAAACATTGGTTGCTGACGCTACGGGTACATGGATATGCGGAACTCCTGTAGCCACTCCACCTCCGACAAGTTGGCTCGTTAATAATCAACATAGTGAGTCACAGTGTACGTCTCTGAGTGGAACTGTTTTAACAGACGGAAGTGGAAATAAATATTGTCGCTTTACTCGTAACTCGTGTCCAGCTGGTTGGGCACCACATCAAAACTGGGCAGCGTATGGAGTCACTACAAGCACGTGTGGTAGTGGAAGCTGTACTTCTCCAGCGCGTGCTTGGTCAAATACAGCAGGCGCACCGTCTCAGTTTACTTCATGTCGTGGAATTAATGGAAGTGATGGATGGACACCTTTTACGTGTTATTCAGCGAAGAATCAAGTGGGTTGTTATTAGTTGGTTTATTAAATACAGCCCACTAAGCTGACTGTTTATATTTGGGTACAACATTCATTTCGATATACTTTATTGGTTTATAATTAATGAATAAAGTTTATCTTTTAATCATGAAATTTGCTAAACAATCACTGCAGATAGTACCGCTCGCCCTAATTATAGTGGGACTCCTTTCCTATAATTTCATTGGTGCGCAGTGGACAAGTCCTACAAGTGTGGCGCCAGGAAATAACACACCTGCTCCAATTAATGCAGGTATTTCTTCAACTACTATCCAAAGTGCTCAAGGTTATTTACTATTTAACCGTTTTGCTGCAGTAAATGCAGTGTGGTCACCTGAGTATTGTAATAGTGACGGTACGGTATGTGTGAGTGGTGATGAATTGGCAAGTGGAGCAAGTGGAAGTGGGTTGGGATATGATCAAGAATGGCAAATCATTAATAGATCCCAAGGAGTGTGGTATAGAAATAATACCTCTCAACCGATTATGGTGTTTCATAAAAATATCGACTCAGGTACTAGTATTAGTGTGGGGGTTGCAACCACTACTGCTGTCGAGATGAACTATCAAGATTATGACAGTGATTTAGATAATGGTTCAACTATTGTGATACCGCCAAGTCATTACTACCGAATGAATACCCCTACTGAAAATAGCGCAGACGGCCACCGGGTGTACCGTGAACTACGAGAGCCTTCAAATATTGTGTACACCTACGCTTGGAGTATTGGAACTTGGGGCTCATGCGCGCCAACCAATATGTTCAACACCTGCTCTACTACGGGGGTATCATCCCGAACGGTGTCCTGTAGACGTTCTGATGGGGTGACTATGGCAGATTCATTTTGTACTGGTCCAAAACCAACCACGAGTCAGTCATGTACCCGACAGCCAACGGGTGACTGTTAAGTGATAATGAGAGTCCGTAAAACACCTCGCACGTTGCGAGGTGTTTTATATTTGGGTACAACGTCTCATCTGGTCTTGGAATAACGATATAATCTAGGTACATGACGCTTAAAAAACAATGTATCCACGTGCTTCCACTTTTGATAGTGGTGGCCGGATTGTTTGCTTATAACTTTATAAACGCTCAGTGGTCAAACCCTACTGCTATTGCTCCTGGTAATAATGCTTCTACCACTATCAACATTGGTGCAAATTACCAAGCCAAGCTCGGAGATGTTAGTGCCATTCAAATGCGAGCGGGTGAATACTGTGATGCTACGGGACTTAATTGCTACACAACAACCGCTCTCTCGGGAGGAGGTGGTGCTGGCATTACCCAACTCTCGAGCGGGTCTGGAATCATTCTCACTCCCACCATTATCACGAGTACCGGGACAATTGCCATTGATACTACCTATATTTCACGCCGGGTGACGAACACCTGTCCTGCTGGTCAAGCGATTCGCCAGATAAATGCTGATGGAACAGTTGTCTGTCAAAATAATATTGCTACCTGCTATTTAGAAGGAATGGCGTATACTCAAGGAAGTGGTTGTTTTGTAGATGCGGGAAGTTGTGGTGGCTCAGGGACAGAATATTCTTATTTATCTTGTGGTTCAGATGGGCGATGGACGACAGGATCAGATTGTACAACTGAGTCAAACCCAGCTACTAAGTTTCGGGCTTGCCCATAATGTAACTACCATGACTAGCATGCATTCATTTAAAATCATCGTACCACTTTGTATAGTTCTATCTGGTTTGTTGGGATTCAGTTTTATGAGTGCTCAATGGACTGCTCCCACCACTGTCCCTACTGATCAAAATACATCAGCACCTCTAAATATGAGCGCAACCTACCAACCAAAATTCGGTGACCTTGGAGCCGTCAGAATGCGGGCCGGAGAATATTGTGATGCAGCAGGTCTTGTTTGCTACACCTTAGCTCAGTTAGCCGGTGCTGGTGGTAGTGGGGTAACACGACTGACCAGTGGGCTCGGTATTTCTTTTACTCCCTCAACTATTACCAGTACGGGTACCATAACGGCAGATGCTGTGTACCTGCAACGTAAAATTTATGGTAATTGTCCGAGTGGTAATACCATTAGAGTAGTTAATGCCGATGGGAGTGTAACCTGCCAAGATGTAACCCCTACTTGTAAATTGAAAGATGTCACGTTTACGTCAGGGACTAGCTGTCGAGTTGATACTGGTACGTGTGGTCTAGCTACACAGTATACATCACTTGTATGTCAAAGTGATGGTAGTTGGACCACTCAATCCTTTTGTACTAGCTTGAGTCAGCCAGCAATGACCTATTGCCCATAATCTACTTTCATGACTCACATTTTTCCCTTAAAAATAATTACCCCGCTTGCTATCGTGCTAAGTATGCTTCTTGCATACAATTTTATCAGTGCTCAGTGGGTCGGTTCATCAACCGATGCTCCGGGTAGTAACATTAGTGCACCTCTTAACGTGAGCGACAGTTACCAAGCTAAACTAGGAGATTTAGGAGCTATCCGGATGCGTGCCGCAGCTTACTGTGATGCGGCAGGACTGAATTGTTATACTATAGATCAACTGGCCGGAGGTGGTACTACTGGTATTACCCAGCTTACGGCAGGGACGGGAATTATCCTTACTCCTTCTATTATTACTGGTACTGGAACCGTCAGTATTAATAACGCTGTTATTCAACGTCGCATAAGTAGCACTTGTCCCGTCGGTCAGTCGATTCGGCAAGTTAATGCCGATGGGACAGTGGTATGTCAGGTAACAGAAGCACCGGTGACCTGTCTTAAAAATTCTTTACGATTCAGTCCTGGAGCGGGCTGTCGTTTGAGCGGGACTACCCCTACATGTTCATCGGGAACGTTGCGACATTATTACGACATTTGCCAGCCAGACGGAACCTGGTTAACACAATTTAGTTGTCAGGGTTTTGTTTCTTCATACGTCCCAGCCTACCGTTATCCTGCCTGCCCATAATAATTTTTTAAAAATCTGGGACTGGCAAAACTGTCATTGTGCAAGCGTTCTGGTATAATTTTAGATATGTCATTTGAATTTAAACCCTTCAGCAAAAAAGAAGGCATCCCCGTTGAGCGAGAGGACAATGAAAAACAAATCATCGATAGTGTTTTACACGAAATTAAAGCCGAAGGTATGACGCAAACAGAAGTGTTTAAAAAACCACAAGAATTAAATCCGGGACAACCTCGACATCAAGTGTTTAACGAACCGCGACTAATGCAAAAACCAGAATTTACCCAATCTATTTCACCCGAAACTGTAGCGCCAAAGAATCCGCCTACTACGATGTAATATTTAAAAAAGCTCCACGAGGAGCTTTTTAAATGCCTGGTTTCTTGTCGCGTTGATTCCAGGTAAATAATTGGAGATTTTTATTGTTTTGTAATTTTTTAATAAGGGCCGGTCCGTCAATTGGACTAGTTAAATGGACGGCTACTTTTTGCACGCCGGTGCCGGAAATGATTAATTCAAAGCCGGCACTCGTGTAAATAGCAGTAATGTAACGTTTGCCCGAACGTTTGGCATCAATAATCCCCGGGGCAATCATTTTTATTCCACCGGCTCGCTCTAACTCTCTGACCACCAGGTCAGCCGTGTCGGTGAGGGTGGTGTGAGTGGTGCCTCGTTTACGCGCCATGATTCATAAAGGTTATGAGTATCGGTTCTGCAATCAGTCGGGCGAGATACAGTGCTCCAATCCCGACAATAAGAATCCGCCACTTTCCTTTGTAATGCGTATATAGATACGTAAGGAGACCCAGAACCAAAAGACTATCAAAAGCGCTGACCCAGTTTCCGTATTCGCTGGCCCGGTAATACGAGATAGGGCTATGAAATTTCCAGTCTGTAAAGGGCCAAAAGTGTCTGTAGGCATCGTCCGTATGGACACAAAAATCAACTACTGCGTGCAATAGAGCTGAAATACTAAACCACCTAAGGAAATTTAGCTTAAAATAGGTCCCCAAAAGGATTAAGAGTGGCCACAACCAAAACGAGTGGGTGAGGGTAATGGGGATGCTCCAGCCCGAATTAAAGTACATGTCATCCCACATTGCTTCCCCGGAATAGCCTAATATAAGGCCACAAACAATAAAAAAGAGAAACGTAGGGGTATCCGGGAAAAGGGCGCCGAGAACAAACGCTAACGTGCGTTTTTTAGTGGGTGTTTTCTCATTAGTAGGTTCATTTCCTTCGGTTTTTTTAGCCAAAGCCCAGTTATAAATGATGTGGGAGGGGGTAATCATGTATTTTACTATACCATGCATGTCAAAATGGTCGAAAAAGCTTGACGCGCAACCCTTTTTCCCGTACTATAGCTCGCGTTCCTAACCCTCAAACGGTTAAACAGGTGTATCTATCTAATACAGCTGGAGTGTCAAAAAGTGTTGTAAAGTAAACATAAAGTGTTTTGGAACCTCTGTTAAGTAAGGCCGTTACCTTTCTTTAGCCGAGGTTCCAAACGGAGCGTATCGCAAGATACGCTGTTGATAGTTATTAAGTTGTTATTAAAGTGAGGTTGGGCTAGGTGAGGAAAGTTCGCGAAAAACAAAGATTGCGAATGAGCCGTATGTCTATACGGTGAAGAGCAATCTGCAGTTTGACAAAGAAATTTCCCGCCTCGCACGACCGTATTTATTAAGTATGTCACGATCACTCTATAAAGGACCCTATGTAGACGAGAAGCTGATGAAGAAAATCGCCGGAAAGAAACCCGGAGAGAGTGGTGTCATTAAGACCTGGGCGCGCGCAAGTATGATTGCTCCCGAGATGGTTGGATTCACCTTTGGTGTCCACAATGGCAAAGACCACGTTGCCGTAGTAGTAGCAGAAGAAATGGTAGGTCATCGTTTGGGAGAATTCTCTCCAACCAAGAAATTCCATCGTCACGGAGGTAAGATGCAGAAAGAGCTCGAACAAAAGAAGAAAGAAGCTGAAATCGCTGCCGCTAAAGCTGCAAAAACAGCTGGACCAAGTAAAAAATAGTCTATGAAAGCAATTCTAAAAAATTATCGTCAATCACCACGCAAAGTGCGTCTTGTGGCTGATGTGGTCCGCGGAAAGAAAATCAATGATGCGCTCGCAGCTGTTGCGTTTGTAGACAAGCGAGCTGCTGGTCCATTTGAAAAAGTACTAAAAAGTGCTCTTGCAAATGCTATTCAAGCTGGTGCTAATCCTGCGCAATTGATTGTTAAGCACGTATCAGTTGATAAAGGTGTTACCCAAAAGCGTTTTATGCCTCGTGCTCGAGGATCAGCGTCGAAAATTAACAAGCGAAGTAGTCACATCACCGTTGAACTCGGTCTAAAATAATATGACACACGTAGCCCATCCATATGTACAACGTATCGGTGTCAACCGTGACTGGCGTAGTCGCTGGTTCACTACTGATCCAAAACAATTTCGAGAATACTTGCGTGTAGACGCAATGATCCGAAAGTTCCTTAACGTTCGCCTTAAGGGAATGTCAGTTGATACTATCGAAATCGAACGTGACCAAAAATCAGTTCGTATCATTATCAAAACTGCTCGACCAGGACTCGTGATTGGTCGCAGTGGGGAAGGAGCAGTGAAGCTTAAAAAGGAAATCGACATGATGTTCCGAAAAGCGTCATTGACTTCAAAGCCTGAAATCAAACTTGATGTTGAAGAAATTCGTTCTCCAGAATCAAGTGCGAGTATCGTTGGTCAAATGATTGCCGAAGGACTTGAGAAGCGTCTCACGTTCCGTCGCGTGATGAAAATGACTATCGAAAAAGTAATGGCTAACCGCGATGTAGAAGGAGTAAAGATTCTTCTTTCTGGACGTCTCGGAGGAGCTGATATGGCTCGCCGAGAAGAACTTAAGAAAGGACGAATTCCACTGCAGACACTTCGCGCTGACATCGACTTTGCTCGCGTTACTGCTCGCTTGCCGTATGGTGCGATTGGTATCAAAGTGTGGATCTATCGTGGACAAGTATTTACTGACCGCAAAGCTGGTCAAGCAGATACAGCTCCACGAGCAGCCGCTTCTACTGATACTCGTACTGCTTCTAACCGATAATTATTATGTTATTTCCTAAAAAAGTAGCGCACCGAAAATGGCAGTCAGCGCGCAAAAGTGAAGCCAAGCTAAACAAGCCTGATACACGTGGTATCACGGTAGCCTTTGGTGAATTTGGTCTCAAAGCGACCACTCCATCACGCGTGAAGTCAAACCAAATCGAAGCAGCACGTCGTGTTATCTCACGAACCTTGGGTAAAACCGGTAAAATTTGGATTCGAATTTTCCCAGACCGTCCAATTACTAAAAAAGCGGCCGAAGTACCGATGGGTAAAGGAAAGGGAGACCCAGATCACTTTGTGTTTGAAGTTTCTCCAGACCGAATTCTCTTTGAAGTAAGTGGAGTACCCGAAGAACTCGCACGCAAAGCACTGCGTAAAGCAGTTGCCAAGTTGCCATTAAAAGCCAAAGTAGTGTCTCGCGCAGAGGCCTCTGTAACAAAGTAATACACTATGAATTACACTGATATACAAAAGAAAACTGACGGCGAGCTCGTAGAGCTTGTAGTGAGTACTCGAGAAGTTCTCCGCGCTGAACGCTTCAAAGACAAATTTAGTAAAAAGGCATCAATCATTAAGACCGCAAAAGAAACTATTGCTCGCGCGCTTACTGAACAAACTGCCCGTCGTAACCAAGGAGTAAAATAGTATGGACACTCAAAATACCACAACGACCAACGGTCGGGTGCTCCGCGGGACTGTTGTTTCAACAAAAATGACCGACACGATTACGGTTATCGTTGACCGATACGTCAAACACCCAAAGTACAAAAAATTCCAACGGCTTTCAAAGAAGTTTCTCGTGCACGATGCGGGCAATACAGCGAAAGAAGGACAAATCGTCGACATTCGTGAGACTCGTCCAATGTCAAAGCGTAAACACTTTACTCTTGTCACTATTAACAAATAACATATGATTCAACCTCAAACATTGGTCCGTATCACGGACAACTCTGGTGGAAAAAGTGGTCGTGTGTTTAAAGTGCTCGGTGGTTCAAAAAAGCGTTACGCTGAACTCGGTGAAATGGTGGTACTCGCTGTACAAACAGCTGAACCCCGCAAAGCCGTAAAGAAGAAGGACGTAGTGTACGGAGTAGTTGTGCGTCAAGTAAAGCCGTACCGTCGTAAAGATGGATCATACGTTTCATTTGATGATAACGCTGTTGTACTCGTAGATAAAGTAAAGAAAGAACCAAAAGCCAACCGTGTGTTTGGTCCAATCCCACGAGAGCTCGGCGAGGCCGGTTATCAGAAAATCGTCTCTCTTGCACCAGAAGTGGTTTAAGTTAACGTACAAATCTGAAAAATATGAAAATTAAAAAAGGAGACACCGTTAAGGTGATTGCTGGAAAAGACAAAGGGAAGACCGGTGCGGTACTAAAGACTCTACCAACCACAGATCAAGTAGTGGTAGAAGGAGTTAACATTGCCAAGAAGCACGAAAAAAATAAACGTTCTCGCTCAGTGGGTCAAATCATTGAAAAGAGTATGCCTATGAGTGCTTCAAACGTAGCGTTAATGGAAGGCGGAAAAGTTGTACGAGTTGGCTACACCTTTGAAGGTGAAGGCGACAAGCGCAAGAAAGTACGTATTTCAAAAGCTAGTGGTAAGACTATATAATATGGAAACAACACTAACAAAAATTAAATCTGCCTACACCGCCCTTAAAGGTGACTTTGGATACACGAATGTTATGCAGGCGCCAAAGGTAGAAAAGATTGTAGTATCAATCGGAACTGGTCGCGTACAGGACAAGCAAAAAGAAGCGCTTATCCGTGACCGCCTCGCTCTTATTACTGGTCAAAAGCCATCACCACGCCCAGCGAAGCAATCAATTGCGTCGTTCAAGCTCCGTGAAGGTGAAATCATTGGGTACCAAGTAACGATGCGTGGCGCCCGAATGCAACACTTCCTTGAGAAGTTAATCAGTATTGCGTTACCACAAACTCGCGACTTCCGCGGTTTGCGCACCACCTCAATCGACGAAATGGGGAACATCACTCTTGGTATCAAAGAACACACCATCTTCCCAGAATGTGCGGAAGAAGAAATCAAGGATGTATTCTCACTAGCGATTACGATTGTAACCACAGCTAAAAACAAAAAAGAAGCCGAGGCGTTTCTGCGACATATTGGTTTACCGTTGCAAGAAAAAACTGCTTAAGTTTTTTCTTAGAAAGCAAACTACTTTGCTTTCGGCAACGGTAAAAGACGGAGACATGTTTTTGCTCTTCCCAGAGCAAAAACAGTCGAGTCCGGGGAGGAAGTTCTTATGAGCGTTAGCGAATTAGAAACTTGACCCTGCCGTTGTTAATGAAACCAACAACCTCACCCTTCGAAACAAAAACAGCCCTCACGGGCTGTTTTTGTTTGATAAATAAAAAAACGGGCAACCTGGTGAGGTTGCCCGATGTTGAATCATTCCCCAGTATTGCTTATCGGTGTTTGGCTTGGAAACTCAAGGACAGTTGTCCGAGCAGTTTCTTTCACGTACCCGAGTGGGGCGACCAGTTCACGGAGTTGTTCATCAAGTCGATTTCTAGTTTCGTGGTTCATCCGGTCTTGGTCTCGTAGCGTGAGAGCCAGGTCGCGAATTACGGGTAGTTCAGCTTCTTCTGATTTCAAAAGTGCCGAAAAACGGTTGATTTCATCTTGACGAGATTTTAGAAAATCTCGTGCTCTTTCGACGGCATCAGTCCCATATGCGCGAGCCAGTTCTTCTGAAACATAACTCATTTGAGCCGCCTGCAACAAAATATCGGGCTCAAGTGAAGGAAGGTTCGGTAGAGATTTTAAGTATTCATGACGAGCTCGAATTGCATCAAATTCACCTTTGATCTTGAAGATGCCATCGCGATCAGCGGTAAATGCAGCATAGAAGGCTCCCGCTACATCGTCCATTGTCATTTTGAACTCTCGATGCGTTTGCTCGAGAGTAAGCACTCGTTTACTTCCGGGCACCAGTGCCAACATTACAATTCCAATAAATGAAATCGCTGCTCCAAGATAGGGTACTGCATTGTGTACACTCCCGTCGCTCAATGTAACGTTAAGAACTGGCCAGGGAACAATTTCTGCCCACGAGAGTACTCCAAGTAAGGGCGAAGCACATACCATGAACAACACGACAGCGAGGGCCACATTGTGAAGTGCTTTGTGTACGGCCGGAAGATGTTTATTCAGCATGTCTGCCTCCAGAACTGTAGGTTTCTTTTCTCTAATAACTCTACAGTAATGGCAACAGAATGCAATAATTTCATAAGTCTGGTTACATAAAATCCCTTGCTTTTTCAGGCCTTTCTGGTATTGTAGGTCGCGACGTTGGGTGGGGAATGGATTCACTTGAATCAGTATCCTCCCTTGTCTGCTTAAACACTCATTGTTTTAGCGATTATTAACGGGGCACGTCACGAATTCTACGTGATACGGCCCCATAAACAACAATAAAAAAGTGGCTCGAACATCAGTTATTGTACGCTCAAAGCGCGTACCAAAGTTTGCGAGTCGCGTTGTCCGTCGTTGTGAGCGCTGTGGGCGCAAGCACGGGTACATGCGCGACTTCGACATGTGCCGAATTTGCTTCCGCGAAGCGGCTCACGAAGGACATATACCAGGTATAACAAAATCATCATGGTAGGCGACGTAATCGGCGACTTCATCATTCAGCTTAAAAATGCCGGCGTAGTGAATAAAAAGAGTGTTTCTCTTCCATATTCAAAACTCCGACATGCAGTAGCTGACAAGCTCGTCATGGCAGGATTTATCGATAGTGTGTCTACAAAAGGAAAAGTAGCACAAAAAACGTTAGAGGTAGCCCTTAAGTACGAACACGGTGCACACAAAATTAACGGTGTGAAGCGTATCAGTAAACCAGGTCGCCGTCTTTACACCAAAGTATCAGAAATTCATCAGGTAAAATTTGGTAAAGGGAAGCTTATTCTTTCAACACCAGCTGGTATCCTCACCAACGATGAGGCTCGTGCAGCTAATGTCGGTGGAGAGCAACTTTTCATCATCTGGTAAACATATGAGTCGATTAGGAAAAATTCCAGTAACTATCCCAAATGGTGTTGAAATCACTATGCAAGATACTCTACTGACGGTCAAAGGTCCGAAAGGAACATTGACACGAGAAATTAAAAAAGACGTTTTGGTTACCATAGAAGATGGTGTGGTTACTTTAGCTCCGCAAGCAACCGAAAATGCAAAAGCACTATGGGGAACCTACGCTGCGCACATTCGAAACATGGTGAAAGGTGTAACCGAAGGGTTCACTCGTATCCTTGATCTTGAAGGAGTTGGGTACCGGGCTGAAGTAAAAGGACCAAACCTCGTTTTGAGTGTTGGATTCTCTCACCCTGTCCCACTTGAAGTACCAACGGGCATCACTGCCTTGGTTGAAAAATCAGCGATTACCTTAACTGGTTCAGACAAAGATGCTCTCGGGCAATTTGCTGCTAACGTGCGAAAAGTACGTAAGCCAGAACCATACAAAGGGAAAGGTATTCGGTACCGTGGAGAGTTTATTATTCGCAAGCAAGGTAAAAAAGCTGTATAGGCTACTTCATATATGGAAAAATCACAATATAAAGTGGAAAAGCGCGCTGGACGACATGCTCGAATTCGAGCCAAAGTGTCTGGTACCGCCGATCGCCCTCGTCTTGCTGTCTACAAAAGTAATAAGTTTGTGTACGCACAACTGATTGACGATGTAGCGGGTAAAACTATCGCGGCCACTGACTCACGAAAAGCCAAGGGAACAACAAGTGAAGGAGCAGTCTTTGTTGGTAATGATATTGCCGCCAAAGCTAAAACTGCCGGTATTACTGCAGTGGTTTTTGACCGCGGTGGATTCAAATACCAAGGCATTGTCGCAGCCGTAGCCGATAGTGCACGCGCTGGCGGACTCGCCTTCTAATTTGTTGGAAGTTACTATTTTAAATCAATCATTATGACCCAGGAAGCTACAACTGACGTTACGTCAGATACTGCGGGCGCGACAATCGTGCCTGCGACCGATGCACCTGCTACTACTGACGCTGCGCAAAATACGCGTGGCCGACGTGGCGCTGGAGCAGGCGGAGATAACCGTCGCAATGAACGTCGCCCACGTCGTGGTGCTCGTCCAGAACGAACCAAGCCAGAATTTGACCAAAAGATCATCAGTATCCGTCGCGTAACTCGTGTTATGGGTGGTGGTCGTCGCTTTAGTTTCTCAGTTGCTATGGTAATTGGAGACAAGCGTGGAAAGGTGGGAGTTGGTATTGGTAAAGCCGGAGACACACAACTCGCTATCGAAAAAGCAATCCGTAACGCCAAGAAGAACATGATTGTCGTAACCATGAATAAAGACAGTCACATCCCTCACGACGTGCATGTAAAATATGCTTCAAGTGAAGTGATGATGATGCCAGCCAAGGGTCGTGGACTCGTAGCCGGATCATCTGTTCGTACGGTACTAGAGCTCGCCGGAGTAAAAGATATTACTGCCAAGATTTTCTCTCGCAGTAAAAACAAACTTAACAATGCTCGTGCTGCTGTCGAAGCGCTTAAGCAGCTTAAAAAATAACGTATGCAACTACACGAATTAAAGCCTGCTACTAAGCGAAAGGCAGCCAAGCGAATTGGTCTTGGTGGAAAACGAGGTAAGACCTCAGGACGTGGAGGGAAGGGGCAAACTGCTCGAACTGGTAACAGTACTCGTTCAGAAATGTTGGAATTCATCAAAAAGATTCCAAAATTGCGCGGACACGGTAAAAACCGAGCCCGAACAGTAAACGAAGAAAAGACAGCAGTGATTCCTGTGAACGTTTCAGTTATCGAAGCTCACTTTGAAGCGGGTGATACGGTTTCACCACGATCGCTTGTAAACGCTGGAGTTATCTCTACCTTCCGCAAGCGCGTACCAGTGGTAAAAATCCTCGGTACTGGAGACCTCACCAAGAAAGTTACTATCGAAGGCTGTGCTGTTTCAGAATCAGCCAAAGCTAAGGTAGAAAAAGCTGGTGGAAAGGTTATTAACTAGCGTATACTAGAACCATATGCAAACTTTTTTCCGAAAAATCAAACTTATCTTCACTGAACCGGCTATCCGTAATCGTGTGCTGTTTGTACTTGGTGCGTTGGTTATCTTCCGTTTACTCGCCGCTGTCCCGATTCCGGGTGTTGATCAGACTGTGCTTGAACAATTTTTCTCAAACAACCAGTTTCTTGGTTTGTTAAACATCTTCTCTGGAGGAGGTTTGGCTAACCTGTCGATTGTGATGTTGGGGGTAGGACCGTTTATTACGGCTTCTATTATCATGCAGTTGATGACCGTGATGTCACCAGCGATGAAAGACCTCTACACCAACGAAGGCGAAGCTGGACGAGCAAAGTTTACTCAATACAGTCGCATGCTCTCATTACCGCTTGCAGTACTGCAAGGTTTTGGTTTCCTTACCTTGCTCCAAAGTCAGGGGGTAATTAGTGGCTTGTCGTCATTTGATTTTGCCGTCAACGTGGTGTTGGTAGTAGCGGGATCAATTCTATTGATGTGGGTGGGGGAGTTGGTAACAGAATACGGTATCGGAAACGGGGTTTCTATCATCATCTTTGCCGGTATTGTGGCCAGTTTACCTTCAACCGTGAACCAACTTATCTTTACATTTAGTATGGATCAGTTGCCACTCTACATTGGATTTGCCTTCCTTGCGTTGGCTATCATTTACGCAGTTGTGGTGATGACTGAAGCCGAACGACCAGTCCCAATTACCTACGCAAAACAAAGTCGTGGGGGCGCTACCTACGGTGGAAGTTCATCATTCCTCCCGATGCGTCTCAACCAAGCCGGAGTTATTCCAATCATTTTTGCCCTTTCAATTCTATTGTTTCCGCAAATGGTGTTGAATATTCTCTCTGCGTTTGATTTGCCATGGGTACCCGGTGCGATGGACGCGGTCAATGGATTTGTAAATAACTACGTAGCCTATGGTATTACCTACTTTGTGCTCGTATTTATGTTTACCTTCTTCTATACAGCCGTAACCTTTGACCCTGATGCGGTAGCAGCCAACCTGCAACGAAACGGAGCATTTGTTCCGGGAATTCGTCCAGGAGCGCACACTGCTGAGTATCTTGGAAACTTGATTACCCGTCTTACCTTAGTTGGAGCAACCTTCCTCGCGTTGGTAGCCGTACTCCCAATTGGACTACAGCTTGCCACCGGCGTAGCAGCTCTCGCTATCGGAGGAACTACAATCTTGATTGTGGTGAGTGTAGTGCTAGATCTTATCCGAAGATTAGATGCACAACTCTCAATGAGACAGTATTAATCCAAAATTGGCAGTCTGCGTTGTTGCACTGCAGAAAAAGAGCCTCTCGGTACAAACCAGTACCGTTCGGCTCTTTTTCTTTGTTTCTTACAGAAACTGTCCACTCATTGGCTAGTTTATTTCGCTAGCTCACCAACTAACTCAGTGAGTCTTGCGAAAGCTCAGCGAATCGCTTTCTCACGCCTAGCAGCCTATCCAATTTATGAATCAATACCACTACTAAATCTCTTCATTAGTTTTTTAGCAAAGCATGAAAAAAGCCCCTTAGGGGCTTTTTTCATTCCCTAAATACATAAGTAATTATTTTAAAATCAATAAATGATTCGGGATGCTAGGCGCGCAAGGAAGTTGTGGCGAGTTGTACTTATTGTACGGTGAGCTGCAACTTACCGCACCGCAACAGCGCAGACGGGATTTCTTAGGTTTTTCTAAAATTGGAAAATTGCGTGAGATACGAGGGTTGCAAGGGAAAAATGTTGAGCCGTACTCCATCACACGTAAGTTAATAAAAGTAAATTGGTTCAAAATCAGAGGGGATGCAAGGCGGTTGATGAAAAAGGACCGAGCCGTACTCTTTGTACGGTGAGAGTGCTTTTTCTGAAGACCAACGCGGTAGACTGCTGATTTTGGACTAATTTTTTAGTATTGGTTTTTGAAGGAGAATCCTGCTGGCACCGAACTCCGTACCTGCCGCCACACCTCTGTCTCTAGCCACTTCTTATAGGTATCAAACACCGTGAGGGCTACGGTTTGGGGGCTGTGACGGCTGGTATCAATCACTAAGTCAAAATGGGCGGTGTCGTACGGATCTACGTGATAGAGGGTGCGGAAACGGTTTTGTTCGTTTTGCATGCGGGAGCGCACTTGGTTGCTCACTTCCATCAATGATGCTGTTCCTTCACCGGCTGCGCTACGGCTCGTGTTACTAATTGCGTCTTTATAAATCCGGACGGTCGCCACTTCCATATCGAGGTCAAGGTACACCTTAAATGATTCAGGAATCCAGTAGAATCCCAAACGAGAGTCAACCACAATGTCCTGACTGTCTCGTAAATCGCGCAGCATGTGGTCCACCTGATCATCGAGTTCATGGTCATTTTTGGCTCGTTCGTTGTATTGGGCGAGCGTGAGGTGATGTTTCTTGAGGAGTTGGCGCACCATATCACCCGAAGAATGCCGGGTATAGTTAAGCATTTCAGCCACTTTATCAGCGGTGGAAGACTTCCCGCTACCGGGTTTGCCGGAGAGTGTAATTATATGAGGACGGGACATACTTATCATTATATCAGATTAGATTGGGACGTCCGGAAATGAGTACAGTTCTAGGCGTTCAAGGAAAATGTGCCGAGCCGTACTTCTTGTACGGTGAGGAGCATTTTGCGCAGAACAACAACGAAATGTTCCATTTACGGATGTCCTTCTTTAGAGAGATTGCGTAATTGGGAAATTATAGGTACCCTTATGAAGTTATGAATTATACGACCAACTACCAGAGTATTGTCCTGATGGGGAAAATAGCTTCGGGTAAAGGAACTCAAGCCAGCGCAATATTAGAACATTTTGGTGGGGTGTTATATTCCAATGGGAATAAGGTGCGCGAGGTGTCTCAATCCCCAACGGTGTTTGGTCATAAAATGAAGGAGATGTACGAAGGCGGGTACTTAATGCCCGAATGGGTGGCCTCCTACTGGATGACCCATGCACTCGTGAGTCAATTTGAACATGACCGAGTGATATTTGAAGCGGTGGCCAAAAAGCCCAATGAAGCAGAATTGTTTGATGAAATCCATCAATGGATTGACCGTCCGTACATTGTCTTTAATTTGGATATTTCAGACGACGAGGTTCGCGCACGCAGTCAATCAAGAGCCAGAGACGTGGTAGATTCACCTAAATCAGTGGAAAAACGGCTCGAAGAGTATAATACGTACACAGCTAAATCAATTGAGTTCTTTCGCTCTCGTGGAACATTAATTGATATTAATGGCAGTTTGTCGCCCGAGGAAGTTCAAAATCACATTTTTAATTCACTTCAATCGTAATATGGATATCAAAACAGTTATATTTATCGGACCACAAGGGAGTGGTAAAGGTACACAAATTGAAAAGCTCAAAATGGTACTTGAAAGCCGTGACCGTAGACGCGTGGTTGATATCCAGACGGGGCGTCGATTCCGCGCTCTGGCGGCCACTCAAGAAACTTTTGCTGAAGATAAAATTGCTACTACGTTGGGCACAGGAGTATTGCAACCGGACTTTATGGTAACGGTGCTCTGGGGTAAAGCCATGATGGATCAGCTTGATGATAAAAGTCATTTGCTTATTGATGGTTTCCCCCGCACGGTGGGACAAATTCCTGATCTGGAAGACGCGTTTCGATTTTTTGAGCGTGGAGCAGTAGAAATTATTAATCTTGAGACACCCGAAGAGGTTGTTCGTGCTCGTATGCAGAGTCGAGCCCGAGCGGACGACACCAGTGACTCTATTGAAGAACGGTTGCGTTGGTATCGTGAGGATACGTTGCCAGTAATTGCACATTACCGTAGTCACGAAAACGTCACGGTACATGATATTGATGGTACTGCTTCAATTGATGAAGTGCACGCCCAAATTGTGGCAGCCTTAAACATAAGCTAATTATTTATGATTACTAAAAAATCACCCGAGGAAATAGCAACCCTAAGAATAGCGGGTGGAATTTTAGCGAAGATTTTAAAGACGTTGGCTAAAGAAACTGTGGTTGGCGTATCAACGCTTGATTTAGATGATAGAGCGATGCAGTTAACCGAAGAATACGGAGTTGAACCAGTGCTGTTGGGGTATCATCCAGAATTTGCACCGTATCCGTATCCCGCGGCTATTTGTATCTCGGTTAATAACTGTGTCCAGCACGGTATTCCTTCAGAAAATATTGTCCTCAAAGAAGGAGATGTGGTGAATTTAGATATGACAATTGCGCACAACGGCATGATTGTAGATTCAGGTATTACGGTAGGGGTAGGGGTCGTGAGTGATACAGATCGAAAACTCATGGCAGCCACCCAAGAGGCGCTCGCCGTTGCGCTTAAAGCAGCCAAGCCCGGTAATCATATTGGAGATATTAGTAACGCTATTGAAACGTTTATCACGGGACGGGGCTTTCACTGTGTGGAAGTGCTGTGTGGTCATGGTGTGGGTTACAAAGTGCATGAAGAACCATTAATCCCTAATACCGGCAGAGCGGGTGATGGGCCACTCATTGAGGTAGGACATGTCTATGCTATTGAACCAATTGTGAACGTGGGGACTAAAGACGTTTGGTTTGATGATAAAGGTGACGGATACAGTGTGTATACGAAAGACGGTTCTAACTCCGCTCACTTTGAACATACGGTGGTGATTACGGAGAATGGAGCAGAGATTTTGACAAAGTAATTGGTACATGGTAAAAAGTTAGTCCGCAACGAGGAGGACTAACCATCTGGCAGCGGTTTTGTGGTTTTATACAATTTTTTTATAAGCTCAATCAGCGTCTAGCTGATCCGCCTACCCGGTTACCCCCGTTACGTTCCTGGGATTAATTCCCCGTTTGTCCGTGCCTGTGCTCACTTTTGAGTCAGGGCACGGGCTTCTTTTTTTATATAAATATGGTACAGTAGTGCAGTTAATTACAACTAATTTTATCGTCGCCATGGCCACAAAACACCCACACCAAGAACGAACCTTTGTTATTCTAAAACCCGATACCGTCCAACGGTCTTTAATCGGAGAGGTGATTAAACGCTTTGAACGCACGGGTCTCAAGTGTACTGCCATGAAAATGTTTATGGCCGACGAAGCTCGTTTGCTCGCTCACTACAACAAAGATGACGCTTGGTTCCTTAAAAAAGGGCAACGAACGGTAGAAGATATGGTGGCGCAAGGCAGAGAAGTTACTAAAGAACCAATTGAATACGGAAAAGATATTATCCGGACGATTGTGCACTACATGACCGCTGCACCGGTAATTGGACTAGTATTTGAAGGAAACGAATCAGTAGCGGTGATTACTAAATTGGTAGGTACCACAGAACCAAAAACTTCAGATGTGGGAACTATCCGTGGAGACTACACCGTAGACTCATACAGTCACTCTTCATACGAAAATCGTTCAGTGCGTAACTTAATTCACTGTTCAGAATCACCAGAAGAAGCAGAACGAGAAATTGCGCTGTGGTTCAAGGAGGATGAGATTATGAGTTATACAACCGCTCAGGAACGCATTATGTACGACATAAATCTCGACGGCACTAACGAATAATTTTAGCGAGCTACGTTGTTGGCCTGCAGAAAAAGAGCCTCACCGTACGAAAAGTACGGCTCGGCTCTTTTTCTTTGTCCGCCTAGTATCTCATCTAAAATAATTCGTTAGCTAATTTACGAAATAGATATAACTACTACTTAACGCAGTGAAAAAATTATCATCACCTAGCTTTAATCTTTTCTTTTTTCATTTTCCATTGTCTATTTTTTCTATTCAATGTTCTATTTTTCCCTATTCTATTTTCCTTTGCTATACTTAGTTTGGAACCACTGATACGTATGTTCCGATTAAGTAAATATGCAGGGATGCCAGCAGTCATTGGAACGTTATGAGAACTCGATTGAGAGGGAGATTTCAGACTCGGGCCAGAAATGGTACCCACCTAGAATTTCTAGGAGCATACGTAGGTGGTTCCTTTGAAAACACGTCTCATTTTGAGGCGTTTTTTCATACCGGCAATGGTATGATTAGGGAATGAAAAACACGACTATCTTGGCACTCGTTCTTGGGGTGCAACTAGCGATATTACATGCCTTGGCGGTTAAATTCTCACTCTACTGGGAGATTGCCTGGTTTGATAATCTGATGCACTTGTTTGGTGGTGTGGTGTTAGCGCTCTTGCTCTATACGTTGGTTGATATCAAGTTGCTCGGTGCCCGGTTCGTTACCTCGTGGCGTCGGGTTACGGCGTTACTGGTATTGGTGTTGCTGGGGTGGGAAGTGTTGGGTGTTATTATGTTGATGCGCGTAAAAGAAAATTTTATAAGTGATACATCGCTTGATTTATTGTTTGGTGCGGTAGGTTGTGTGATGGGTTGGTTTATTGGGAGACAACTAAAAAAATAACATAATGAAAAGTCAGTTAGGATTTTATGGTGGCGTGGGCAGTGTGACCGGAGCAAATTTTATGTTAGATACCGGAGAAGTGGCGATTCTCGTTGATTGTGGACTTGAACAGGGAAGTGATTTTGCCAGCGACATTAACGCTGAGCCGTTTGTGTATAATCCAGAGGATGCGGATTTTTTATTTGTGACCCACGCTCACGCAGATCATATTGGCCGGATTCCGAAATTAGTTAAAGAGGGTTTTAAAGGAGTGATCTATTCAACTACCCCCACCAAAGCGCTGGCAGCGATTATGCTGGCTGACGCCCTCAAAGTGATGCAGTACGAGTATGAACGATATGGGCGGCAAATACTCTATGATGCGCCCGATATTGCCCTTGCGTTGCGATTGTGGAAGACCGTTGACTACAATGAGGTAATCACACTCCCAACCGACATTAGCGCCCATTACACTGATGCGGGGCACATCTTAGGTTCAGGTATGCTCCATCTTAAACGTGGTGATAAAAAAATTGTCTTTACGGGAGATATTGGAAATGTACCACAACCATTACTAAATCCGCCGGTAGTGCCGACTGATTATGATTATTTAGTGATGGAAAGTGTCTATGGTGATAGGCTTCATGAAGAAGTAGCGGAACGAACTTCCTTGCTTAAACACTACATTGAAGAAACGCGAAAGAAGGGAGGAACCTTAATCATTCCAGCCTTCTCTTTGGAGCGCACCCAAGGGATGCTCTTGGAAATTAATAACATGGTTGAGTCTGGAGCCATCGCCTCGATTCCCGTGTTTCTTGATTCTCCATTAGCGATTACGGTAACTGAAGAGTATCGGACATATGTGCACTATCTAAAAAAAGAAGTCCAAGACCAAATTAATAGTGGAGATGATATTTTTGAATTCAAGGGTTTGGAATTCACTAAAACAGTCAAAGAGTCACATGAAATTGATTCCGTGAAAGGTCCCAAAATTATTATCGCCGGTTCAGGCATGAGTCATGGCGGACGAATTAGACGACATGAACAAAATTATCTTTCGGACGCTAAAAATACCGTGTTACTGGTAGGGTATCAATCAGCAGGGAGTCTAGGGCGTATCATTCAAGATGGTGCAAAAAAAGTCCATATCGAAGGAGAGTGGACTAAAGTCAAAGCCCAAATCGGTACCATTCGCGGATTCTCGGGTCACGCTGACCGTGATCAATTACTCGGGTTAGTGGCTGACGGGTGTGCCAAAGCTAAACAAGTTTTTGTGGTGATGGGCGAAGAGCGCTCGTCACTGTTTTTAACCCAACGGTTACGCGATTATCTCGGACTTAATGCGGTGGCGCCGAATGCTAATCAAGAAGTTGAAATCGACTTCTAAAGGGAATGTGAAATGAGCGAATTACTTTGTCGAACTGCAGTATAAAATTTTCACCGTACAAGGAGTACGGCTCAAACTTTATTCTTTGTTCTTCGCGTACTTCATCTCATTTAACATCCCCTCACGCCTTGACCTTTACTCAATTTAAAGGTTTTTATAACTTGTAATAGTCGATTTTTAATTCAAAAGAAAACCCCGCTTTCGCGGGGTTTTCTTTTTGTGGTCTACTTAGTTGCGTCTACTACTCGTTTAAATGAGTCTGGCTTCTCTAGAGCGAGAGTGGCGAGAACCTTTCGGTCAAGCATGATTCCCTTATCAGAGAGAGACTTGATAAAACGACTGTATTTGATATCAAAGTGTGACAACGCTGCATTAATGCGCACAGTCCAGAGGCGACGGAAGTCGTTCTTTTTGTCTTTGCGGTGTGCAAATGAGTAGGTTTCAGCGTGGTAGATCGCTTCGCGGGCTACTCGCTTCTTTTTTGATCGTTGGAGACGGTAGCCTTTTACCTGTTCCAAGATATTGCGACGACGCTTTTGCGCCATCAATCCTCCGGTTACGCGTGACATATTGTGTTAGTTAACTTCTGCGACTGGATTAGTCTCTGATAATGGTTTGGCGCCTGTTCCTGGTAGGAAGCGACGAGTGATGCGCTTACTAAGGTTAAGGAGTTGGGTTCGCTTGCGGCGAAGTCTCTGTTGACCAGTTTGGCGAGCATTAAAGTGGTTTTGACCAGGTTTGCGAGCAACAAGCTTGCCGTTTTTGGTCACTTTGATGCGTTTTGCGAATGATTTATTTGTCTTCATAAAATTGGTTTTTCTTGCTGGAAGTGGGGCAACTATAGCGTATTCGACCTAAATTGTCAAAGCTTTTCGGCTCAAATAAAGCTCGTTTTTCAATTATATAATGCAACTGAGCCTTTTAACCTAAATTCACGAGCCAAAAAGGCAAGCAAGCTTAAAAATGCTTCGGTATTGCAAATAAAGAAGCTTTTAAAACGCTTCAAATCCAAGGCGGCAAATCACCCCGAGGGCGAGCCGTACTTTTCGTACGGTGACCCGTCGGGGTGATGCAGCCAACGCTGGAGTTGGACGTTTTTAAAGCTTCGATTAGATCATCCCGGCGTCTAAGAGTTCGTCTAGATTCTTCTTCTTACTCTTCACAATACTGGTATCGACTATCTTTTTTGGTTCTGGAGCAACTGGTTTGGCGGCATCCTTTAGTTTTTGCGTCTTGGTTCCCGGCATCCGTTCGAGGGTAGTAGTGTAGCCTTTTGGACTTTTTTTCATTTCATCAGCTACTTTGTATTCGGTCGGGATGATTTTAAGGAACCGATCAAGACGTTCCTTTAGAAAGGCTGGATCCATGTATTTATATCGTCCCCAGAGGAATAGGTCGACTTTAACGCGATGACCTTGTTCGAGCCATTCGGCCGCTTTATTGGCTTTAAGCATTTGGTCATTATCACCGGTACCAATCTTTACCTGCACACTTTTGGTTTCAGTCACATGTGATTTTGAGCGCATCTCACTTTCTTTTTGGCCGGTGTCGTAGCGGTATTTACCAAAGTCCATGATTTTAGCTACCGGTGGTTTGGCGTTAGGGGAAATTTCAATCAGGTCGAGGTTGGCTTCATCAGCCGCCTTTAAGGCAGCTTCAAGTGTAAGAACACCGAGGTTTTCGCCGGCTGGTCCAACAACACGAAGTTCACGCGCGCGAATGGCGTGATTGATTCGGGTTTTTACTTTATATTCAAAGGTGTTTGGTTTTTGCAAATGAGTGGGGTTTAAAAAATAATAGTTCAATCGACTACCAAAGAGGGTAGTGGTGCCGGGATTATGCGTTCGCTTTCATAGTCATACTAAGGTACTGAAAATATACCATATAAAGCTATATATGCAACGTTTTTCAGAAGGGGCGAGGTGTAGGAAGGAGAACAAATAATGATTAGATTTACCATTGTCAATCTAAATATTGACAGATGAACTGTTTAGTTTGATACAGTGCAAATTCAAGAAGTATCAATAGTAGTAAGTAGTATTTTTAAAATTCTTTTTGTATACTAAAAAACTAGAAGTCGCAGTTCTCAAAAAAAAGGCCAATCGATGAATATGTCGATGAAACACCCGCGCGCAAGTTCGGGAAAAAGTACTCAGCGCCCTCGTGTCTATCACAACAATAAACATCATCGACTCCCCCGAAGTGCTGGTGGTGGGGCAGGAGAAGGTAATCTGGTTACGGTGCCGTTCCATCACCACGTTGCGTACCATAAACTTTTTCACGCCCACAGCCCATCAAGCGTGGCGCAACAGCTAAACGAACGGTGGCTACCGCTCTCAACGGTGATGGTATGTGTGCCAACCGCCCGGATTACCGAAGCGCTCGCCCTTCTTCAGGCGGCAGGTATCATTCCAGGGCTGTCCCTGGCTGATCGGGGAATCACCGAAAAGCATCTGCAATTTCACGGCACTCTGGCCGAACAAGAAGAGCGTGCTCCTTGGTGGACAAAACATAAACGACCGGATTAATACCCGGTCGTTACTTTTTTAGATAGTCGTTCGCGCGCTTGAGATACGCTGTTCGTTTAAGCTCATCCATATTCGCCAGTAACCGAGGCATCATTGCCAATCGGTAATTAGTGAGAAAGAATTTTTGATTCGTCGAGATAAAATTCCAATATAAGGCTGTCCATAATGCTTCCCAGTCTTCTTGTTCACCTGTTGCTTTGGGGTAGTCAGACATTTTTTTAAGATAGCTTGAGCCGCTAATATAGGGCTTTGTAGCAAAACTTCCTCCATCGCTAAATTGACTCATGCCATAAATATTAGGCACCATCACCCAATCATACGCGTCGACATACATAGCCATAAACCAGCGGTAGACTTCGTGGGGATGGGTTTGGGTCAGGAGCATAAAATTACCCAGCACCATTAATCGTTCGATATGGTGATTGTATCCGTAGGTGAGTGCACTTTTAATACTTATAGCCAGGGGGAGAATACCACTCTCGCCCGTCCAAAACTCAGGTGGAAGTGTCCGGGTATGATTAAAAAAATTCTGGTTACGCATCTTGCTCCCATCCACTTCATAACTGGCGCGAATAAACTCGCGCCAGCCGATAATTTGCCGCACAAATCCCTCCAGCGAATTAATCGGCGTCTGGTTTTGCTCGGCATAAGCAATCGCTGTTTCCACTACTTCCAGAGGCGACAAGAGACCAATGTTGAGTAAGGGTGAAAGGGTAGAGTGGAACAGTCGGTGGTGTTTGGTAGTAATAGCGTCTTCGTAGGTTCCAAACTGAGCAAACCGTACGGTTAAAAATTCCGCAAGAAAGTCGTAGGCAGTAGCGCGGGTGTAGGGAATCCATACCCGAGCCTCGCCGTATTGTTCGCTCTCAATTTTTCGGAGCCATTCTTGCGCGTGCGTGACTGCTTCATTTTCAATCCAGGATAAATCGGTCGGTAAGATGACGTCTTTGGGGAGCTTGGCTTGGTTCTCACTATCAAAACTAAATTGACCACCAACCGGCTTGTTTCCTTCCATCAGTATGTTTTTATCTCGTCGTAGTTTCTCATAGAACTTCTTCATAAACTTCTCACTTGATTGAAAGCGAGATATTGCTTCTTCCTTAGGGAGGATAAAAAGGGGAGACTCGTAGCAGACACGCGTCATGCCATAGGCAGTACAAGCGGTGGCGATTCTTCGTTCGAGGTAATTATCAGTGGTATCAACAATGTGTAGGGTAGTAATACCAGCCTTGGCTATACTTTGTAAAATACTAGCGGTGGTTGCCTGGGGTTCAATAGGTACATACTCCACGGTAAATCCTGCCAGGGTAAGTTCCTCCGCGAATGCTTGCAGAGATAGTCGATGGAGTAACATTTTCTGTCGGTGGGTACCGTACTCCGAAATAAAAAGAGGTTCTTCAATGACATACACCGGCCGACCCGGTGCCAGGGCAGGGTGGCTAGCAGGACTAAACAGTTGGTGAGGGTAGACAATGCTCGCTTCCATAGTAGTGGTAGTATACAAGCAAAGTATGGCAATTTCCAAAGAATCAAAAATTTGTCCGGTGTGTAACCGGGCGTTTACGAATCGTAAGTCCTGGAAATTACGCGGGCAATGGGAGGCCGTAATCTACTGTAGTGAACGGTGCAAAAAAGCCTAAGCAACTTTTTTAGGTGGACCGGGAATAAAATAATTAGTGGTGTCAATGTATGACTGATATTCCTCGGGGTATTTTTCCAAGAAAATATTTTCCAGCATCGGGCCAGTCACTTTGGTTACAATATAGGTAATCATCAGTGGGCTAACAATGCCGAGGAACCCAAACGGCAACGGTAACACAATAATGGCGAGTCCCCACCAGATTAATGTTTCTCCAAAATAATTAGGCCGACGTGAAAATCGGAACAGACCAGTTTTAATAATTGGTTCAGTACTCAAGCCACTCTTTTTATTTCCTAAAAACACATCTAATTGATAATCAGCAATGGTTTCATAGGCTAACCCAAAAATAAACACAAACAGTCCCAAGGAGACAAAGAAAATATTATAGGATATTTCTGTACTCGCCGTGGCAATAATAAAGGGCATTGAGACAATAAGTATAATTAATCCTTGCAGTAAATTAATTTGCGCATAGCTCCGCCATAAAAAATACGACCGCCCCCGCTTCATCCAGGCGGTGCGCCAGGCAGCGTACCGAGCATCTTCTGCTTTGCCTTTATTTTTTCGATATATTCGTAACGCTAAGCGCACCGACCACAAACCTAGTAACCCGGTAATTAAAAAGGCAGTGGCCGATACCCCTGAGGTATAAAATAACGTTCCCATCGCTGTAAAGAAATATAATGGTCCATACGCAATGTCCATTACACTGTTATCTCGTTTAATTTGGGCAATTATAAAGACGCCCGTTACTAAAATTAATAAAACTGTAGCGAAGACCAATGTGTGAACAAGTAGGGTTATGAGCATACTTATTTATTGTATCAGGTGATAGAATAAACACATGCCCCGTGCTCGTATAAACGACACCGAAGAAGAGGTTGTTCTTCCAAAAACACGCACCCGTAAACCACGGGTTGTTTCTGATACGGAAGAACCCGTTAAAGTAGTCCGCAAACGAGTCGCGCCCCGTCCACGTGCTACTGCGGATCCTGAGCCTATTTATCGTAAAGCTCCGACGCCACTTTCAGCGCAACGCAAAAGCCGTTCGAAAAAATCAAAAACCCTCGCCGGTGTGTTTGGAATGTGTTTGCTCCTTTCGGGAGTTGGTATTGGAATAGGATTTATGGATCGAGGAGAAATTGATGTAGTGGCCGTGGTAAATGAACGTAACGAAAAAATTAACAAAGGTGAAATTCGCGATGAAGCGGGCCAGGTGATTACCCAAACCATCCAAGTACAAAACCCAGACTCACGGCCAAACGGAGGATTAAAAATTGGCGATGCTCCCGCTACTGTCCCCCTGCCTGTTGAAGCAACGACAACCAACGCGACTACTACACCAGAAGAAACAGATGCTGCCTCTTCTACTGAAGCAGTACCCGAGAGCGAAGTTGAGAATGAAATAGAACCCCCTGTTTAAGCAGTTTTTGCTCGCGCTGCGACACACTTACTGCAGCGACATTGTTTTGGTTTGATGTGCACATCAAAAAATTCTTTGCCGTAATTGTAGGTTAGTTCTTCGCCAGCTTTGATGGCTCGTTTGGCGTATATATAAATATGCTCTTCCTCCTCATCAATTTCCGGATAGCAGTTAGGTGCACATGAGTGATTTATGTACCGAGAGTTGTTGCTTCTCTCTTTTCCGTCAACGGTAAAAGCATCGTTTAATTCAAAGAGGTATTGGCCACCTCGTCTATTTGCTTCGTCCACAGTTATTTTTTCGCCGGTATATTCAGTCACGAGGTTTCCCTTTTTAAAATCAATGGTAGTAAAGAGTCCAAGTCCGTGGGTGCCCCGCTTAACAATTAATGGTGATTTCATAACGGAGCAAAGTATAGCAAAATTTTTTTCAGACCCAAGGGAACAAAGGGGGAGAAGAAAAAAGATTACTCTCGGGCGTCAAGCAAAATACTCAAGTCAGCGGCTGTGACTTTTTTATCATTATTAAAATCAGAGAGCAAATTTTGACTGGAAATGTGAATCATAAAAATGCTGATATCAGCCAGTCCAGTCTTGTTGTCGTTATTTAAGTCAGTAGACAACATAATTTCTTCAGGATTACCCTGAGTAATAATTTCATTTTTAGGCAAGATTGGTTTAATCGTAAAGAGAGCATCAAGAGACGTTTGCAGTTGGGCATCAGTACCGAGTCCATCATGTTTTAGTACCCGAGTGCTGGTTAAGGTCAGAGGAGTAGTGGTGCCTTCTTTGCCCTTAAAAATTACCGTTAGGAGGGAACCACTCCCTGTGAATCCTCCCGGTTTAGTGGTGCCGCCAGCAAACGTAATTGTGCCGGCCCCTTTGGTAAACCAGGGCTCTTGTGTCCATAAGTTGGCAATTGAGGTGTTGTAATCAATCCGGGACACTTCCAAAATAGATTCATCAAAATTTAATACTCCGGCAAACGCATTGACTGGTTCTGCGGATTCCACAAACACATCAATGGTAAATTCTTTGTTTGCTTCGATACTCAGCTCACTCGGTTCTATATGCATGCGTGTGCCGGTCTGTTCAGACTTGGGCATAAACAACACGCTCGCAAAGGTGAGGAAGCCAATAATAGCACTCGCCACTAACGTCGTGGGGATAATTGATCCTCGCGTTGCTGTGTTTCGTCTCATAGTATAAGTATGACATACTACAATAGCAAAATGGTGCTATGGAGCATATTACTACGCTAGTTTTATCATTGATAACAGCCATTATTATGAGCGTGAGTTCGTTGTGGGGACAACCGTACAGTTCTCCCGCTGAGACTACCTTCACTACCGGAACAACTACTGCACGAGTAGTAAATGTAATTGATGGAGATACAATTGAAGTGATGACAGGGAGCAGTACGAAGAGAACCAAAGTACGGTACATTGGCATTGATACTCCTGAACCGTATGCTACAAAAATTCCTGAGTGTGGAAGCGCCGAAGCAACTGCGCGCAACAAAGAATTAGTCGCTAATAAAATCGTTACCCTGGCGCCCGGTCTAGAACCATACGATCAGTATGGTCGATTGTTAGCGTATGTATATGTTGATACTACTTTTATAAATGAATTGCTGGTGCGTGAGGGTTATGCCACTGTATTGATGATTAATCCTAATACGCAATACCGGTCCCTATTTATATCAGCCTATACTAATGCTCGTACACAGCGATTAGGTATTTGGAACCGTTGTGAATAAAAATAATAGTATAATAAAAGAGTAGTTATTTATTTGTAATAACATAATATATTATGGGAACAATCGCGTGGATCGTATTGGGTGGAGTAGCGGGATGGATTGGTTCTAAAATTATGGGCACTGACGATTCACAGGGCATAATTCTAAATATAATTGTTGGTATTATTGGAGCATGGTTAGGAGGGTACTTATTTAACTTCTTGGGATATGCATCAGTTACTGGATTCAACTTATACAGTCTATTAGTTTCAGTGATCGGTGCGGTAGTGCTGTTATGGATTGTTAAACTAGTGCGCGGATAAAATTATTATAAAAACAACCTGCTCCCCT
>JAZKFU010000005.1:0-85771 GCA_040386275.1 Patescibacteria group bacterium
CGGCGTTGGTGCGAGACGGAGACATGTCGCTCTGCGACAGTCGAGTCGGGGTCGACAGCACTTAGTAGATTTGGAGCTGAAAGCGAACAAATATACTTAGTGACTGGTGACCACAGAGACAACGAGAGACGGAAACATGTCACTTTGCGACAGTGGGAGAAATAGTGTCTCAACACCGTTTCTCGGGTCGCGAACACTTAGTAGAATCTGCACGCAGTGCATGATTATACTTAGTGATTCGGGACCACAAGCGCCCTACCCCCTCAACACCCACTCCTCCAACCCTTCATCAATATCCCGCACTCCCCCGTGCCCCTCATGATACACCGCCAGTAACCCTCTCGATAAGCTCTCAACTTCCCCTACTTTAAAATTAACCAATGATCGTTTTGCTTTATTGTACGGAAAATCTTTCATTCCAGCCTCGGTCGCAGACTTGGTCTGACTCGCCATCCGTAACGTTTTTAATTGCCACCAGAGCGTCCCAATAATTTCTTCAGCGGACATGCCAATTCGTTTTGCATCCATCAATAACACCCACAAAGTTTTTTTATCGTGACGGGATAAAGCGTCGGCCATGGCCCAGATATCAAAGGGTGTCCCCGCTGGTTTTTTAAACTCCTCCATCGTACTGGTATGTTTTTCAAACTTCTTTTTTTCCGGTGCCAGAAGTGAACCTTCTATAAGAATAAAATGATTGGCAGATTCTTTCATTTCCGCTAACACCCCCATTACCTCCGCATAAAAATCAGCGTTTTCAGAAGGAGTATCAATAAAATATACTTCGGTACCGCCAAATAATGAAGTCGCCCCCAACATATCAGCGATTAATCCAGGAGCAAAATTTGTACTTTCGATTTTAGTGACTCGTGGCTCAAATTCAAACACCAGTGACTCTACATTTGAAAGCGCTGCCAAGCGAGCGGCGACTACATCATTACCAAAAAAGAGACTGAGCATATCGTTGGTCCAGTATATCAAAATTACTATTTATTTTCTTATCACGTGCTTTAAACACCTCTATAATTGACTTATCTACCTCAACCCCGTACAGTACCCATCTGACGAAAACCAAAACGAGGGAATAATGCTGATTATTGTTGGATGTAGTGATGAAAAAAAGCTTCAGAAGTTTAAAAAGGAACTGGAAGCTGGGAACCATGAAGTGCTCGCGGTGAGCTCTAAGGAGAGCTGGCAAAATCTGATACGTGATGAGTCTTACCTCAGAGCCGAGGCCGTCATCTCAGAACACTGGCTCAATGGTTTCTACGGGCATGACATGGTGGCCAAGATTGGCCACCATACGCCCGCCCTTATCTGGAACGTCAAGAAGAATTGGTTCAATGTTCTGACCAATAAAGTTCTTCAACTAGTGAGTTTCCCCAACACCGTTTTTACCTGTGAGCGGGTGGAGGTTGCGGAAATCAACAAGCGGGCTGATGCTTTGAAAGTTCACGAAATGGTCTCATGACCGACCGCCCGTAACCTACTGCTGGTTACGGGCTTTTATTATATAAAACTGATTTTTAAAAATAAGTGGATGATTGATATATACTCAATAAAGATTCATTTTATTGATTGTTTACATCTTAGATTGACAGACAAGAGACGACCCAGTACAGTACCCAACGGAACAGAACAAAACACACGAGGGAACACCGTGCCAAAGTCACAAAAAATTCTGATGGTGAGCAATATTGATATTTTAGATGTTATATCTGAAATTGTTGAGCTCGACATCACGATAACAGCGAACTATGAAGAGGCGATCGAACGATTGAAGGAACGTTCATTCGATCACGTCATCACAGATGCTGTACTACCCAACCAAAAATCCGGACTTGATATTTTGCGGTTTACACGCGAAACAATGCCCGACGCCAAAGTTGTCGTATTCCACAATGAAGACAGTTGTGTTGTCGATAACCGAACGTGGTTTATTAAAACGTGTTTGAGGGCACATTTTCCCAAGGCCGAGTTTAAGAAAACATCCATTCCCTACCATCTCTCGGAATTACTCCCGAGAAGACATCGCGCCTAAAGCGCCTTGCGTCCGTAACCGTAACTGGTTGCGGGCGTTTCTCTGTATACATTTTAAATTGTTATGCCTGATCAATAAGTTCTGCCCAATTAGGCCCAACCGCTACATCCGCTTTAATCGGCACCCCTCTCGTTTCGTACCCTGCGAGCACTCCCTCCATCAACGCAATGAGTTTGGGGATTTCTTTTTTTGCCAATTCAGATTTAATCTCAAATAATAATTCGTCATGCACCTGCAATAAAATTCTGATGTCGTCAGTCTTTTCTTCAATAGTAATGTATTTATAGACGTTATTCATCGCTACGCGCATCGCGTCAGCTGCGGTACCTTGCACCGGCGCGTTGATAGCCATTCGCTCAGCTTGCGCTCGAATAAACGGTGCACTTGAACGCATACCTGAGAAATGCCGTTTGCGCCCAAACAAGGTTTCGGTATATCCGTGAGTGCGGGCAAATTCTTTAGTCCCTTCAAGATACTCAGCCAAAGTAGTAAACGTATTAAAATACGCATTAAAAAATTCCTGAGCTTCTTCCCTACTGGTGCCATCACCTAAATTCCCCCGCAGGGCGTTAACTCCCATCCCGTACAAAATACCAAAGTTAATGACTTTAGCTTTGCGACGCATTTCTCTCGTTACGGCCTCGGGAGCCACATTAAACACACGCACCGCTACCCCTGTATGCACATCTTCACCACGGGTAAAAATCTCTACCAGTTTGGCATCGCCTGATAAAATTGCTGCCATCCGTAATTCAATCTGAGAGTAATCGATAGAAACAATGGTATACCCGGGACTGGCTACAAAGCCTTTTCTAATCGCTTTACTTTCTTCGGTCCGAATAGGGATATTTTGAAGATTAGGATTTTGTGAAGCCATACGTCCAGTCGCTGCTCCCGTTTGCACAAACGTAGTGCGCAACCGACCATCAGGTGATACGAGTTCCGGCAAGTTATCAATATAGGTAGAAACTAATTTTTGTAACGCTCGGTACCGTAAAATATCCACAATAATCGGATGTAGGTCCTTCATTTTATCAAGTTCCGATTCTTTAGTTGAACGCTGTCCGCCAGCCGTCTTTTTCTGGTTCTTCGGTTTAAGTCCCATCGTATCAAATAATACTTCCCCCATTTGTTTAGGAGAATTGATATTAAAGACTACCCCCGCATACTCATGAATACGCTTTTCAAGCGTTTCTAACTCTGCATGCATCACGACCGACAACGTTTTTAAATAATGTACATCTAACGTAATTCCTGTAGCGTTAATATGTTCTATCACCGCCATCAACGGCGCCTCGATAGTGGTAAACACGGACCATAGACCGGCATCCGCTTCGACTTCAGCTTCTAATCTTTTCACGATAGTCTGCCAATCTGCCGTTTCGTAATATGATCGTCCATAATCCACAATATCTTCATACCGAGCATCGGTTCGCTCACTATCCAAGAGCCATAACAGCACGCTCGCCCGCTTTATCTCAAGCGCAGTCACACCCATTTGTTCGGCACTTAATGAAACATCGGCACTGAGCGCAAACAAGGTTTTAATACGGGCGCCCAACGTTCGAAACCCTAACTCAGAAAATAAATTTAAAATCCCATCAGTATCGGCTACCTCCTGCCAGTGAGTCGTTGGCATGGTGAAGGTAACCGGAGCATCAGTTCGAATAGTTGCGAGCATTTTTGAAAACCGCGCCTCCTCTTCCCCTTCTTTGAGGAGATTAACAATACGAGGTTTAATGCCAGCTGATAAAAATTGGGCTTCGTCTTTTTTTAATTTTTTGTAAATATCATCAATTCCCCCAAACTGTGTGATAAGCTCGGTAGCTGTTTTTTCTCCAATCCCCACAATTCCTGGAATATTATCTGACGTATCGCCCCGTAGACCTTTATAGTCAGCTACGAGTTTAGGCGCAAATCCAAAGCGTTCTTTGACCGCTTCTTCATCATATAAAATTGTATCTTTGATACCTTTTTTAAGCGTGTACACCACTACCCGTTTTTTATCGACACACTGCATCGTGTCCATATCACCGGAAGCAATTACCACCTGCACCTCAGCCTCACGTTTCATTTGGTGCGCAATAGTACCTAACATGTCGTCAGCCTCAAAACCAGGATGCTCAAAAATAGGAATACCAAACACTTTGAAAATATCCCGTGAGCGATTAATTTGCGCAATTAACGCATCATCAGTTTTGCTCCGCGTGCCCTTGTAGGCGGCAAAAGCATCATGTCGGTAGGTCGGCTCGGGCAAGTCAAAACAAGCCACGATCGCGTCAGGTTTAAAGTCTTCAATAATTTTAAGCAACATCGCGACCACTCCATAGAGCGCGCCCGTAGGCTCACCGGTAGGTGACGCAAAATCAGGGAGAGCGTGGTACGCTCGGTGCAAGATGGCATGCGCATCAAGTAACACCACCACTTTTTTATCGGATTTTTTCTTAGTTTTGGGCTTTGGGTCACTAGTCGGCATAGTAGGTAAGTTTGTGTTTAGAGTGAGGCAGGGCTTCTAAATCAATTTTCAACGTCCGCGCCGGTAAAAATGCTGAGATGCGTTCAGCCCACTCGATACAGATAAGCGTATTTGGTTGTTCCAGTTGTTCCGTAAAGTGCAGCGGTTTCATTTCACTATCATGCTCAATCCGGTACGCATCAATATGAATAAGCGAACTAAACACACTGTCAGTTGTTTCATACGCCTTCATCAAGACATACGTAGGACTGTTAACCGTTTCGGTCACGCCGAGCATCTGCGCCAGTTGCTGCACAAACGTCGTTTTCCCCGCCCCCAGATCTCCCGAGAGCGCAATCACCACTGCCTGTTCATGGGGCAACTGTTTCCAAATACCGAGTAACTCTCCTGCTACCGCTTTAAGTTCCTCAACACTGGCTACCGTCCACGTGGTTTCAGTCATAGTAATCTCATTGTACCATCGCTTTCAATTTGTGCGAGGGGCCGTTTTTTCCCGTTACTCTCTTAAGCAGGTATGCGGGCAATGCTACAATACACGTATGCCTGATTTTAATGATTCAGTTTCTAATAATCACATTGCTGCTTTGCGTAAGCGCGGTGAGGAAAAATTGATGCAATCACTCGCTCCGCAATACGGGTATGATTATATTGACTTACATGGGTACACCCTTAACCCTGAAGCGTTAACCAAAATTAACGAGACTGATGCCCGCAAAGGTCATATGGTAGCGTTTGAATTAAATCGCAAAGTACTTTCAGTCGCTACTAACGCTCCTAATCAAGCAGAAACCAACCGCATTGTTAAAAGTCTGGAAGATAAGGGCTATTCAGTCGCGCTCTATTTATGTTCTAACGCGAGCTTGGACCATGCATTTGCTCGGTACGCTGACCATAAAAGCGCCACCGCTTCAAAGCGCGGTATCCTTGATATTAATCCTGAGGACATTTTAAAAACCGCCAAAAATATTTCCACAATTAATGATGTGGCAACCGCTTTTACCACCATCGGCACCATTAACAGTCCGAGAAGAATTTCTGAAACGCTCGAACTTATTTTTGCGGGAGCTTTAGCACTCAAGGCATCAGACATTCACATTGAACCGGAAGTACATGCTGTTCGATTACGATATCGTCTTGATGGTGTATTGCTTGATATTTTTAACTTGGAGCAAATGCTCTACGGGCGTATTATTTCTCGTTTAAAATTACTCGCGGGCATGACTTTAAACCAGCGCAAGGAGGCCCAAGATGGGCGTCTGCAATTTGTATTTGGTGAACGCGAAATTGAAGTGCGTGCTTCAATTATCCCCGGTAGTAGTGGTGAATCTATGGTAATGCGTTTACTTGATCCGGGAGTGGCGAGTTTTAGTATGGATAAATTAGAACTCAATCCCCTCCTCTATAAGGTGATGCAAGAACAGTTACGCCGCCCAAACGGACTAGTGATTACCACCGGTCCAACCGGCTCTGGTAAGACTACTGCACTCTATGCGTTTTTACGTTCTGTCCACGACAGTGAGAAAAAAATTATCACCATTGAAAACCCAGTAGAATATAAATTGGAAGGTATTGTACAAACTCAAGTTGGTCCAGACTATAGTTTTTCTTCGGGTTTACGGGCTATCTTACGACAAGACCCTGACATCATTATGATTGGAGAAATTCGTGACCGTGAAGTAGCTGAGACTGCCATTCACGCTGCTCAAACCGGACACTTAGTATTTTCTACTCTACACACCAACAGTGCCGTCGGTGGCTTCCCACGGTTAATTGATCTTGGGGTTGACCCTCGAATTATTGGTAGCTCCGTTAATATTATGCTTGGCCAACGCTTGGCTCGCGTGCTGTGTGTTGAATGTAAACAAACTTACGAAGCGAGTGAACGAGAAACTAAACTCGTCACCACGATAGCGTCCGGGTACCCTGAACCAATTGCAGTACCTTCCCCCCTTACCCTCTATAAATCAGTTGGCTGTGCTGCCTGTGGAAACACTGGCTTTAAAGGCCGTTGCAGTATTTTTGAAGCCGTGGTTATTGATAATGAAGTAGAAGAAGCTGTCATCCGCGATCCCCGCGAACACATAATATTAGCTGCCGCCGAAAAACAAAATATTCCTACTATGGCCGAAGACGGCATTGTAAAAGTACTCGCGGGCATCACCTCACTGGATGAACTAGAACGAGTAGTAGACTTAAGTAACACTCGAAGCACTATTAGTTCGGAGAGTGAGGGGGAAGTAATCGACGACTTTGCCAGCCACATCGTATAGCACTTGTGAAAATGGCACATTGCGTTGTTGTGCGGCATAAATTTTTATTCACCGTACAAAAGGTACGGCTCACAAAAATTTATTTGCACGCCTAGCACTGTACTCATTTTCAAAAGCGCTAATATCTAAAGTACCAAAACGCCTTCAATCATTTTATGATTGAAGGCGTTTTGGTTCAAATATTGCACATTAACTCTTGGCTTCCCTATTAGTTTTACTTGACTGTAATGCAACTGCAAAAGTGGTGGAGGTCAAGGCTTTATTTTTTTGTGCCTATGGTATAGTCGGTCCTAGTACAAAGGAGATGAGCACCTACATCATTCCAGAGAATAACTCTCTAAGCAAAGCTTCCGCAATGAAAGTGAATACCACGCTAAGGGATTGCCCAGCACTCCTACTCTAGGGTAGGCGCCACGCAATCCTCGCAATGTATTCAAGTTGCTTAGAGAGTTATAGTCTGGAATAGACATAAAAAATGCCGCTTCGTGGTGAAGCGATCAAACATCTATTTCCTGTGTGATGAGCGATGGTAAAGGGCGGTGGCCCTTTCTTTTCATTCGTAATATTAGCATATACAATTCATATTGTCAAGCTTTTCCCTCTTTTTTGATACTTAGTTGCTGATTTCCCTACCTATCACAGGTTACAAAATACTGCCTCACGGTGTATTACATGATTCAAAATGTCTAACCAGCAATCCTGAGTACTTTTTGATATACTAGGAACATTATGAGCGATTCGCCAAAGAAAACCATCACGAGAGATGATGCCGGACATCTCGATCAGACGTTACGACCCCAAAGTTGGGAGGAATATGTTGGCCAAAGTAAGATTAAAGAAAATCTGCGCATTTTACTAGAAGCCGCACGCGAACGAGGTCATGCCGCGGAACACATTTTATTGTACGGCCCGCCCGGATTAGGTAAAACCACATTGGCGCACCTGATTTCGAAAACCCTAGGCACCAACATGCGTACCACTTCTGGCCCCGCCATAGAACGAGTAGGTGATTTGGCGGCCATCCTGACCAACCTTAGTCCCGGCGACGTACTCTTTATTGATGAAATTCATCGCTTAAGCAAAACCATTGAGGAAGTCCTCTACCCAGCCATGGAATCAGGCGTGCTTGATATCATTATCGGTAAAGGTCCTTCTGCGCGTACCGTAC
The DNA here is from genome assembly GCA_040386275.1 of Patescibacteria group bacterium. GTDB lineage: Bacteria > Patescibacteriota > Minisyncoccia > Phycocordibacterales > UBA918 > OLB19. Next base: position 7,956 of record JAZKFU010000005.1, read on the forward strand.
AATTAGAACTCCCGCCGTTTACCCTGGTTGCAGCCACTACTCGGATATCGCTTCTTTCTGCCCCCTTACGCTCCCGTTTTTCTGGCGGAACCTTTCGGTTAGAGTTTTACACCGATACCGAAATTGCTGACATTTTGACTCGTTCTGCCTCCCTATTACAAGTAACAGCCGATAGTGCTGTTATGCATAATATTGCCGTCCGCTGTCGCGCCACCCCTCGAACGGCTAACTATCTTTTGAAACGCTGTCGTGACCTTGCTCAACTTGAGAAAGGTGACCTCACTTCAGATATCGTGCAAAAAACTTTTAAACTACTTGAAGTCGACACCCTGGGGTTAGGTGCTCCTGACCGGGCTGTGCTAGAAGCTATTATTCATAAGTTCGGTGGCGGACCGGTAGGTCTTAACACCATCGCAGCGGCAACTGGTGAAGAACAGTCAACTATTGAAGATGTTATTGAACCCTACCTCATTCGACAAGGACTCCTAGAACGGACTCCTCGTGGTCGAGTAGCCGCCGCTCTCGCGTACAGTCATTTACAAGAATTATAAATAGACTAGAATCAACCTATTAGAAATAGTAGTTTTAAAGAGACTCCTCTTCATTACTACGCTCATAAGAAAATCTGGCATGAGTGGACATAATAAATGGTCAAAAATTAAACACAAAAAAGCAGCTACCGATGGACAAAAGAGTAAAATCTTTTCCAAACATTCAATGTTGATTGCGATGGAGTCCCGAAAAGCCGGTGGTAATTTAGCGTCAGCCTCTTTGCAGGCCGCTATCTCTCGTGCTAAAGCCGACTTAATGCCAAAGGATAATATCGACCGAGCCGTAGCCAAGGGTTCAGGTGTCGGCGGTGCTGCTTTAACCGAAGTACTGTTTGAAGCGTTCGGCCCAGGAGGAACAGCCATTTTAATTACCGCCGTGACCGACAACAACAATCGAACAGCTCCAGAAATTCGTAGCATTTTTACCAAAGCCGGACTGGCGCTCGGTGGCCCTGGTTCTGCTTCCTGGGCATTTACCAAAGCAGATGCCGGGTATGTACCTATGAATCCCGTAGAACTCTCAGACGAAGATGGAGAAAAGTTAGCTGATTTGATTGAGAAGTTAGAGGATCAGGAGGATGTGCAAGAAGTCTTTACCACCGCCGATGAGCCCGAAGAGGCATAAGAACCTCATCTACTGCGTTGCGCTACGTTAAATAATTTTTCAACGTACAAGAAGTACGTCTCAAAATATTTACCTTGCGCGCCTTGTATCTGAAGTCCTTCTGCCTCTTCTTTCTTTGCAAGCAAAAATTAAATTATAAATTAGACGCTCAAAAATCGATACAGTCCTAGGCGCGGAAATAAAAGTTTGCGAGCCGTACTTTTGTACGGTGAGTAAAATTTTATGCACCGCTACAACGGAATGTGCGATTTTTGTGCGTCTTCTCTAAAATGGTAGACTATGTCATATGAGAGTATTAGCTATTGATCCGGGATATGACAGGCTTGGGGTGGCGGTAATGGAGTACCAGAACGGAAAAGAACATTTGATTTTTTCGACCTGCGTGGAAACGGACAGAAAAAGTGACTTGCCCGAACGTCTGTTTATGGTCGGAGATACCATCGCTACACTTATTGCCACCCACGCCCCTGATACCGTCGCTATTGAAACGCTCTTTTTTAATAAAAATGTTAAAACTGCAATTGGGGTGGCCCAGGCTCGTGGCATCATTATCTACCTCGCTAAAAAATCGGGCTGTGTAGTTCATGAATTTGGCCCTCAAGAAATTAAAGTGGCGGTAACTGGTTACGGTAACAGTGATAAAGCAGCGGTGTTTGCTATGGTAACTCGACTGGTACCCAATGTACCAAGGAAAGCTCTTGACGATGAGTACGATGCAATTGCTGTTGGTATTACCTGCCTTGCACAATTTGGACGAAACCCGTAGAATCTCGAGCGTACTGGTAAAGGGAGTTGCATAAAATGACAACCTTTGTTACAACATTTACATAAATAATTGATATGATAAGCAACTTTGCAAAAAACGACGACGACATCGAAGAACCGGAAGAGTTAAATGATGAGGATGCAACCCTTGCTGATGATTTACTCGATGAAGTAGCCGCTGACGAAGTCGAAGAAGATGACGCTCTACTGGAAGGCTTTGGAATTTTAACTGAAAAGGAAGTACCTGAAGATGAAGAAGAAAAAGACGAGGATGAAGAAGGTGATGCGGAACTCGAGGACGATGCTGAGGATGTAGAGTTTGACGCGTTTGATGACATTGACGAGCTCTAACAAAAAACACCCCCTGTGCAGGGGGTGTTTTTTGTTATTACGTTGTGCGGAGGATGACGATATTCTTTTTTCCTCTTTTCAGTGGCTTAATCTCCCCTGCTGTAAGCGTAATGACGGCCTCTAAATTAGTAACTTTAACTCCGTCGTAGGTAATAGCACCTGACTCAATAAAGGTTCGCGCTTCTCGATTACTCGAAGCTAATCCTGAAGAAACTAATAGCTCAATCAGTGATGTTGGTGCAGTCACCGTAATAGCAGGTGCATTCGTTAAGAGGATATCTTTTTCTAACGGCGAAAGTGTAGTGGTATCTTTATCACTAAAGAGTATTCCGGCCACGTTGGCTACAGCGTTTGCTGTTTCAGACCCATGAACAAAGGCAGTAACGGCGAGCGCCAACTCTCGTTGCGCCCGGCGTTCACTTGGATGTTGCTTAAAATCAGCCACAATTGTTTCAATTTCTTCTAATGAAAGGAGTGTGAATAATTTTAAATAATCAACCACCCCTTCATCCCCTTGATTGAGCCAAAATTGATAAAATGCAAACGGTGAAGTTTTTTCGGCATCAAGCCAAATCGCATTCCCCTCACTTTTACCAAACTTTTTACCGGTACTTTTATCTACCACCAAGGGAACGGTTATCGCATGAACTGTTTTTTGTTCTTTACGACGAATCAACTCTACTCCCGCTATAATATTCCCCCACTGATCTGAACCCCCCACCTGAACATCACACCCGTGTTCTTTATTAAGGACTAAGTAGTCATACCCTTGTAGTAACGGGTAGGCAAATTCGGTATAAGAAAGTCCGACGTCACTTCCCAGTCTCGTCGCAATGGCATCTTTTTTTATTAATTCATTAACGGTAAAGTGTTTTCCAATATCTCGCAAAAAGGTTAAGAGACCTACTGAACCGAGCCAATCTTTATTATTTACAAACGTAATCGGTACATTCTCTCCCCCAATTAACCGCTGGGCTTGGGCTTTAATTTTCTCAACATTACCATCAGTTATAGCTACGTCTTGTAACACCCGCTCAGCATTAGGCTTGGGGTCACCAATCATACCCGTACCACCCCCCACCAAAAAAATAACTCGGTGTCCCGCCTGAGCTAAATGGTGCAACAACAACCAAATCACCATATTACCCGCGTGTGCTGAGTCAGCACTCGGGTCAATCCCGTGGTAAATAGTCCGTTTAGGACCATCCAGAACATCGGCGAGCGATTCACTGGTATGTTGATGAATAAATCCGCGTTTAGTTAAATCAGTAGATAACGACATAGCTATAATGTACCACACTCATTTGTTAATTTAACTAGACAAATTATGCTACTATTGGCACTATACACACAAATTTATGTTCAAAAAACTCATTACAAAAGACTGGTGGAAGAAAAACTATAAACGAATTATCGTTGATAGTTTAATTGTTATGTTCGTCGGCACCGTCTTAATCGTGAGTGGTCTCTTAATTTGGGTATCCACCTTAGAAATACCTGATCTTTCCTCATTTGAAGACAGACGGATTCTTCAATCTACTAAAATTTATGACCGAACGGGGGAAATTCTTTTATATGACCTTCACCAAGACGTAAAGCGGACGATAGTTCCCTACGAAAACATCTCTCGCAACATCAAAAACGCCACCATAGCGATTGAAGATGAACGGTTTTATAGTCACTTTGGGATTGACTTAAAATCAATTGTTCGAGCAGCAGTCGTTAACACCACCGCCGGTGATCTTTTAGGCGGACAAGGTGGTTCAACAATTACGCAGCAAGTAATCAAAAACTCGGTATTGCAACGAGATAAAAAACTGTCACGAAAAGTAAAAGAGGCTATTTTATCCATTAAGCTTGAACGAACGCTTTCTAAAGATGAGATTTTAAGTATCTACCTTAACGAATCCCCGTACGGCGGAACTATCTATGGGGTAGAGGAGGCTTCTCAGTCTTTCTTTGGCAAAAAAGCCAGTGATGTAACACTCGCTGAAGCGGCGTATCTCGCTTCCCTCCCGCAAGCTCCTACATACCTCTCTCCTTACGGCAACAACAAAGAAGATCTTGATGCTCGAAAAAATGTTACCTTGCGAAAAATGCTGGAAAACCAACTCATTTCAGCCGACGAGTACAATCAAGCAAAAGATGAAGTAGTGACTTTTTTGCCCCAGGCTATTTCTGGTATTCGCGCCCCGCACTTTGTAATGTTTGTGCGCGAGCAATTAGTAAAACAATACGGTGAAGAAGCGCTCGCTGAACGTGGGTTTAAAGTTATCACAACGCTTAACTATGAATTCCAAGAAAAGGCTGAGAAAATCGTAGCTGAAAAAGCAGCCATCAACAAAGAACGTTTTAAAGCAGATAACGCTGGCTTAGTAGCAGTTGACCCAAAGAACGGAGATGTACTTACTATGGTAGGATCAAAGGATTATTTCAGTGAAGAAATTGACGGCAACTTTAATATAGCCCTCGCTGAACGTCAGCCTGGATCTGCAATTAAACCCTTTATTTACGCGGCCGCTTTTTCTAAAGGCTACCTCCCTAATACTATTCTCTTTGACGTTAAAACTCAGTTCTCTCCACTATGTCCACCTGATAGCACCAGCTCTGAATCACCATGTTATTCTCCAAACAACTACAACGGAAAATTCTTAGGACCAATCAGTATGCGCAACGCCATGGCGCAATCATTAAACATCCCAGCTGTAAAAACATTGTACCTAGCCGGCATTAAAAACTCGCTTAAGCTGGCAGCAGACATGGGTCTCACCACCCTTAATGACCCCGAACGATACGGACTAACCCTAGTACTCGGCGGTGGTGAAGTTCGCCTACTTGATATGACTCATGCGTTTGGAGTCTTTGCCAACGAAGGCGTGCGCGCAGAACCACGCAGCGTGCTAAAGATTGAAGATTCTCAAGGTAACCTTGTATTTGAAAGCCAGGTAGCCAGTAAGCGAGTTCTCGACCGTAACGTTGCATTAATGATTAGTGACGTACTTACTGACAACGTTGCCCGAACACCACTATGGGGAGCAAACTCACTGGTTAATTTCACCACTCGTGATGTAGCCTCAAAAACCGGAAGTACCAACAACCTCCGTGATGCCTGGCTTATGGGGTACACGCCTAACCTCGCAGTAGGCACCTGGGTCGGAAACAACAACAACGCCCCGATGGGTGGTGGCCTTTCAGGATTAATTGTTACCCCTATGTGGCGAGAGTTCTTTGATTTTGCCCTCGAGAAAATTCCTGATGAAAAATTTGCCCAACCACAAATAGACTTAGCGGGAGTTAAGCCCATAATTCGTGGTGACTATATTGATAGCTCAATCTTAATCTCCCAAGCACAAACTGGATCTACCACCCCTGACATTAGTGGAGTCATCAATAGTATTCACGACATCTTGTATTACGTCGATAAAAATGACCCTCAAGGACCATACCCTTCAAACCCTAATGTAGACGATCAATTTGCTAACTGGGAATATGGAGTGCAAGCGTGGAAAAACGCCACGTACGGTGCCATTTTAGCCGCTTCAGTTGCATCTTCTACAGCAGAGACAGTGACACCAGATGAAGAAACTGAGGAAGAGGAGGAGACGCCCAGACGGCGACGAAACAATCGTGACGATTAAGCTTTAAAAAACACCTGGACAGCCAGGTGTTTTTTAAAAAATGATTTTAGGTACACTCGTCTCCCCCAACCGAGCTTTAAGATGAATTAGAATTTCCTCTTGGTGTAATTTTATTTCTTGCTTTAACACTGCCGGCGCAGTTAAAGAAATGGTTCGTGAATGTACAGCGTATTTTATATACTTAGGACTTAACGCTACTCCAGTTAAATCAGCAATTACCTCTATCACCTCTTTAACCACACTACTTTGTGGTGCTTTAAGTACCTTTTTATATTTTTCAAAAAGTTCACTAACTTTTGTAATTTCACCGCGCCGGGTTTTCATATCTCTATTATAAAAGGAAATTTAGAAAATGAGTAAGGAGGGATTTATAGGTTTAAGTTAACGTCTTAAGGAGGTCTACTTTAACGATGACAAGTTCTAGCGATTTACCCCAGGAACGTTCACCTCAACGATTTCAGGTTCCAGGAGTTTGCCCTAGCGAGGGGCAAACTCGGAACAAAATTCGCAATACACCCTTCGGGTGTTTGCTTATTTTATTTATTCATCGGCATCACGAGATACCTCAGAGTGGTATCAGATACACCTTGGATTACCAGAGGCCTTCCAATGCCGGCAAAGTGCATTATAAGACTATCGTCACTAATATGTGACAGCGGATCAATTAAGTACTGTTGGTTAAAATTAAGCGTAAGGTCCTCCCCTTCTGTTTGCACTTTAATCGTATCGGTAGTGGTTCCAACTTCACCATTCTGAGACGAAATAGTTAATTCCGAAGCAGCAATTTTAATAGTAACCTGCATAAACTTATTTAAAAATACTTGTGTCTTTTTAAATGACTGCAAAATATCACTCTTAAGCGCAGTGGTGTGTGTCACATACTCCTTAGGAATAATCTGCTCATAGTCGGGAAACGAGCCTGAGACGAGTCGTGACGTGATATACACCCCTTCAGAAAACGAAAGCGCACATTGATTATCATTAATAATGAGAGTTGGATCAGTTTCAAGCAAATCACAGATACGAGCTAATTCAATTGCGTTCTTTTGGGGAATAAGAATAGTTTGATTGAGTATAAAATTCTTTTGCGGAACAGTCTTTTCCATCAACCTAAAAGAATCAGTAGCCACAAACGTGAGTGAGTGTTCTTTTTTTTGTTGAATAAAAATACTGCCTAATTCCGGCTTAATAGAAGACTGCGAAGCAGCAAACGCCACTGTCTTTATTCCTAACGCAAAAAGATTTTTTTGGATTGGAGAACCACCCACAGTTAGTTTTACAATTGACGGAAACTCATCATACGGAATAGCGTTAATGGTAGTTTTACCACTTCCACTATCAACTAAGAGCACACCTTCAGTAACAGAGAGCGTTACATCCTTTTTAGTAATATATTGCACTGCTTGCATTAAGGTGGTGGCTGAGACTGCCACAATTCCCTCTTCTTCCACATTAGCTTCCACTACCACCTCAATTCCTATCTCTAAGTTAGTCGCTTTAAAAGTGACTGTACCTTCTTTAACAGTAATTAAGACACACTGTAGAACGGGTAACGTTACATGTTTGATACTTACTCGGGTAATGAGTTCTAGTGCGTGGATAAGTTTTTGTTGGTTGAGTATTATTTTCATTTTTTTATATTTTACTCTCTCTTATTAGGGGTGTGGAAGTGTGCATAAGCTAAAAATATGTTGTATTTATAAGGCTACTGTAGCACCTTTATTTATAAAATACCTGTGTATTTATCTGTGCATACTGTTCATTTCTTTGGGGATAGAACTGGTCTTTTCATAATATGGGTATAACTCACTCTTTTATACCCACTATTTTTTGTAAAAATTAGCAGTATCGACGGTTTATTAGCCACTAAACCAGCTCTTCTTCCCCAGGGTTACAAAGGATCATCCCCAGTTTATCCCACGTTGGTGGGTATAACTGATACTGCTGTATAAAATAAAACATCAGGTATCCTCGTGATACCTGATGTTTTATTTTAAGAGTAGTCGTACCTGAGTAATCTCTTCTTCTAGTTCGGCGTCTACTTTGAGGTCTCGTTTAATTTTTTCACAACTATGGATCACCGTGGTATGGTCTCTTCCTCCAAGTTTTTTACCAATGGCCGGGTACGATACCTGAAAATCTTCTCGTAAAATGTACATGATAATCTGTCTTGGCTTCACTACTTCTTTTCGACGGGTCTTTTCGTAAATACTCGCTTGATCAATATCAAAGAAGCGTGCCACTTTATCAACTACATCAGAGACGGCTAGGGTTTTTCGGGGTCGACTACTGTTTTTAATAATCGCCTTTACCTCCTCGATAGTAAGGGTTCGTCCCAATAGTTGTGATTGGCACATAATGGTATTAAGAGCCCCTTCGAGTTCCCGGATGTTGCCTTCAATAGTTTGAGCGAGGTGTTCAACTACATCGTCAGCCAGAGAAATACTATTTTGCGCAGCTTTGGCGCGTAAAATAGCCGCTCGTGATTCTGTGTCGGGAGCAGGAATATCAACAATCATCCCCTGTCCAAACCGTGATCGTAACCGATCTTCCATACCAGCAAGTAACGCTGGGTGCATGTCACTTGAAAACACAATTTGCTTATTGGTGTCATGGAGCGCATTAAAGAGGTGAAATAATTCTTCTTGTGTCTTTTCTTTGGTGGCTAAGAACTGGACGTCGTCCATAATCAGAACATCATACTGGCGGTATTTGTCTTTAAAATTATTAGCAGTTCCACTTTGCAGCGCATTAAAGTAATCCACGGCAAACCGTTCACTGGTGACATAAAACACCTTCTTACCAGTCTTTTTTACCTGATTACCTACCGCTTGAATGAGGTGAGTCTTACCGTGACCGGTTTTACCATAAATAAATAGTGGATTATACGCAATTCCCGGCTTTTCACTCACAGTTTTAGCAGCTGCGTGCGCAAGCGCGTTGTAAGGGCCTACCACAAAGTTTTCAAAAGAATATTTTGGGTTAAGGTTATCACTTTTATTGATGTAGTAATCCTCAAGCGGGAGAGCGGCATTAATGGTTTGAGTTTTATTGGTCTCCCCTCTTCTATCGCTCCGTTGTAGTACGGCGTATTCAATACTCCGTACATAGGGAGTAATTTCACGCAGGGTTTTTAAAATCATTGACTGAAATTTATCAGCCAGCCAGTCCCGAACAAAAATACTCGGTACCCCAATAGTGAGGGTGCCGTCCTCAAGCGAAACAATGTGCGTGTCGCGAAACCAAGTCTTAAAGTTAGCAGGAGTGATTGATAGTTCAATCTTAACCAAGGCATTATCCCACAGACTTTTAACATCAATTTGCTCAGTTCGAACAATGCTATTGCTTTGATGTTGGTGTGTTACAGGAGGCATAGTGATAATATTTCTAAAGCTGTGTGAATTATACTGGGTGAAAAAAAACTGTAAATACTAAGGCAATAAAGTGACTAAAAAGTACCCCTCAGTATTGATACTCTTTATGCAACTGTGGATAACCTGTGGACAATAATTTTTTATACCAACTGTCCATCCCCTATCGAGTCACTCGTACTATTATTATACGGATAGTGAGGGTCGGTTAACAGGTTGCGAACTTTAAAATATCATGTATAGTTCTACCACTAATTACATTTAATATGAGTAAACGAACCTACCAACCAAGTAAGCAGAAACGAGCCACTACCCACGGCTTCTTAGTGCGTATGGCAACTACTGCCGGAGCCAAGATTATCCGCGCTCGAAGACGAGTGGGACGTGCACGACTAACCGTTAAGCCCTCAAAAGCTCGATAAACAATTCTAAAAAGGCCCCATCTACGTTGTTGCCTGCACAGTTTATTAAGTTCATCGTACAAGAAGTACGTTTCACCTAAAAACTGCTGGTCGCCTAGTATCTGGGGCCTTTTTAGAACCGTTTAATTACGCAAGGCAATATACTTTCTAGAGTATAATTTATATATGTTCAAAAAATCCGAACGTATCACCCGTACCGCTTTTACACAATACTTTAAAATTGGCCGTCGGTTCCATACTGATTTCTTTACGCTTATTTACTCCCCCGCCCCGGTGCGGGGAGTGGCGGTGGTGGTTGGAAAAAAAGTATTTAAAGAGGCAGTTGATCGGAATACGTTACGTAGACGGGTCTATGCGGCGGCACGCACTTCACTTCAAACGAGTACTGGTATCTATCTGATTATCGCCAAGCCGACTGCTAAAAATCTGAATCAAAAAGACGTAGCTCCGGCAATAGCAGAGCTTCTCGCCACCGCGTTAAAAGCAAGGTAGAATAGCGACATTATGTTTAGTTATATTTGGCACACGATTTTTTTTGACCCGGTCTATAACGGACTGGTGTTTTTTATTGATGTAATGCCCCGAGGAGACGTGGGGTTAGCGATTATTGCCATCGTTATTTTGGTAAAGTTTTGTCTCCTTCCTTTGTCTATAAAGGCGGTCAAGACACAAAAAATTATGAAGGAACTTGAGCCAAAGCTCAAGGAACTCAAAGAAAAATTTAAAGACAAGCGGGAGGAACAAGCGAAGGCCATGATGGAATTATACAAAGAAGCGGGCATGAATCCGTTTGCTAGTATTTTACTTTTGTTTATTCAAATCCCGTTTATCATTGCCATTTACTTCGCGGTGTCTAAGGGTGGAGGCGTTCCTCTACCGGGCATTAATACAGATATCCTCTATTCTTTTATTCCCAATCCGGTCATGGTTTCGATGGAATTTTTTGGCAGTATTGATATTACGCAAAAGAGTATGGCGCTCGCATTGCTCGCGGGTATTACTCAATTTTTTAGTACCAAACTCTCAATGGCTTCGATGCCGTTAAAAGAGAAAGATAAAGATGCGGCCCCAAGTCTAAAAGATGATTTTGCTCGCAATATGCAGTTTCAAATGAAATACGTTATGCCTGTTTTTATTATCTTCATCGCCTACAGCTTCTCTGCTACCATCGCCCTATATTTTGTAGTCAGTAACCTAGTCCAAATCGCTCAAGAGTTCTACGTACGAAAGCACCGGTAAAAGTAACTATCATTATAGAATCGGATCGACGTAACCTTCAGGTACACATCCACGAGTGGAATCCCATTGTGTAGTCGGGTCTGCATCGCACGCTACCCGGGCAGCTTCTTCCGCAGCTTCTTCCGCAGCTTCTGCTTCGGCAGCAAGGTCTCGAGGTATTGAACAAGTAACAGTGGTATCTGTAGCAGCAGTTACATACCCAGATCTATCGTAACAATCATCTCGAGCAGATTGGCAAAAGCCCCCTTGATTTATTGCGGCACCACCTCCTCTACCTCCACCACCACTAGTAGCTCCGGTACAGGTAATAGATTCTGTAGCACCATTTCTCACTAAGCACGTCTGGCCGTTACTGGTATACACACCATTTATCCCACTACACGCTCCTGGGCAGGTATTGTAATCAGCACCATACACTTCACAACTTAGAACCGAACATTGCTGGCTATTTCCACCGCACGAACTTCCTACCATAAGTTCAGCCAGGCGTTCATTACTTACGGCACATCGTATGGCTCCATTAGCTGTTTCTCGGAACACAAAACCATCTGCATTATTACAATCATCCTGGCAAGAGGCGCCAGACCCGCCGGGTAAAAATTCACTTATGCCCGGCAATCGGTTCTGGCTATCAGTACATACTTGAATAGTACAGGTGCTATTATCTGTTCCACAAAGTCTTCGTAATTCACCCTCAGGGCCAGTTAGAGGACGATCGTTAATGGGGAGAGTTTCAAGATCAAAATTTACATTCGTTAAGTCAGTGTTAATAGTATTAAGAATTACAATAGCACCGATGACAATTAAAAGTCCAATTAAAGCCCCTTGGATATCTTTTTTGGCTTCTTCTTTGGCTGGCACTATGTCGGTGAGCATGTATTTTGCTCCCGCGGCGATAATTTTAATTACCGCAAGCAAAGCTGCAATACTAATAGAGAGTCTATAGAGGGCGTTAATATATTGATTTAAACCACCTCCTACTACATCTACCCCCGGTATACCCACCAACATTCTAAATTCAGCTGCAAAAAGAGCACTTGGTGTTAAAAATCCGATTATCAGTAAGGAAATAAATAGTTTAGATTTCATACATCCAAAGTGTATTATCAGTTTTATTTGTAAAGTATAACACCCCGCCGTCACTACTGGTCTGCATAGTTGTAACGTCAATTGCTCTCCCTACGACTGATTCAGGGTTAATCAATTGTGAGGCGCTACCTTTAGATGCATCTATTCTCCATAGTTGATCAGAGTAGGAACGAATTCCTTTATACCAATCGTCGGGAAATTCAGAACCATATGTTTCCTGGGTTGATCCACAGTAGAATATATTTAATTCAGTTTTTGAAAAGGCACATTTGTTTGGGTCTATAGTTGAAGCCAGGGTGCTGCTTGTTTTTTTGTCTACGGAATACGCCTGACTTGCAGGGCCGTTTCCTGTTTGTTTTGAAAAAATTACATAATCACTATTGGCAAAGCTGGTTAATCCCCTCCCCTCAATTGGTAAGCGGTTAACAGTACCTCCTACAAAAGAATAGAGAAAACCGGTTAATTTTGCCGAGGCTTTTGGATATACATAATGTGGTGTTGTGGTAGTCATGCTCCATATAAAAGTTGCACTTTGAAATGGTACTGAAAAAAGTGTACGTATAGTTTTTGTAGTCGGGTTGAGTTCCTTTCCGGTTAAACCAACAGAACTAAATTCAGAATAAAGAAGTTGATTATTATCATTAAAATTAAAATCAACCATTTTGGGAATCAGGGTTACTTTAGTGGCGCTATTTTCTCCGGCTAGAGTTAAAAGTTCAACCGTGTTTTGAGCGCCATAACCTGATCGAATCGCAACGTATTCCCCGTTAGGGCTAAATTTTGCTAATTGAGGATTTGTAATTGTTATGTTTGAGAGACGGATTTCCGTTCCGGTCACAAGATCAATAGAAAAAACATGCCCAGTCCCCGCTTCGGCATACAACATTAATTGTTCATTATTAGTAATGCTTATTTTTTCTCCAAATCCAATGGTAGGTTTAAGGGTCAATTGTCTGAGCTGTACTAGATCATCGACATCAACTTGACCATTGGTTACTTCGGGTATAAATGGTGTAAGGGGTGTAATATCAGAGTTTTCCGCAAAACTAAAATCAGTAAAAAATTGTTCAATTGGTTTTGGTGTTCCATAAATAAGGAGGTATAACCAAATAGCTACTAGTAGTAGTATAGCGGATACTCCAGCGATAATAAGTAGTGTTTTATTCATATTAAAGCTTCACCTGGAATGAACTTTCATCACTTTGTAAAAGTTCTGAAAGGTTTCGAATTTTAAAACCAACACGGGCACTTCCGGCCGCTCCCCGTTCCAGGTTAATTTCGAATGGGTCAAAGTTGTTTGTTGGTGTTGGCCTGTTATTTATGCTCCACTCAGTAAAAAGATTGCCATTAATTGCTCTGGTGTCGAGGTAATATGGTGCCGCTTTAATAGATGCGCTGTTACCAGTGAGAATAAACTCACTGGAAATTGCTTTTTGACCCAAACCAAGCAGGCTATTCATTTCGTAAAATTGCACATCAAGCTTAGCGGTTGGAATAGAAACTAACTTCCGAGCGACGGTGGTGTTATTTTTATCTTGTACGGAAATGGTGACGACACTCGTTTCACCATGCGGAACAACAATTTGTGCCCAATTCCCCCCTAGTCTCCCTCCTCCGTATACTGAATCGTTATTTAAGCTCCAAACATAGATGTAATTAGCACTATTAATTGGACCGTTTATATTTTGAAGCAGCGCATTAATATTAATGATGCTCCCTTTGGTAGGTAAAGCTCTTCCTTGATAAAAAACAGGAGTATAGGTTTGAGGTTCAACAATAAGGTCGAGGTAAAGGGGCGAGAGAATTCTTTTCGCTTCAATTTTTTGTCCGTTTGGATAAGTCAGACGGGCTATAACTGACATGGATTTACCAATCGCTGGTGCGGTAAAAGTAATTTTACGGAGGTTAGTAACCGCTGGAGCACTGAGTCCATCAAAATACCAAGTAATTGTTGCTCCGCTTCCGTTGAGAGCATAATCATCAAGGGTGGCAGTGACTTGTTCGTCAGGATTAGGAAATTGAGGATTAAGAATAATACTCACGTTTTCACCTGTTATTTCTGCAATACTGCTCCCCACTTGAGCACATAAGATAGTTGTCGGCGTCGCGAGCAATAAAAAAAATATAATAGCAATCAATCGCATATCCCTATTGTACCAAAGTGTTTTCCCTAAATGACGAGGAAGTTCACTTATTTTGGATAAGCGGCCACTGCCCACGCCCAAATAGCCGTCATGGGCACAATGGGTAAAAAGCAACTTATAATCGCACAAAGGAAGAGACCAGTTTTTAAAGTGGTAGCGTTACCAAATAATGGATGAAGTCGCATTATTTTGGCACCTAGTAGTGCGCCGAGTAAAAGTACTCCCCCTATAATGGCAAGTAAGGCAAAGGCCGCGCTTGCCAGTGCACTCAAATCGGAATACTCAAACCCTACTACCCAACCCACATTTTGCACCACTTTGTCAGCGGCCCAGGCCAGCCAGGATTCTTCAACTTGGGTCGACATACCTAAAAGAATTCCCCCAATAGACGCAAGTAATATCTGTATGGGCCAGAGCGTAAACGCAATGCTGGCGACAATGCCACCAAACGATACTCCGCGAGCTCGTGCGAGGATGGTAATTTTTGGTTTATTGGCGTCGAGCGCAGTATCGTTGCTTGCCATTATTTGTTGTTCTTCTCTGTAGTAGCGCTGATCCACACGTTCATTGCGTGGACTGATCTCAGTTTCCTTTAAAGATTCATTTCGGCCTTGGTAACGTCGGGCAGTTGTACGTTTACGCCGTCCATCTTCACTAGGTCGTGAAGTAAGGGTTCTCGGTTGATTCCCATTTTCTATTCGTGAATTTTGTATACCTGAGTCATTTTCCGAGGAGTTTCTAAAGCGCAGGTTGGGATTATTATAACCTTCTTCAAATTCCGAGGCTATATCACGTTGTTTGGGGCCAAAAGTTGCCATATACTGCTAAGTATACTACAACTGACTCTCGTTTAATTCCTTGCGCGCATTTTTGATTTGGAGAATTTGAGAAGGGTCCGAGGTGATGATTTGATCTTCCGTGTATGAAGCAATCACTTTAATAGCGACGTGTTTTAACCCGACGAAGAATAAGCCCTCCCCCACATCTGATTCCAGTAACAAGAACTTTTCTTCATCTGTTAAGTTAAACGTGCGTTGAATGTTATCAATGGCGGTAGGTGATTGTTTCATTAAAAATTGAAGCGACGAGTTTGTAATCATCGGTACCCCGTACGGTGAGCGTAAAAAGTCGTCCACGTCTTGCGTTATAGTAGCAATACCTAAAAAGTATTTTCGTCCTCGTTTAGCCAAACTAAACAAGAAAGAAGCAGTGTCTTCAGATTTCATCATCCACCAGGCTTCATCAATCACCAGTAGTCGTTTAACCAAGCGACGACGAATAGCAGCCCAGATGTAGTTGGTCACGATAAACATGGCGATGGTTTTTAATTCATCTTCCATGTCTCGGAGTGAAAACACCACAAATTTCTGTTGAATATCAACGTTGGTGGGGTGGTTCATAAAACCAGACCAAGTACCAGAGGTATATTTTTGTAATCGACTAATTAACGAGGCGCTCCCATTCATTCCGGCAAGCACCATTTCAAAGTCCGAGAGTAGTGGCGGTTCAAGATCTTTAAAGTTACTTTGTTCGGTAATATCCTTTAAGGCGTAGGTTTCGCGAATCGCTAAGTCAATAATTGTCTCTTCTTCAGGCGCTAGTCCGCCTAACATTAATTTAAAAAGTCCAATTAAATGAACGATCTGTGATCGCAGTACGTCAGCTGGTTCCTCGTCATCTCCTGGAGGTGGTAGATCAAAGGGGTTAATGTGGTGTTTTGAAGAAAGTGAAATATTAAAAAATCGTCCGCCGGTGGCTTCTGCTAAGTACTCGTATTCACGCTCCGGGTCAATCACGATTACCTCTGACCCAAACATAAGGGATCGGAGAATTTCTAACTTAATACTGTATGACTTCCCGGCTCCCGAGGTCGCAAAGGTAACAGAGTTGTAGTTCGTTAATCCAAAACGATCAAATAATACCAATGATGAGTTGTGGCGATTGATACCATATAAAATTCCCGTGTCTGAAGTGAGGTCAAACGAAGTAAACGGAAAGAAGCTAGAAAGTGGTGAGGAGTTAAATTTACTGTGGGTCATTAACTCATCGGTTCCGGTTGGAATAATACTTTGCAGTCCGGGTTCTTGGCGGAAGAGGGCGGGTTTGATGTAAATGAGTTTAGAGTCAAGGATACCTTTAATGTCATTTTCGACTTTATTTAGTTTGGCGTCGTCTTCTCCATAAACCGCAATGTATAGCCCGACATCAAATAACTTTTCTTCGGCTTGTTGGAGCTTGTCGCGCAAATCCTCAAGGTTACGATAGGCCGCTTCAAGTTGCGGGTCACGCACTTCCCCGCGCTCGGCACGAATATTAATTTGACTCTGTACCTCCGCTACTTTTTTCTGAAATTTCTTTAAAGTTTCGGCAGTACTAATCGGGTGAATCACAATGGTCACATCGAGTTCCTTTTCCATGTTGAGTACTGGTTCAAGCCAGCCGTCATTTAAAAAGCGGGGGTAGGATACTGCATAAAATACGCGGGCGGAGGTACCGCTAATATTAATACTGCCGGGTTTGATACTAACAGCCGAAGGAGCGATAACGTCAGCCAGCGTTAAAAGACTTTCACTAATCGCGATTTGATTTTCATCTAATTTTTTTGGTCGTAGATTATCGAGAAGTCCCATAGTTGTTATTGTATCGTAGGAGCGGAGCCAGTGATATCACCGGGGTTGTATATGTGATAAAACAGCTCAACTAATTCGTCTGTTTGAAGTGCAATCGTACGAACTCCCATGCGATTAAGTCCTTGTTCCACCACCGCTTGGCGTTGCTCAAGTTGGAGTCGCTGTTCTTCTAGAGTAGCTTCGTTTTGTAACCCGGCCCGGCCTTGGTTTAAAATGCCTTTAAAACCTTGTGTAATATTAATTTTGTTTGGCGTATACGGCACAATCACAAAAAAGTTTTTACTCATCACATCAACTTCAACGGTAAAACTGCGAATAAATTCAATATATTCGCGTAACTGGACGCGCATTAAATCATTATCCTGACTCCCCTGCCGTTCGGCGAGCATGGCTAGATATGGTTCGATGTTTAATCGACGTGACTGCACGTAAATTTGTAGAGAAAAATCGATAGTATTAAGAAAGTTTTGAAATTGAAACAAGATGGCACGTTGTTCATCTTGTGATTTGAGTGCAAAGTTAACTGACGAAGCTAACAGTACTTTACAAATCTGGCCAGATTTTAATATCACAATGCCGTCGCGAATGTCGCGAATTGAAACAAAGTCTTGAGTTGCTGCAGAAGTATTGGTAGCCATATAGTATTAATCCTTTTTTTCCATGGCTTTAAGTTCCAAACGGCGCGCCAAAGACGTAATATCCTTTTTTTGGTTATGGGTCGGATTCATCATAATAGGATTACGAATAGTCGTGGTGGGCGTAAAAGTTTCTTTATGAACAATTTCTCGTGTTTGTTGCCATAGATAGAGCCGTTTCCGACGATAGTGGTTATACATCGCCTCCAGAAAGTGAGAAAAGGGACGATTGTTAACGGGGTAAAACGCTAAAGCGGCGGTAAAAAGTCCAATTAAAAATGCCGGAATAATAGCGAGGAAAAACGGTAATGTTAAGAGTAACACCACGACCATTCCCCCACCGCCACCCAAATACAAAAATTGCCGCCACGTAAATGGACCTACAATCTTGTCTTCTATTTCGATGAACTGCGGGACTTCAAACTGCATGCGATTATTATACAGTATCGCTACTAATAGAGAGTCAGACTTTTACTCAGTGCTCGGTGTTAGCTCCAGCGAGATTCATCTGTATCAGGCTTTGCTGGTACTGGTTGTGTGTATGTCGGCACACCCACGGCAGTTCGTTCGAGGGTTGGCTGGGTCGATACGTAGATAGGTTCATCAATATTCGCTACTGCATTAAATGTAGTCCGGGCCGGTGATCGTTCCTGAGCCATATCCGACGCCATGGTTCGAATTTCTGGAATTGCAGACTGTTGTTCGAAATGTACTGGTGTAGAAGGTTCTAATGGGGACTGGGTACTATTAGATAGTGGTGGATTAGAAGCTTCAAACTCCTCTTCCTCGTCATCTCCTGGTGGTTGCCAGTTAGGATCAGAAAGTGGTTTTAGAAACTCTTGTATATCAATCGCAATTTTTTCGGCTGTAGTGGTATCAAGTGCTAGTTCCTGCTGAAGAAGGGCTGCAGTATCTTCAATTTTATAAAAGCCCAGAGCAATATCTCCAATAACTATAAGAAACTGTTTAAAGGAAACAACCTCAAAAAGATTGTTAGTAGTATAAATTTCAGCAACTTCAATTTTACACTTGGGAGCGTGAATAAAATAGGCTTTATGTGGATCATGGTTCATTTGGTTAGTTCGTAATTCTGTAGAAATTTGCGGGGCAAGTGTTGTGTAGTCATTTTCAGTAAGAAAAAAATGAAAACAAAGCTCAGTGACAGGCGTAATTAAACTGCTGTTTAAATTGTTTTTACTAATGTAACTTTCTAAATCATTTGATTCTGATAAATTCAAAACCGTGTTACTTATATGCAGTACCAAATCACGAATAATTACACTAGTTAGTTTCCCCGCAAGTTTTTTTTGTAAATATTTCGAAATTATATTTGAATCAATAAAATTCTGCGTCTGAGGACTTGCTTGTCGGTAGGCTTCAATAAATTTTTCCCAATTGTAAAACATATTTTAAGCAAAGTTTATACCTAACTGCGCGCCATACACGGTATTGTCAGACCATTTACGCCACATTTTAAGCGAAGAAGGATTGGCAGAGGTAGCATGAATAACATTAGCTTCAATATTGTTTCGTATTTCTTCCAATTGTGATGAGTTGATAGCACCAGTTTTCATTTTTTCTTCTACCATTTGTGGTGTTAAGTACTGTGCCATTGCTGGCTTTGTAAACACCTCGGTCGGCATTTTAGCAATATCTTGAACACTTCGGTTCATAAGTTTTTGTCTTTGTTTGCTTGTAACGGTAGTAGAAGAAGCTGCTGAAGGAATGGATCCAGACGTTATGCTATGACCAGTTGCGGCAATATTAGTAAAGGCATTAGTACGGGAGGCTTTAATTTCTGAAATCTCTTGTCTTGAGAATTTACCTGACTTTTCCAATGATTCGATGTGACCGTCAGTTAAATGAGCTGCAATTTGAGTACTTTTAAGTTTGTTTATACCCAAATCAGTGCGCTGTTCATCACTCATCTCTTTAATAGTTTTGCCAAGTGTTTCAAAGGCTGAGTTCAATTCATCAGCAGTGGCTGATGTTTTAGCGAGAGTAGAGTCGGCATTTTTAAATGAGTTTACCCGTTCAATATCATCTCCTTTACGTTCATCAGCTCTGCGAGTTTGGTCTGCTCTAGCACTAATTCCAGCAGCATATTTTCTTTGCTCTTTATTTGAGCCAACTGTTCCTAATTTTGCATTACTAGCTGATTCAGCTGCGCCCCGTAAAGCACGATCAACTGTATTAGTGCTTGCTAATTTTCCTAATACACCCCCTCTCGCCTGGAGCCTGTTAAGACCACGCTCTGACATTTCTCCCGCCTTATTTACAGCCATCCGTGTACCAGCACGTGGCATGTAGGTAATGGCATTTTTAGCTCGACCAGTAATATTTTTTCCAAATGATGCAGTCATCGTGGCACCGTGTGCGCCCATTTTTTTAGCTACCACAATAGAGGCTACTAAAAAGACAATCACCATCGCAAAAAATGGAATGGTTGGATCAATCGCAGAAGTGCTACCGGCAAATCCACCTTGAGAACCGTCTTGCGTTGTGCCAAACACGTAGGCAAAACTTCTTTGACTTGAAGGAAAGGACGAGGCAACTCTATAGGATAGATAGAGCATAAACATAAACGCTGGTGCAAAAAATGCTTGGCGGAGGAATCCACTCCAGTAGTCACGGGAATAATGTTGAAGGGCAGGAAATACCCACCCAAGAAACATAAAAGGTGAAAAAACCATATAGATACACAATACGACGAATCGAATCATTATCATTAACGCGCCCGCTAAAAATACGTATCCTAAAACCAATAGTACTATTGCCAGACCGACAACATATTGATATCCACCTTCAGTTTGAATATACGAAACTCCCAAAATCTCATTAATACCCATTAAATTTTTGAACGATTCCGTTAGACTAAAAACTCCCGGACTAGTGCCCGCAAAAGCCGTATATATTTGATACGCAGCTATATTAGAAAAATCAACGACAAATTTAGTTATAAATAAACTAAAGTTTACCAAGAGAGCTGCTCCTATTAAAGACACGAGCATTTTTCGAGCACTACTGTCACTACTGTCTAAAATCATTTTAAACCCGATATACACGAGTCCAAAAATAAACGTTAGATTAAAAATATCGCGAACAGTGGTCCATAAGTTGTCTATGTTTTGACCGATATTTTGATTCAAATACAATTCCCCAAAACCGATAATAAAATTATTTACGGAGTAGTCAAACATGTACCCTATCTGACCTACCACCCACCCTAAGCCGGTGACAAAGATGGCGTGTAGTAGTAAAAGTACAGGGTCACTCGTTCCTCCTGTTTGCACTAAGGGTACCGGTTCTGTTTGATTTGCACTCCCCGAATAATCGTCACCATAAGGCACATTTCCTGCTCCAGTTCCGCCTGTGGCCCCACCACCTGTGCCGGCACCGGGTCCGTTACCTCCAACTGGAAATGTTCCAGGTCCTCCAACAGGTATTGGTGGAGGATTAGCTGCACCGCCTGAATCAGCTCCTCCGCCTTGAGCAAGTACCTGAGCAAAACTGCTTAAGAAGAGTGTACTTAATATTAAGAGTAAAAAGACAAAGGAAATACCCCGTTTACCTAATTTATCTCCACTGAAAATACCGACCAAATAAGTCATTACATTAATATTCTAGCACTGCTACCGCTTCGTTTACCTAGGTTAACCACTACTAAAGGTTAAGTGCTTGTCGCCAACGGGTACGATTCTGGTCTATGGTTAATTGAGTGGTAAGAGTGCCTCCAGTGACCAATGTAGAGTATTCTAATGCCACATCATTTCGTATTGAGGTAGGTGATGATGTTGAAGCACTTGAGCCAATAACCGGCACGTCAGCATTGTTGTACCTCGAAATTAAGCTAGTAAGTCTAGAAACATTGGCGGTAGTTCTTGGAACAATCACATTGAGTTCTGAAACAAGGGTTGTAAGTTGGGTAACCACCCGTGCTCCTTCTGCTTCAAGTCTGGTAAAGGTAAAGGTTGGTAACGTTGTGGCAAGCGTTCTGTCGTCAGACATGGTAGCGATGACACTTAAAGCATTGCTAATAGTGTCTAATTGAGTTTGTACTACGGTTAGGTCGGCTCGCTCTTGAGTAGTGGGGCTATCACTAAGGGCCGTGGAAACCTTACTACGAGCGCTCGTGAGGGTGTCTGAGCGGGTGATGTTGGCGAGGTTGGTGCCGGGGTTACCAGCAGCAAATAAGTTGGTAATGGCACTTTGACTGGCTGCTACCAGGCTTAATCTTCGGCTGGCTTCACTTAAGGTGCCCGAAGTCAGAGTGAGATAAGACTGTTCGGTTGTAAGAGAAGTTTGCATTTGTGACAGAGTGGCACTAGTGTTTAGTGATCCCTGGTCAACCATATCATCAAGGTAGGCACGAGTGCTTGATCCATTCAAACTGTAATCAGTATACCCAGTACCCTCACTTAGTCCCAACAGACCATTAATTCCCTCCATGGCAGCGGTTACGAGTTGATTTAACAGTGCGCCAATAAGTTCGTTAATTTCGTCTGCTTCAATAAGAGAGCGTGGTCCGGTTGAAAGTTGAAAGGTTAGTGCTTCAGAAATTACTTGTCCCGGGGTTGAAATAGTACAGTTTTCTCGACCGCCACTACCTTCAATAGTCTCACATATTTTTTTTGATAAAAAACCATCTCCCCAGCTCGCCACCTCAATTTCCTGGCCAGCTTCATTTTTTAATTTAATATTAAGTCGAGCCTGCGCTTCAAGGTAGGCCCCATAGGGAGTGTTTTGTGGACTACTCGTAACATCTAGCCACTCTCCCCACCCTCCATCAGAAACTCCCGCAAAAAAACCTTCAATATTATTGGCTATATCAGAGAGTCTACAAGCGGGTGCGGTTGGTCCTGAGGGCATTCCACTGCGTGCTTGAGCGTAGGAAACGCTCAAAGCAGCTTGCACATCCAATCGAAACGGCGAACAAATAAATTCACCAATTCCACCGAGACTTCTTATATATTCTCCAGCTGCAGTATCCAAGGCATCAAGTAAAAAAGCGTTTAAATCGGTAATAAACGCGGGACTACCTTCAAAGCCCGAGTTAATCCAGTTAATCAAACTGCGAGTCATGCTACTGACCATTTGTTTGGCAATGGCCCAGCCAATTCCGTCAAGAACAGTTTCTTTTAATACTAAGCTATTAACACCAACCGCCGTAGCTGCGTTTGATAATGCCGATGATGCTAATTCCGCTTGTTGGACAATCTGCATTCCTAATGTCGCTCCCCCGCCTGCTCCTCCCGCTTCTGCTTTATGGGTCGGTACCGAAACAGCAAAGACAGTCATGAGCAAGAAGCATGACAATGCAAGGACAGAATATTTTTTAAGGCGGTAATACATATTAATATTTAGGGCTAAAGGCTAAGAACACAAAGGCAGGGTCCCTTTCGGTAAATAAACGTACATGTGGCATAAAGGCGCTGTACATATTTTGCAAGGCAATCCCAAGACCCTTGGTATCGTCTTGGTACCGTCGCACTCGTAATAACGCCACTACCGGATCGTCGTACACGAGTTTAAGTCCACTCAAGGTGGAATACATAGCTTGATAGACATTGATCAAATCAAGATGCTGTTTTTCAAACCCCGTAGGCACTGGAGTGGCGAGCGTTTGATCACGGAGGTTTTTATACATCGTGATGAGCGGGTCTAGTTTCTTTAGTTCTTCTGGGTTTTCGGTTTGCAAAGCCCGTTCAATAATCGCCAGGTCGCTATCTCCCTTTACGTTATTATTGATAATAATTTGACCTAATGTGTTTGCGTACGTTCTTATAGCTTCGTCATTGGTACCAATAACTTGAATTTGATTAAGTTTAAAAATATAGTCGTTCATGGCGGTGCTACGAAGCATTTCCGCGGTATCGGCTACTACTTGTTGCGGATTTGGGCCAACATTACCTCGGCCTTTAGCCTGCAGTACATTTTGAAATAGTTGAATCCCCACTTGATCCGTCAGTGAGGTTGGTGGTGTGTATTGTACTGGTCCTGCTACATCTGAATTATCAATAATTATAGGCGTATTATTAACAAATTCCTCTCGCCAATCTTCAATTCCATTATCGTCAGCGTCGATAACTGGAATGTAATTTCGGGCGGCAGCTGGACTAGCGCCTAATCCATACACCGGTTCATTTTGAGTATCAATCCGAGGAGCATTAAAGTTACTGATGGTATAGGCACCAGCAACCAGCGCAAAACCAACCACAAATGCGCCGAGAATTTTTGGATTATATGCCATTACGAATTATTATAGCAACTACAAGGATTACTTTTAGCCTAGTAGTGTATAAGTTGTGTAAATCTTGTTGATTACTCTGTCGATAACACTTGCGTAAGGTTGGGTATATGGATGAGATGTTTAGTTAATGAAAGCCATGTGGGGAGCGGTAGGGTTTCGGCGCGGGCGTCTAGTCGTATTTTGAGGGTGGTAAAAAGTTGCTCAAGGGTACCCCGGTCGTAGCGATGAGAAAAATTAGACAGTAATTGCTTACGTTTTTGACCAAAACCCAGATGCAGGAGTTCAAAAAACAGCTGTTGTTCCGCGACCGAAGCAAAATTATTGGTGGTAATGTCGCTCACTCGTAAAATTGCCGAATCAACCTTCGGTTTTGGGTTAAAATGGCCTCGCGTAACGGTTTTTATGTACTTAGGGACGCCAAAAGCCTGTACCGACAGTGATAAAATAGACGATTTACTCGCTCTGGCAATCCGCTCCACTACCTCTTTTTGCATTAAAAACACTAATTGGGAGGGTTGAATCGGGTTTTCAAGGAAGGTTCGCAATAAAAACCCCGATAAATAGTACGGAATATTAGCCACTACTTTAAATTGCTGGTGTGTAAGACCTAAATCACTCACCGAAAGCTCCCGGGCATCAAAATGTATTAGGGTTAGCTGTTTTGAGGTTATGTAGTCTTTAAATACATCTTCTAAAATAACTACCGCCCGATTATCAGCTTCTAAGGCTATTACGTTTGCTCCCGTTGCCAACAGCGACTTAGTTAAGGCTCCTGTTCCAGGGCCAATTTCTATCACGGTATCGTTACGCGTTACTTCCCCAGCTTCGGTGAGCCATTTGGGCACTACATCGCTCGTAAGAAAATTTTGCCCGAGGGATTTTTTATGCAAAAATTTCTCCACCCCCTCCCCCTCTTCTGTATGTCCATAATGAGTACGCTTCATATACCCCCGAGCATACATATATATGTACTTAATTACAAGAGAATGTTGAATATTAAATATGGGATAGAGAATATAGAAAATGGAATATTGAAAAGTGAAGAGTTTAAAGAAATAAATTCAAAATAGAAGTAAACGAATCAACAAATGTTACCCTGCATAAAAGGACGCTCATAAATGAGTGCAATTCAAGGCAACCAAGTAAAATGGACTGAGCCGTACTTTTTGTACGGTGAAGAGCATTTTGCGCGGGTTAACGCAGAAGTGTGCCATTTATGCGTGTCCGCTCCTTAGTCGAGGAAGATTGTGGTCTCGTAACCGGATGAAGTATTCCCCCACCCTCTCGGGTTCTCACTCTCCACGTATTCTTTACTAATATCATTAATAAATGTCGAAGGCACATTTACTTTTTGGGTTCCATAAATGGTGCGCATATGTGCGTAGGTCAAATACACTTTTTTCTCTGCTCGCGTTAACGCTACATAAAATAACCGACGCTCTTCTTCGTGATCAATGCCGATGTCATCGAGGCGTTCATGAGGAAACAATCCTTGCTCAAGACCACACACAAACACGTATGGGAATTCCAGTCCTTTTGCGGAGTGTACGGTCATAAGTCGTACTGCATTTAATTCCTCTTTGTCTTTAATTTCATCTTGATCACTTTGCAGAGCGGCATTTTCAAGTAAGGCCTCAACTGCATCTTCGGGACTGAGCTCGTCGTAACGGACAGCCAGGGTAACAAGCTCCTGAAGGTTTTCCAGACGAGATAAATCATCCTCTGTTCCGTTCTTTTTTAATTCAGTTTCTATCCCGGTCCGCTTCATAATAAATTTTAGCGTCTCAGAAAGTACTTTGGTGCGGGCTTCATCAGCAATATCGAGCATCATTTGATCAAATCGTTCCACTTTTTCTAAGGTGGCTCCTTTGAGTTCAGCCTTCTTGCCTTCCATAACTTTAAGCATCGTTACTTTACCTATACCACGAGCTGGCTCATTAATTACCCGGGCTAAATCAGCGGTGCTGGTAGGATTTAAGGCTAACCGAAGGTACGATAATACGTCCTTAACTTCTTTACGTTCAAAGAATTTTGTACCCAAAAGCTGGTAGGAAACCCCGTAGTTAAGGAATGCTTCTTCTAGCACTCGAGATTGGAAGTTCGTTCGATAGAGCACGGCAATCTGGGATGGTTCTAGGCCGTCTTCGATAAGTTTTTTTGCGGTGCGGGCAATGTATTCAGCTTCGTCAGGACCAGTCATAGCGGCATAGAGGGATATTTTCTCCCCATCCCCATTACTGGTGAATACTTCTTTAGCAACGCGATTTTTATTTTTTTCAATGACATCATTTGACGCACCAATGATGTTTTTAGTGGAACGATAGTTTTCTTCAAGGAGTATGGTAGTAGCAGTAGGGAAAAACCTTTCAAACTGTAGTACGTTTTTAATATCTGCTCCTCGCCAGGAGTAAATATTTTGGTCGATATCTCCCACGACGCATAAATTGTGACGTTCGCCAGTTAGTAATTTAGCAATTTCAAATTGTACGCGATTAGTATCTTGATACTCATCAACGTGAATGTATTGAAAACGGTTTTGCAGCGTTGTGCGTACAGTTTGGTTTTGTTCAATTAAACGTAAGGTTTTAATCAGTAAATCATCAAAATCTAAGGCGTGTTCTCCCTTCATTATTTCTTCATACTTCACCCAGACATCACCCGCTACCCGATCCGGATATGATGAGGCTTCGTCTTTAAAAGCAGCAGGTGATTTTGCATCACCTTTTGCTTTAGAAATTTTACTGAGAATTTTTCGGGGTTCAAATTCTTTTGGGTCGTTATTTGTAGCCTCCAGAGCCTGTTTGATGGCCCGTAAACTGTCACTTCGATCATAGATAGTGAAGTGACGACGTAATCCAACCGCTTCGTGGAACTCGCGTAAAATCCGGACTCCGAGGGCATGGAAGGTGGTGACGGTGGGTAGTGAATTAACTACCGTTCCGTTTGAAGTGGGAAATTCATGAATCAATTTTTCTACCCGCTCGCGCATTTCTTTAGCTGCTTTATTGGTAAAGGTAACGGCTAAAATGTTGTGTGGGGCTACCCCGCCTTGGATTAAATGGACAATCCGATGAGTAATTACACGGGTTTTTCCTGAGCCGGCGCCGGCGAGAATAAGTAAAGGACCTTTCGTGTGCAATACGGCTTGTTTTTGAGGGGTATTTAAACCTGAAAAGTACGGTGCATCATTCATAACGGTGACACTATACCATACCTGGTAAAAAAACCATTAATTAGATTTAATAAAGTGTCAATAGAATAAAAACAGTTATTTTTATACCTATTTCGACCCTTCCCTCCCTCGACTGGGGAAAGTGCATTACGTCAATTGTACTTACGGAAGACTCTAGTAGAATTAGCGCATTACCAACGTGTGGTAACGGCAGAAGAGCCTTTGGCTCTTTTTGTTTCGACAAAATTTCCTGTAGCGGTTGTACGGCGGCGTGTCCATAACTTAACAACTATTCAACCAACTCCACCAAAGTCCAAAACAATTCTCGTACTTGACCGTATGGTTGCTCGGATGAAACATAGAACAATTACAAAACGCCTCGCGCGATATAGTTTTGACGGTGTATTACTGATTGTATCGATTGTTGTCCCGTTATCTGTACAAGCGGGTGTTTTCCCATCCTTTAAAGACGTGGGTGAAACTCCTCAAGTAACTGAATTTAATCCCACTGAATCATTAGTAGATGTAACGGTATTAACTGCCGCTCAAAATGCAGAACCACACGATGCTCGAGGCGGATCTGATGTTTTAGCACAAGATGGGGTATTGGTTTCAACCGGTCCGGTAGGAGCGGATGAGATTACCGCATCTCGCACCAATGGTGGAGAAATTAGTGTGTATGTAGTTCGGGCCGGGGATTCCCTTTCTGAGATTGCCGCTATGTTTGGCGTGACTTCAAATACTATTTTATGGGCTAATGATTTGCCGCGCGCTTCAGCTATTAAGCCCGGTGACACATTAATTATTCTTCCTATTGCCGGTGTCAGACACGTGGTTAAATCAGGTGATACACTTTCCAGTATTGCTAAAAAATACAAAGGAAACGCAGAAGAAATTTTGTCCTACAATCAATTAGAGAATAATAATGATTTAGCGATTGGCGATACGATTGTTATTCCAGGTGGTGCCCTGCACGTTGAATCAGCTCCTCTTTCTACAAAAACAGCCAAGAAGAGTAGCACCATTAAAAATACTGCGACTGGGGGTAGTTCATTCTCGCATCCAATTCCAGGTGGAGTAAAAACTCAAGGTATCCATGGTTCAAACGGCGTCGACTTTGGAGCGGGTATTGGAACAACTATTCGCGCAGCCGCTGCCGGACAAGTTATCGTTGCCAAGAGTACTGGCTGGAACGGAGGATATGGTAACTACATTGTAATTAAACATGCCAATGGTACGCAGACACTGTACGCCCACCTCTCTCGAGTTGATGTCGGAGTAGGTGCTTCAGTTGCTTCTGGAGAATCAATTGGTGCTTCAGGAAATAGTGGTAAGTCGACGGGGCCACATCTTCACTTTGAAGTTCGTGGAGGAAAAAATCCTTTCTAATTTCGGCGCATTCCGTTGTCGCTACAGAAAATGGCGTTCGTCGTATATTGAATACGCCTCGCGCCATTTTTCTTAGGCTCCTAGGACTGCATCCAAAATAAGAAAGGATTATCTCGTTGCTCCAAAACTTTTCCTTGCGCGCCTCGACCTTCATTGTGTTGAGCAAGTTTGTATTTTACCAAATATTCTTATTGTATTACTAGTGTATAATTTTTAAATGAGTCGTATCTGGCCGCTCTTTTGTAGTCCTGGTAACTGTTTTTTACATAGTTTGTTCCAGATTGCCGCAATTAATCTTTAGTATCAAACGCAAAACGTAGTATATACTTGTTATATGAAATTGCAGAACAATGGTTTTACTTTACTGGAATTGCTAGTTGTTCTGACTATAATTGGAATGCTGGCTTCAATTGTGATTGCAAGTATTAGTGAGGCGCGCGAGAAAGGTCGCATTGCAAAAGCACAGGCTGAACTGAACCAGTTATCGATAGCTATGGAACTACTCTTCAATGACACTGGATATTATCCATCTGGTGAACCAAACGTTACTACGGTATGTGCCCGTACAATAGCGACAAATGAAATTCGTGCATCCTACCCACGTGCGGGACTTGTCTCCAATGGTCAAAGTTGGACTACCTGGAATGGACCATACATTCGAATCGGGGACGACCCTTGGGGCACACCGTATTTTTTTGACAGCGATTACGAGTGTTCTCCTGAAGTGCTTGGTTGTAATGGTATCAATGACAACGGGCAGCTTATCTCCTCGGTAATTATAAGTTGTGGCCCGAATAGAGACCTCACGGGTAGTGACGCGTCTGGAAATCTTCAGTGTGACAGTGATAGTGATAATATTGTGTTTCGAATCTGCCGTAATGGTTACTAAATAAAAAACTCAAAATAGACTAATCTCTTCTTCAGATTAGAAATAGCTCGTCACCGTACTAATGTAGGCTCTGAGTTTTTTGTTAATTTGCCTTCACTTCTATTCTAAAATTATTTTTGATATCCCACTATAACTTTACTCGATATTGGAGGGCTTCGAATAAATGTTTGGGTTCTATTACGTGTATTCCCTCCAGGTCAGCTATTGTTTGCGCTACTTTTATTAAGCGGTGGTAACTGCGAGGTGAAAGATTTAGTTTAGCGGCAGAAGCTTTTAAGATGTCTTTTACTGGTGGAGTGAGTGTTATGACGTCGTCAATATCACGGCTCGACATGTGCGCGTTTACGGTAATGCCGCGGTTATGTAATCGAGTCTCTTGCCGGTTGCGGGCGTTTACTATTTCTTTTCTAGCGTTTTGGGTCTCGCCTTTATTCATAGCTAGAGCGGTCAATGTGTCATACGGTATATGGGGTACTTCTATCCATAAGTCTATCCGATCTAAAATGGGACCTGATACTTTTTCCCGGTAAGTTTCTTTCATGGCGCGTGCTAAATCAGTAGTGCCATCATAACTCCCTCGGTATGGATTCATGGCTGCCACTAAAATAAAATCTGCGGGAAACAGCGCGGTGCCTTGTACTCGCGAAATACTAATAACTCTATCTTCAAGCGGTTGACGTAACGCATCCAGTGAACGCCGATCAAATTCTGGGAATTCATCCATAATGAGTGTCCCACAATTAGAATATTTTTTCTGTTAGTAATTCTCCCAGTACCTTGGTTCTTGACCTTGTATCTTTGACTCATTAAACCGGCTGCCAATTTCAGAAAGTCTTGCCACTTTTGTAAAGTGTTGTCATTCCTTTTTCTCTATTAAACTCCTTGTTACGAAAGGAGTCGTACTGATATCATAATTCTTTGAGAGCTGGATAAAGTGTTCTGGTAAAGGTAAAACGTTACCTCGTTTGGATGAATGAGTAAGCATAACACCGTGAAAAGAATATTCGTCAATATCAGATAAAAACACTATAGGGTGGCTACCTAAATGGTTATTTGTTCCAAAAACAATATCGCCTGCTTCCATACATTAACAACTACTTAATATGTGGCAATACCCTAAGTCCATCTTGAATTGAAATTGCAGCCACATTTGTCCTTAATAGCTTTTTTGCAATAAGACTAATCGGTAATTCTCCTGTAATTACAGCAATAATCATAACGTACGTTAAGTAGTTGTTTTTGCCACCTACTCCACCCTTAGTTAAATCCTTACCTTTATAATAATATTTAACGTCTTCATTTAAAGCTATTGCATCTAGATACTGTAAAAAGACAATGGGTGGCACTCCGTAAATTAAAGGGATTTTTGACGTTATATAGTCAATCACCATACTGTTTGGACAATATCTATAAATACGAGTGCCTGAGATTGTTAATTCATCTTTATGATCAAGCAGAAATGCTGAACGGAAAAGCAAAGCTCCAATTAATTCAACACAATATTTTTCTACTTTTGCTACTTCTTCTAAATCGCTTACTACATCACCAAATGTTGCCGCTGATCCAAGATTAATATTATTCTTAAACAGGTCTGGTCTCATATCATGAGGATTTAGTGCACCGGTATACCCCGACTCGTTAGTTGATTCCTTACCAGGTTTACCGAATGCTATTTTATAAACCCCATTTTCCCATATAGAGTGATATATTTTGCTTCTGAAAGTACCTGAATCCCAAGACATAGCTTCATTAATACGATTCATTCTTTTTTCAAATACCGCTCGTTGACTAGGTGGATTTCCAACAATTTTCAGTATTTCGTTAAATTCAGGCACCATAAATATTGAGTTTGAGATTAAAGTTTGCTTCGAAACGAAGATATTTTATATTAGCATCATTGCTGTTTAATGGCTAAATGAAATACTAAAAATGACCTGCAAAGTGCAGGTCATTTTCAATAAAGTAAAGTACTATCCTAGAAGTATTCTAAGATTGCTAGACATTGTAATAATCATGTCATTTAATAACTTACTTCTTAGTGCGTCAGTAGAATATTGCAACTTTGCTTCACCAATAACATAAACAAGAGCATGGACAGCATTTAGCAAGTCTTTATTGTCACTATTGTTAATTACAAATGTTTGGTAGAAAGGGTGGTCAATGTTCCAGATAATAATAGTTAGTTTGCCTTCTTTCTCGACATCAATTATTGGACCTGCGGCAGTAAACGACGAAGTGCCAAACCTAACAATGTCACTAGAAAGCAATTGTTTACCAGTCTGAGAAGTTTTCTTTGGATTGGCGTCAGTCAAAAAACTAACAAGCTTTTTCTTTGTAATAGAAGAAGCGGTTGATTCTGGGGAGGCGATTTCAAGTAGCTTTGCAGAAGATTTAATATTTTTTTCTGCACTAATAAAATCATCTACCAGTTCCTCAGTACTTTTCTTAACAGAATTTTTATCTGTGCGATTTTTAATTGTTTCTACTGTATTGTAAGTACACTGATCAAGTAAATCAATAATTTTTTGCGTTGGATTGATATCGTGTTTTGAGAAGTTTATGCCCATTTGGTTATCTAATTCAGCACTAAATAACACTTCAATTCTCACACGATTTAACGCATTATGAACTTTAAACCTTCCAAGTTTGAGCCCTTTTGCAATTTGTCGGTGGTTTCTAAGAATGTAGAATCCTTGATTTGTTTGATTAATTTTAAGACGAGTGTTTGTAGGCTTATCAAATTCAGGAATATGATAAATCTTTATTCTGATACTCTCTACAGCACCACTCTCGAGAGTGACGGGATATTTTTCGTCACTCAGTAATGTTGTGGTTTCTGCTTCGTTATATTGATCTACTAATATTCCGTCTACCCACATTGGGTCTTTGATAAAAACAGGTTCATTGTTAATGCTAATTTTGAGTCCAGCTCGCAAGAAATATCTGTAAATTTCACCAAAATGGTTTGATAGAGTATCAATCAATTCTTTAGTATTTCTGATTGTGAGCTTATCACAATTACGTAGCACTAAAACTGTTCCTTGCTCACCAAGTCCAAATTCTTGACTAACTTCGATATGCGCTGGTGTTGCCAGACCACGTTGAAATTCAAAGGAGTTAGTCTTAATTACATCATCTAAGTCAAGAATCCCCGCAAAAGTTTGAGAGTTTTTCTTTTTAGTGTATATTTCGATTCTCTTTGTAAGAGATATTGAAGCTGTGACCAATCCAAGTCCAAATTTTCCTAAATCAGAACTATCTTCATGGTTAGTATCTGATCCAAGTCTGAGCGCCTGGCAAAGAACGTTGAAATCCATTCCTATTCCATCGTCAGATACGGCAATTGTAGTTTGTCCCTTTTCTTCAAGAACGTAAACCTTGATATTCTTTGCGTCTGCGTCGATACTATTGTCTAGTATATCTGCTATTGCTGTTTCATTTTTATAGCCACTGCTTCGTAGTGATGTCATCAATCTACCAGCATTTGGTGTATTTTCTGCCGTCGTAAATTTCTCGTTCATATTTTTTTGTTTTAGCCCCCAATGACGTGTGCCACCAGAGAATTTTTAAAATAAAAATGCAGACTCCAAAGGATGCCTGCATAATACAAAATAGTATAGTGCTAGCTTCTTTGGTCCTCGATAACCATTGGCCACCAAGATAAGAATGCTATTTTTATGTAAATTGATTCTAGCGCATGAATATTTATCTGTCAATTTGAATAGGAATGTGTTTGCTTAATATGTCAATTCTCTATATTAGTCGATTTTCTCACACAATAGAGGGACAATTACTAGAATAGCTGTCCCACATTTAGTTATTTATATAATAATTTTTCTTAATTTATATATAACTTCCTTCATATTTTCACTATTTTTAGTGTTTTCTCTTAGTGTAAGCGCGAAAACAGAGTAGGTATGTACCGCAGTCATATTGATAGCAAACCGTATCATTCCCTCTGATTGCTTAAAATGATCATCTGTTTCAGAGTGGTAAGAATCAATGGTACTTGGTCCTCCATGAACAAAAGAGGATAGTCTGGAGTAATCAGATACAAGGGCTGGAATAAAATCACTTCCTGGAGCCTTGTGTTCAGATAGATATCTAATGATATTCTTATAATCAAAGTTTGCTACCGCATCTTTTACTGATTGGTGCGAGGTATCCTTTAGGGAGGGTAAGTGCTTGATTATGTGTTGCCATACATTTAAGTTCTTTGATTCCAAGTCCATGATTTCAGACATTCGTTTTAGAGATATTCCATACTGAACCTCTTCCCCAATTCTAACTAAACTTCGGTATTCATTTCCAGTTTCATCACTTTTTTCATTTGAGTATCTTGTCCAAATATAAGTAGCCTTAAGCCAATGTTCTAGAAAAGACCTGTACAGGACGTTCATGCTGTAATAATTGTCCTCTTTACCCAATTGAAGGAGGCCATTCTTAATCGTAGAAAGTCGCACTATAAACTCCATTAAAACAATGAGGGTAACTTTGTCAGACCATCCTTTAATATGGTCATTTAATATCGGCATTCCAGTTTCAAATAGCTCAAAATAAGAGTTATTTACATCGTTAGCTGTATCTAGCCATTTAGAGAAAATTTCAAATTTATCGTCGTACTCTTTTTCCTTAGTACTTTGTTGATTCATCCTCAAATGATACTACTCATTCTAGGTTTGTACATTAGTGGGTTACTTTTTAAAAGATATTGCCTTCGCTGTGTTTCAGAGAGAATTTTTACGTGAAGTACTAATCGCATTTTTTGGTCCACGTTTAGTTGTTTGCTAGTTGGTGATTTGATTGAGGATGGAAAGCGAAACACAACTTCTGCGTAATTGTCTTGAATAAATAGAGATATCCTTTCAATGAATAATCGTAGGATATATTGCTGTTCTTCGTAGCTCACATTAGCTAGTCGAGACTCGTACTGCTTAAACAACATCTTGATAATGTCATTTCTATTTACCAGCTCATCTGCTTTTAATAATGACTGGGTCAATTTATCTCTTTCGATAGTAAGAGTATTTACACGTTCCTTATTATCTCTAATTAGTTTTCTATAGTCATCTTCTGCGAGATTCATTTCAGCAAATGCTAGCGCGATACGACCTTGTTGGTCTTTAAGGTTTTTAACTTGTTCCGTCAGTTCAGCAACTTTCTTTTCAATTCTTGCTTCGTTGCGGTTCTTAAAAGTGTACTCTTCAAGTCGAGGTAAAACGTTGTCTGGATTACTTAGAATCTCGACCAATGTTGTCCATATAGGTATCAATCTAGTTTCTGCGCATTGACCCTCTGGATTGTGTTTTGAGTCACTCGAAGCAACTCTGTCTATGTCTTGAACATAAACATGGTAATACTTACCTAATGTTGGTGTTTTTTGGTCTTTCTTTGGCTTCTGATATCCGCTCTGCAGTTTCTTGCCAGTGCTTCCCGAATAGAGCAAGCCAGAAAATAGATATATTCTTTTTTCATTACGCTTTTGCATTCGACGATTCATGTGTAGCTGTTCGATAGCCTGCGCGAACATTTCTTTTGAGATTATTGCTGGAACTGTTATTAAAACATGTTCAGAGCTATCTTTGTGAAAGCTTGTATCTGTAACAATTTGGGCTGTCCTTTGATTAGTTTTATATTTTCCAAAATACGTTTCACCAGTGTATACCTCGTTAGCTAAAATTCGGTTGATTGTTCGTTTGTACCAGCTACCTTTCTTTTTTCTTGCGGTAATAGTTGTGTGTTTTGGGGTCGGTAGTTTGAGTTCAATCGCTCGCTTAGTAATTTCACGAAGTGAACATCTCTCATGTACCAACCATTCAAAGAATCTAACGACGACCTCTGCTTCCTCTGGGCATACAATCAATTTCTTAGTTTCAGTGTTTACACGATAGCCGTATGGAGGTACTCCGGTAACCCATTTACCTTCTGCAGCAGCTCTTCGTTTACCTCCCATCATTCGGTCTCGTATAACTTCTCTCTCGTGTTCCGCAAAAGAACCTAGAATTTGTAGCATTAATCTACCGCTTGGAGTTGCTGTATCGAACGCTTCAGTCGAAGATTGAAACGCAACACCATACTCAACTAACTTGGCCAGTGCATTTAGTAGCTTACGTTGATTACGGAAGATACGGTCGAGCTTATAGACCAGCAGTAAATCAAATTCTTTATTTTCAGCCGCTTTAAAAGCTTTTGCTAATCCTGGTCGGGATTCAATTTCAAGAGTTCCTGAAAGACCCTCATCTCTAAATACATGCTCATCTAATAGTGTGAAACCCTGACTGCTACAAAACTGTTTTAGTCTATCCTCTTGTACCTCCAGTCCGTAGTGCCCCTCTTTAGCCTGTTCTTCAGTTGATACACGCAAATAGATTGCCACTCGCTTGGTGGGTGCTATTGTGAAATTTAAGTTATTTAATTGCGTTTGCATATTTTATGTTTCTTCAAGTTCATCTGGACAGATAATTAGTCGTCCGTCGTTAAAGTAAGTAGTGAATGGTCGATTAATACAGTGTATGTTTATGTCATTTTTCAGTAGCTCACCCACAAAATTGACGAGTCCACGGGTATTCTTACTGACTTCACTGAATCTCATAATTATGAGCACATCGTACTTTCTTGCGTGACCGGCAGAACGTGCGCCGTTTAATCCTGGAAGTTCATCGTAATTCTGTTCTTTGTAATTAATATGGTCTGTGAACTCGAGTATCGGTTTAATGTTTTGCTTTTGACAATACTGTTCAACAAACATTTTGTTTCGTCTTCCTCCATGCTGTTCTGCTCCATGAGTCATAAGTGAAAATGGTTTTTTCCATGCCCAGTAGTAAGTTGCGTAACGCACTGATTTGTTAGGCTTATTCTCCATAAGCATTTTTGTCTACTGAAACAACAATCATTCCTTCCTCAATTCTTCGTTCAAACACTATTCCCTCAGGTGATTCATATTCGTGTAATATACGGTGGAGCAAGTCATTTTCCGATATACACTTAGATAGCCGTTTTAATCTATGATTTGTTGTTTTCATAATGCCATATAGTTGACTATATGGCTGATTAAATACGGCTCCTTCTAAATGTACATAGGACGCCTGTTATTCATCCCTCTGATTTACCTGGCTTTTAGTGAACTAATTTGTACTCTCTTTTCCCATTCTTAGTGTCATATACAATTTTTTGTTCACTAACAAGTAATCTTATAGCTTCTCCAGCATTGCGTACTCCACACTTTGATTCTCTAACGATTCTTTCCTGAAGAATCATTCTAGGCAAAGATTCTTCGTTCAATATTTTTAAACAAAATGTTTTTGCAGTATCAACTTTAAGGATATTTTTGTCCGAATGTCCTCCATATTCTAAGGTCAAACCCTTATCATCTTCGTTTTGTATAAGGAATAATTTGATTGGCTCCGATTTTGGACCACACCGATTTTTTTCCTGTTGCAGAATTATTGTGTTTATCCCGTCAAGAGTTTTACCATCGATACTTATTGCAGAATCTGCACGGCCTAATATTGCCGAAGAACCTCTCGTGTTCTGTCCAGATGTACCAATTCCTTTTCTGCTGTGATGAACGAAAATTACAGAACATCCAGCTAATGCAAGTTGCTGTAACGCGGTCATCACTTTCTGCATTTCACTTGAACTATTTTCTTCACAGTCGTGAACTGCAGCAAAGGGGTCGAGGATGAGACATTTTATATTGTTATCCATTATGTATTGCACAATCTCATCAATCCAACTCGGATTATCGAGCTTAAAACCATTCTGGGAAAGAAAATTCAGCGGTAAATTTTTGGAAAACCCAAGTAACTTACAGCGTTGTCTCATCTGCCAGATCCCTGATTCTTCGTCAATTATAAGAACATTTCCTTGCTTAACATCAATTTGACCTACGAATTTATCACCACTTGCAACAGCTCTAGCTATTTCTAGTACAACCCAAGTTTTGCCCATACCAGGATGGCCATATAGATATGAGATTCCGAATTCTGGAATAAGTTGATTTACTAAATATGAAGGAGCGGAGGATTCTGGTAATTCCATCAGCTCTTTAAGTGTGCAGGTCCCTTTATAGTAGATGGGGCTACTTTCAGTTTTACTCATAGTCTTCCTGAAATTCGAGTATCTTGTAAAAGTGCGACAGTCTTTGAAAAACCACTCAGAATCTCTTGAATATCCTCCGTCCCATTCAACACTCGATTATTCATAGTAAGAGAAATTCTGTCACCTTCTCTTGTCTGGTAATAAAGGATGTTCGTATCTCCAACGCTGTCTAATCTAACGTAACTTTCTTTCATACTTTTGCTTATTTCTAAGCACCCCGTCCTGTTCAGGAGATTTCGCATCTGAGAGTAACTTCTCAAACAATATTCTCCATTCCGTTTCTAAATTACCGAAGTGCATACGCACAAGGATAATTTAAAAACGATAATCCGTCGGTTAATTTACTTTTTACCACTCAATCCACGTCTTGAAATAAAGCTTTTGTTGTCACTAAGTGGTAAAACTCTTAGCCATATGTCACTTTTATCAATTTTTATTTTCAAGGGAATGCGCTTAGTATTTAGTTGGCGTTGAATTTCTCGAGTTACAAGTGTTAGTTTATTGAGGTTTAAATTTTCTTTGTCATATACAAATTCATGATTCTTCCAGTCAAGTTTCGATATTAGACGTTCTAGGGGCATTTCTTCATAAACTTTTACACCAGCTTCCATTTTTGCAGGCTGACTTAGTAAAATTTTGAGTAGCTGTTTAGCTGTTTTGCGAGGTGAGTACTCTTCGCCAAGCGGCACTTTTATCGTAAGTGTGTCATCATTAGTAAAAATAAATTGCACCTCAGTTTGGCTTATAGATGCACTGGATACTGTGTCCTCGCTAGAGTTAAGAATTAAGCATAGCCTTTCGTATAAATAGCTACCCCATTCAACTAATTCCTTTTGTGCTTGTGATTGATTTTGTAATTCGTAATTTATTGTTCCTGGAGTATAAGTAAATGAATTACTACAATAAGCAGCAAAGCCAATGAAATCTTTCACAAAATCCCAAACAGCATAATTGGCTCCGACTGGCGAAAGTTTGCTTGAAAATGATGTCGTTAGAAGTTGAGTAGTTTTGTCTAAAAAATTGACATTTCGTTGAGTTACCATTCCATCATTCAAATTTACAAGCAAATCCTGAAATTCAGTTTCAGAGAAAATAACGTCAGTTGTTAAATTGTAATGCTCTGAGACTATATTCTGCTTCTTCATATTACCAGCATATCAATCTCATTTATTATTGCAAAAGTGCAATCTATTTAATAGATTGCACTTTTGCACAAATTTACTACGTAGCACGCCTTTTGCGTGATATGTAGTAAATCGCTTACTTTGAATTGATTTAAATCATCAAGTGATTACCTGACTTTATTAGAGAGATTTAACCAGATTACATTTCTACTATCTAGATGTAGTAAATACCTTAATGACACTTTTCGTGTCATCTAGTGTATTTCCAGGGCTCAAGACCATGGCTCGATACAACACCTATCGGCCAAATCTAGCTTTGCAATCGTCTACTTTTTCTTTAATTCTTTTTTCTACCAGACCATCTGCCCTGAAAGACTCTGCGTCTTTTAGACAAAGTGTGTAAAGCGTTGCTTTGTCGTTTACTCTAAAGATACCAATATCCTTAACGTCAGAAAAGGAAATACTGGAAGTAGATTGGACTTGAGGTGACAGAACTGTTGTGTCACCACTCACAGCGTAAACTTCGTTGTTAGATATTAAATATACATATCCAGCATTTGGTGAAGCGATAGCTCCTATCCAAACTATTACTCCATCTCCAATCGGATTTTGATAGACGTCAATATACGACTTACCGATACCCAATCTGTCCCAGAAAGCATCGTCGATTGTGGCATAGACTTTCTCAATAGCAGCTTCTCTTTCCTTTTTATTAGTTATTCTTACAACTGGATTTGCTTCAGGTAGATTCCAATTCTCAGTATCGAGTACTTCAGCTACTGGTTTTTGTTCTGGTGTAAACATACCCTTAAAGAAAAGTATTCCTAGTATGAACAAAACCACTACTAGAATTACTTTGCGGTTCTTACTTTGATTGGTCGCTCCTTCCATATTAAAAGGCTTAACTTTGTAAGCGCAAGGAGTAACAAAAAACTCCCCGCGAGATGGTGGCATGGCCACCCACTGTCAGTTTCCCAACAGGGCCTACAAAGCATCCCTCGCGAGGAGGTTTTTACTTTGTAGGACTTGCGGCCATACCTCTATCAAGAGATAAAGGGTTAGGCCATTAATATTCAGTTGTCAGCTAATAGTATATCTTTTTAAACATTAGTAAATATATTAGGACCAGCAAAGGTATACTCTGCTAAAGATTTAAGAACACTTTTAGAAACCACAACATTTATTGGCATTTCAACAAGTTTTTTTGAATAATAAAAATAGAAGCCATTATGCACACCTTTTTCAAGTGCGCCTTCAACATCTTTTTTCCTTATTTCTAAAGTCTTCTCACGTAAGGTTTTTGTATCAAACCCATTTTCACTAAGGTACTCACTAATTTTATTTCTGGACACCAGATATAGCTGTGCGTGTGTAATGTCCGAATGCTTAATGTCCCACTCTTTTTTAGCTCTTAGCCAGACAATCATATAATACTCCGTTACCTTATCAGTGTCAGTAAACCAGCCCTCAATGACGTCACCTTTGTTTATAAAACTTAACTCAAAGGCAAATGTTGGCAAATCCTTATTTATATAATGCGTAAGTGTCTTTTCGTCTACTGTTACGTTCTTCAAATCTTTATATGTAAAATGAATATCAATTCCTTTCATTTGTGTTTCCCGGTCGAAATAACGTTTGATTTTTGCACCAATCTTAGGATAAACATTGTTATCTAAATAGGTAACAACTTCATTATCGACTTCCATGTCTCGAGTTCGATTTCCATTCATATATCAACTCACAAAATCCTTAAGCTTATCTGGACTTGTCCTCTCGAGATAGCGACGAATCACTTGAGTCATATATGAATTTTTAAGGCGAAAAGCTCTAATCTCAGCAGGACTTTCACTAAAAGGCTGTGTGGTTTTCGATTTTCTATCGCTGGGGTCTTTAAATGTTCCTCCGTGTTTAGGACATAGTGTGAGGTATTTATGATCTGACTGGTGGATATGATGTGCGTTGCCAGATTTAATCTTATCTAAAATTAGTAGATAGTCATCATTTAGTTCATTTAAGATAGTGTCGTCCATCCTCCATATAAAGACGTATGGGATTATGTATTCGGAACGCGGTTTTGATTCGTCATGTACATACCAAACGAAAAGAATATTCTTGTTCTTTTTTACAAGCGATGACTGACTAATCTGAGTATTTTTTGATTCCTCGTTGTAGTTGATTATATTTAGTGAAAGGGGCTCTTTAACTCTCAATTTTCCATCCTTACCCATTTTTAATGCACTACTTTTTATCTCCACACCTAAATGCGGTATATCAGCTCCGGCTATATTATTTCTAGACAGACCAAATACTCCTTGTTCAACAAGGTCACCAACTCCAGCCTTGGAAGACACCCTACTAACATCGTCACTTTTCAGGATTTCTTCAGTTATCTCTTTGAGAGACTTACCTTCAATATAGAATTTAGCGATACGTTCAAGTTCTTCAATAGACTTAATATCTGCAATGTTGACTAAACCCATATATTTGATCTTTTATAAAATTGTTGTTGAATAGTAAGAAATCCTTGATCTTTAGCTGCTGCAATGATAAGATACTAGCATCATATTTTGTCAAACACCATGAGTTCAAAAAAAATTAGAGTAGTTGAATTATTTGCTGGCGTAGGTGGTTTTCGCCTAGGTTTAGAAGGACACGAGGGAAATAAAAAGCCTCACCACGATACATTTAAAACCGTCTGGTTTAATCAATGGGAACCCGCAACTAAAAGACAACATGCACACGAAACGTATGTTCAACGATTTGGCTCTATTGATGAATACACCAATTACGATATCGCTAAAGTGGTAGATAAAGTACCAGAGCATGACTTATTGGTTGGCGGTTTTCCGTGCCAGGATTATTCGGTTGCTAAGAATCTCTCTGCGTCTGGTGGCATTGAAGGTAAGAAGGGTGTTCTATGGTGGTCAATCTACGATATCCTTAAACTTAAAGGTGACAAAGCGCCAAATTACATAATGCTTGAAAACGTTGATAGATTGTTAGTTTCACCAGCTAAACAAAGAGGACGTGACTTTGCAATCATCTTGTCATGCTTAAACTCACTCGGCTACGTGGTTGAGTGGCGTGTTATTAATGCTGCAGAGTATGGAATGCCACAACGTCGAAGACGTATATTCATATTGGGATATAAAAAGGGTTCAAATATTGAGAAGAGATTCAAGAAGAGTACACCACTAGATTGGCTATCAAAGGACGGTGTAGCACAACAGGCATTTCCAGCTACGATTCTTAAAAGCGTAGATTCAATCGAGATAAATACAGACCCACTTGAAGTTTCAAAAAGCTTTAATATTGAAAGACCAGCTACGCCACCGTTCGGAAATGCAGGAGTAATGTGTGACGGCACTGCATTCACCACCAGAGTTGAGTCTGCATACACTGGTAAGTATTCCAAATTAGGGGATTTTACTCTGGCAGATAAAGATGTGCCTGAAGAGTACTACATAACTGATGCAAAAGATTTAGAACGATGGAATTATCTGAAAGGTGCTAAAAATGAAGAAAGAAAGGCAGCTAGTGGATTTCAATTTATCTATAAAGAGGGTGCTGTTGGCTTTCCAGATGCCTTAGATAAGCCTTCTCGCACAATCATTACAAGTGAAGGTGGGTCTACACCATCCAGATTTAAGCATGTGATTCAAACAAAGAAGGGATTACGTAGACTAACACCAATTGAACTGGAAAGATTATGTATGTTTCCTGATTATCACACCGTAGGACATAGTGACACTAAAAGAGCTTTCTTTATGGGCAATGCTTTAGTTGTGGGTGTAATTGATGGGTTCGGGAAAGCCATTTCTGAATTTCATTCTAAATAGCAAACTGTGGGACTGGTTTCATAAATAAAACCCCTTTGTGCGCTAGCGTAACTTCGCCCGGTTTGGGGTGTGTGCCGCCACCCACTAAGGCTGTGTGTGACGCGGTGTGGTGCGGTGTCCGGAACGGAGGCATCGAATTCAGTAAGTTCTCGGCATTGCCTGCCAATGAATGAATTGATCCGACTGCCAAAGTTTCCTCTCGAGACAGAGGCGGCAAGATACCCTGAAAAGCTCGGGCTAACATGGTTTTACCCGTGCCCGGTGGACCGACCAGCATAACATTGTGTCGTCCAGCGGCAGCAATAATCAGGGCTCGCTTGGCCGACTCTTGCCCTTTAATATCTTCTAAGAGTATCGCGCTGTCGTACCAATGGTTTTGGATTACCGTGGTGGGAGTGTCTGTAATTTTTTTATGATCAGGATGCGTGTGGTCGATATGAAAAATAACTTCTTGTAAATTTTTGGCTGCACAAATACTCACGCCTTCAATCATAGCTGCCTCTGCTTGATTTTCAAAGGGTACGATGACCTCGGTAAATCCATGCTGCTTGGCAGTTTGTACCATGGATAATACTCCTCGTACGGCACGGAGTTCCCCACTTAACCCCAGCTCTCCAATAAAGATTCGTTTAGTAGCATTACTACTTATGAGTCCAGCGGTCAATAAATACGCAATGGCAATCGGTAAATCAAAGAGTGGTCCCTCTTTTTTTAAATCGGCGGGAGCTAGAGAAATTACAATTTTCTGGTTCTTACTTTTAGGAGAATCATACCCACTATGTTTGATAGCGGTACTGACTCGGTCTTTAGCTTCTTCAATGGCCTTGCCTGCTAATCCCACAATTGAAAATGAATGCAGTCCTAAACTTAAGTCGGCTTCAATACTAACGACAGTTCCCCCAAGTACGTGTCCTTGCACTGTATATACTTGGGTGATACTCATAACCAGTTATGGTAACGGCAAATCAAACTCAGTCTCCATATGCTGGGTGCACGTACGTGCGGCAGGGTTTGCTTCGAGTCTGCCTAATTCAATCGCCTCGCCGGCAATTTCACATATGCCGTAGGTACCATTCTTACATTTTTCTAGTGCATGTTGTATGAGGTGATAGCGATTTTCTAGTTCAGCTACAATAGCTATTCGTTCATCAGCTTCTTCTGAATTATCAGCCTGACTATTTACATCTGCTTCGGTTACATCAAAGTCATAAGTTTTAATGATCCAATCTTGAGACTCTTCATCAAGGATAGCGAGGTCTTGTAGTTGTGCAGTAACGTCTTGTAATTGCATCGTTAGTATCTCTTGGTATTTTTGTAAATGATCCATATACCACTATGGTAGCACACTGTAATGTTATGTATTAGGGGGTGGGAAAATTAGCAACCAAGAACATAAAAGAATCGGTGTCGCTCGTGATAATAATGGTGGTTTCAGAAATAAAGCCATACACCAATACTTCGTCACCCTCATTATTCTTGAGAATGCGTACATCGCGGGTGCCGCTAATGCCGTCAGTAAATGTATTGGCGGTACCTATAGTGTTGGGGTTAAAAATAGGACTTAGGTTTGAGGCCATGGTAGTTTCCCATTGGAGCATTCCACCCAGGGCGGTAATAGCGTCGAGAACTGATAAGGTTACCCACGGCTCACTTTGATATCCACCAAACCGGACTTCGGTCACTGTTTCTTTAAAATCAAATACTACCGGAGCGTTAGTGAAACTGAAAAAATCATCAGGACTGACTACGGCATTAGTGGCACTATTAATAAAAGTAATTTCAAACAAATCATTGGTGGTGACGAGTTGGTTTCTTAGTTCGGTAAATAACGCATCACTTGAAGCGATAACTGTCGGACTCGGAGCAATACTACTTGAGTCAAACGTGGTGGTTACCTCAGTTAATTCCACGGGCGCAATTTCTGCGGTGTTTGAGTTTTGTAAATAACTGCGCAAACTTAATCCCGTCACTACCACAAAAAGTAATACTCCAAAGGAAATAAATACCAATTGATTGGTTTGGGTCATCACATCAATAAACGAACGACGAGGGGTTCGCGGTGGAGCAAACTGCCGTTCAGGTGTTCCCTTTTCAGCTCGAGGCGTAGCCGGGTCTGTATACTCTGAATCAAAAACCGACGGTGGATTAGAGGGGGTTACGTTATTGGTAATGATAGTTGATGGAGTGGGAGCAGGTACAAAATTTGGTGTGCTTGCGGGCACGACGGGAGTAATTTTTGGTCGAGACGGAGTAATTGGTGTGATAGCTGGTTGTTCGTGTACCGTAGTAATCGGTAGTGCCGATTGGGTCTTTGTTGCAGGCGTTGTTTTTACCGGTTCTGGTTCAGTGACGGTAATGGCTTTTGCAGCCACTGCCGGTACTGCTTCAATTTTTTTAACAGTTTCTGCTGCGGTAGTGACGGGTTTATGTGCAACTGCTGAAATTATTGGAATTGAAGCATTATGAATATGAGAGGGTGATTCGGTAGCGTTGGTATGAATAGTTGAAACGGCCGGTTCGGGTGTCGTTTGAATTTTTTG
This sequence comes from Patescibacteria group bacterium, assembly GCA_040386275.1. GTDB lineage: Bacteria > Patescibacteriota > Minisyncoccia > Phycocordibacterales > UBA918 > OLB19. The sequence goes on from JAZKFU010000005.1 coordinate 52,719, forward strand.
AGTGACAAGTCCCACCGCTGGTTTTTTGGGTACTGAAGTTGCTTCGTGACCTGATTCCCAGGTCGGAGTCGTTGCATGAGTAGCCGTTGTAGAAACGAGTGGGCTTGGAGTGTTATGTGGGACTTGTTTAGCAGCTTTAATTCTTGATACCACTGCCGCATGATCGGCAGTTGATTCACGACCGGTTTTTGTCGTCGCTTTTTGAATAACTCCTTTACGTCGTTCTGCTGAAGCGACAGTATATTTAGGTAATTTCCGTTTGCGCGCTTCTTCTTTTTTGGTGTGCCACCACTGCGACATCGACTCCCCGAGAGCCTCGGTTAAAGAAAATCGCTTTCGTTTTGTGTCGGTAATAATTACAGCCGGTAAGGATTCAGTGGTAGTTTTAGATTTAGTACTATTGGCACTAATAATCTGCTGTGCTTTAACGGTTGATTCACTAACGGGTGCAGCGATAACCGGAGCAGCGTCTTTGTGGGCATGGGTAAAGGTATGAAACGGAGGGATAACTCCTGATGAAGCGGCTGCTACTGGCGGGGCAGTTTTAACGGGGGTTTTTTGTGCGGTATGGTCACTACCGTCAACGCGGTTCGCTGATAAATCAGTCGCAAACGTGCGCATTTTAGGGAGAGTCTTCGCCGTGTCGTTTGTAGTCATATACTACTCTATAGTATCTCATGTTTTAGTAATTATTTTCAGTCTACCTCTGTGAGTCTGGATAGAACAATACACCGTGCCAAAGCGGCACGGTGTATTGTTCAGTTGAAACGAATAACTACAGTGAGGACGAAGCGTTGGTTGCGAGAAAGTGAGGGTTAATTTTCTTAATGGATAGTCCAATTTTTCCTTCATCAATTTTCACAACAGCCACCATCACTTTATCCCCTGGTTTGAGAATACCCTCGAGCGATTCGAGTCGCTCAGGTATAACTTCAGAAATATGAATTAGTCCTTCATGGTAGGTATCGAGTCGAGCAAAGGCGCCAAAAGCAGTAATTTTTGTGATTTCTACTTCAACAATATCCCCCACCGCGTACACTTTTGTCATGGCGGTGATTATGGCGGCGGCTGTTTGGGTGGCTATGTTCGTGCCTGTTATATAGACGATCCCCGAGTCTTCAATGGTAATTTCGTCTACTCCTGATTCGTCTTTTATTTTATTAATGGTCTTGCCCCCGCCCCCAATAACCAACCCAATTTGTTCCGGGAGAATATGCACCATTGTGATATGCGGAGCCCGTGGTGAAATCTGGCTTTGGGGCATAGGAATAGTAGCGACTAATGTCTCTAGAATTTGTAACCGAGCCAACCGGGCTTTTTCTAACGCACCGTGTAAAATTTCAATCGATACCCCTTTTACCTTTACATCCATTTGAATAGCGGTAATGCCTTCACTTGTTCCGGCTACTTTAAAATCCATATCCCCGTGTTCATCTTCTGGTCCTTGAATATCAGTCAGTAACACGTATGAACTCTCTCCCATCATGACGCCCGAAGCAATCCCCGCTACGTGGCACTTCATCGGTACTCCCCCATCAAATAACGCAAGAGAGCTGGCGCATACCGAAGCCATCGAACTGGAGCCGTTGCTCGACATTGTTTCAGATACTAAACGAATCGTATACGGAAAATCCGCTTGGGCGGGTAGTAACGGCACGAGGGCTTTTTCGGCGAGCGCCCCGTGTCCAATCATGCGCCGGTTAAATCCACCCACTCTTCCCGTCTCCCCGACACTGTAGGGTGGGAAGTTATAGTGATGCATAAAACGTTTACTAAAATTTTTGTCTTCTACGCTATCAATAATTTGGGCACTATCAGGACCACCCAAGGTAAGGGCGGAAAACACGTGGGTCTCACCACGGTAAAAAATACCACTGCCGTGTAGTACTGGCGAAATTCCACCCGCTTGAGCATGGAGGGGTCTCACTTCATCCAACGCTCGTCCGTCGGCTCGCAAACCCGAGGCTGCTCCACTATGGAGCACGTCGTTTATTTTTTCGTCAAAGTAATCTTTACTATGAACGGGAGATAATGTGGCGTCGAGTGCAGCGACAGCAGTTATAAATTCTTTCCCTAAGGCTACTATATGGTTTTTGCCTGATTGTTTAGAAAATACCGTCTCCCATAAACGATGAGAAAATTGACTAGCGTACAGTTCTTCCACCGCGGGCGCAATAGCTGTAGCGGTAATCCTTCGCTTTGGTTTACCAATCTGGGAAATAATATTTTTTTGGAAAACTTCAAGGACGGCATGAAAATTAATCGCTCCCTCAAGTACTGCGAGTACGTCCCCTTCTTGTACTTCGTCGCCGCTTACTTCAATCATATTTATCGTGCCCTCTAACCCACACGCCACTACTTCAAACTCCATTGCTCCTACCGGTCGCTCAATGTAGGTTGGATTAATGTAGAGCGCACCGGTAACTTTGTTGCGACTAATCCGAACGGCTCCGACGGGTCCTCCCCACGGAATATCAGAAATACCAAGTGCTAGTGAGGCGCCAATAATTCCGAGAATATCGGGATCGTCTTCACCTAACGCAAGCACGGTGATAACCACTTGAACATCATGCCGAAGGTGAGATGGAAAGAGTGGACGAATGGTACGATCAATTAAGCGAGCAGACAACACCGCTTCGTCACTCGGCTTGCCTTCACGGCGACTAAAGCGACTTCCCATAATTGCACCGGCTGCATAAAATTTTTCTTCAAACTCAACTGACAACGGAAAGTATGGAAGTGCCGGTTGTGTGTGGTCACTCATGACTGCAGTAGCCAAGACTACCGTCTCTCCCAATTTCACCATCACTGAACCCCCAGCCTGACTGGTGAGGTCGGTATGTTCTACGATTAATGTTTTTCCGGCGAGTGGTAATTCAAAAATTTGTTTTTTCATTATGTAATGCTTAAAGGCGAGTCAGACACGTTTCAGATTTCAAAAGAGAAACCTACCTACGTATCAAACTCGTAACGAATAATGGGGTGAGTATATCAAAAAAACGTGCCCGCTGTGTAAAGACTGCGGGCACGTTTTATCGTAAAAAAGTTAGGCGAGAAAATCGGTATCCGTGCCCACCACTTTATTAATTTGTAATTTTAATGATGAAGATTTTTCTCGTTTATGACCTTTTGATTTTCCACCTTTATACCCGATTAAATACTCACTCGGGTTTTCGTCGAGGTCAATAAAGTCGTCAACAACTTCTCGTAATTTTCCCGAGGCGGAGCGACCAAACGTCACGGCTTCAACTTGGCACCCCTGACTTTTTACATATTCAACCAACGGAATAAAATCTCCATCTCCCGTCACTAAAATAATGGCATCAACTTTGTGGGCCATCTTAATAGCATCAACGGCCATCCCAACATCCCAGTCAGCTTTTTTGGCTCCACCGTAAAAAATTTGTAAATCTTTCGTTTTAATTTCGATACCTACTTTTTCAAGCGCATCAAAGAATGCTGACTCCTCTCCCCCTTCCGTATTTACAACATATGACAGTGCGCGCACTAAGCGACGGTTACCTAACGCTGCGTGCACTACTGCTCCAAAATTTACTTTAGACTTGTATAAATTTTTAGCACTGTGATAGAGGTTTTGCGTATCAATAAAAATTGCTACCCGTTGATCGTCATGTCGTATTACTCCCATATAAAATTATATTAGCTACTGATTCTATTTCTTAAATTAAAAAACAGATTTATATTAAAAACTTCACTCCCTCCTATAATTACTATACTCCTAAAACTACATTTGCTCCACTACAAGAGTAGTGGAGCAAATGGATTAACGCTTGAGGTTAAGCTTCTTGATCAATGCTTCGTAGGCTGCCTCATTTTTCCGTTTAAGGTATTTAAGGTGAGACCGACGATCTGCTACTAATTGAAGCAATCCGCGTCGTGAGTGAAAATCTTTTTTGTGTTTACGCAAGTGCGTAGAGAGATCTTCAATCTGTCGAGAGATAAGGGCTACTTGCGCCTCAGGAGATCCGGTGTCAGTGTCATGACGGTGTACGGATTTGAGGACATTTTCTTTTACTCGCTTTGTTAACATAATGATGAATATTAGTTACAGTCGAGTATAGATACTTCTCTAATTTTTATTGAGAATACCAGACTGCACTTTTAGTAATAACCTGCGAAGGTGAAAAATATTATAGCATATCCTTTAAAAAATGCAAGATACACACAAGAGTGACACTGTATTGTCAATGCTGGGTCTTCCCCAACGCTCGTGGAACGCTTGTGTTTAAGGCGTAATTGAGAGCGTGGAATATATTTTTAAATTATAGCTGTGATGTAGTAATTATTAGTGTCGTGGAATCACGTTGGGAATGAATGCAAAAGTTACTAATCCCCGATGACACGAATAGTTACTTACTAGTAACTCCGTGGGTAGCGCTGTGGTGACAGGCGTAACCTTGACGTTGATATTTTTTAGCGCGGTAAAAATACCACATAAGAAAAACCAAATTTAATCACCCACGACTACTTCCCGGTGGGGTGGGGCAGCAGGGGTCACTACTAATTAATACACGTTGTACGAATCTTCTTCTTTGATAAGCGCGTAGTCAATGTGCTCTCCCAGTACAGACTGTGCGTAAGGTGTTTGGTCACATACAAATTTTGTGATTTCAGCCGTACTCGCCTTTTCCCATTGTTGCCAAATTTTATGTACATGGGCAAGTTCTTTTTTAGACAAAAGCCCAAGTGATTTTTTTACCGAGGCACGTGTCTCTTCAATTTCGTACATGTGATAGTCATCGCGGTAAATTTGTTTAATGTTTATGACTCCCCCTTGCTCCATTTCTTCAAGTAATCTGAAATAAGAATCAGCCACCGGACCAAAGGCAATTTTTCGATACGACAAATCACTTAAGCTAGTATTAGTGTGGTAGTACCAAGCAAAGTCAGTGAGGTACAGTAAATTAGCGAGCTTAGTTTTTTTAAGTGCAATCTTGCTCGCCTTTGCTTCACGTAAAAACGCGAGAATCAGTTCCCGATATTTCTCAAGATTAGGTGCTGCGGTTTGTACTAGATCATCAATCGTAATGCCAAATAATTTTGTGAGTGTGAGGGCTTCACTGAGGGATAATTCTTTTGTCCCTTTTTCGAGGGCAACATATGAGGCGCGTGACATGTGGGTAGCTTGAGCCACTTCAGCCTGCGAAAGGTTGCGCTCTTCCCGAAGGTATTTTATAAAATCTGCGTAAGTAGTTTTCATGGATTGAGTATACAAGAGCTGTATATTTTTTCAACGTTAAATGTTGATAAAATTGACACCTTACTTACAGTACAATTTCATCAAAAATTGAACAATACATCTTCTTACTTTCGATATAAAAATAATTATGGGGTGCGCGAAATAATTTCGCGCACCCCATTTTATGCATTGTGTGGTTGCCGTTCAGTCTTGGTCATCGTATCAGTAACAACGTGAACGAATAGTGATTCATGTTCCGTCATGCACACACGAAACGTATGCAAGCCGAGACTGAAACTTTCTCCAACTCCCACTCCGCGATCACGAACGATGTTCAAGACCTCACTTTGTGTCAGATTGGTTTTGCCGAGCATGGAACCTCCTCCCTTCTATCGGTCGCTATCATGCCAGGTTGTCGAGCAGTTTGCAACTCCTTTGGCAGCGTTATGAAAGTGAAAGTTCAACAGGAGAAAAATCTTCAACACTGAGATGGATGTGTCCACCGACGGGAGTTTTTCCTTCGATAATTATTTGGGCAATTTTTTCTTCTATCAAATCTTGGATGCCGTGATTGAGTCCTCTTCCCCCGCTACGTTCGGTAAAACTTTTTTCTACAATGAGCGCTATAAGTTCTGGTGTGGTGGTCAGGTGATAACCGCGCGTGAGGACGCGGGTAGAAACATCGTTCACTAACAGCTGTGCTACTTGGGTCAAGGCTTCTTTTGGCAATGGTTCAAAAATTACGGTACTGTCAAAACGATTTAAAAGTTCTGGTTTAAATATTCCGTTTTCAATAATGTGATTAAGAACATCTGCTTCAAGGTGCGGGGCATTAGTTCGAATGTGAGAAGTCTTAGCAATTAAATCACTCGCTGCATTACTAGTAGCAATAATAAGCGTGTTGCGTGCATTTACCTTAATTCCCTGAGTACTAGTGAAGTACCCTTCATCAAGAATTTGTAAAAATAAATCGTGCACTGAGGAATGGGCTTTTTCGAATTCATCGAGTAATATCAAACAGTATGGATGTTCTTGTAATTTGTCGGTCAGCATACCTGTTCCATTTTCGTCACCCGTTAAATACCCCAAGGTATGGGCCCCGCTAAATTCTGACATATCAAAGCGCACCATTTTCTGTTCATCGCCAAAAAATATATGGGCTAAGGCTTTAGCAGTTTCAGTTTTTCCTACCCCCGTTGGTCCGAGGAACAAAAATGACCCCATCGGTTTATCGGTACGTTCAATATCAACGCGAGCTCGCCTCAGAGTACGGGCGATAGCTTTAACGGCTTCAGGCTGCCCCACTACGCGCATACTTAAAATTTGCTCGAGGTGTAACAACTGATCACGCTCTTGTGTCGTTATCGGTCCAAGTGGGATACCGGTTGCTTGTGATAAGAATGTTTGTACAAATGGAATTGTTATACAGACTACTCCTTGTTGTTGCGCAGATTGGGCAATGTCGTGAATTAAGTCGATAGCTTTTTCAGGCATTAACCCTTGAGGTATGTATCGTTCGGCTCCTTCTACTACCGCCACTATCGCGTCATACGTAAAGAGAACCCCACGGCGACTTTCTTGCCGAGCTACAATCGGTTGCAGAATATTTATAGTGTCTCCAAGGGTGGTGCCTTCAAGAATTATTTGTTGGAAACGACGCATCATTGTGGTGTGGGGTTGTAGTCCGGCGTGGTAGTTATTGGCACTATCAATGCCAATGCAGTGAATGGTGGGATGTGCTAAATATGTTTCAAGAATGGTTGGTAATGAAACATCGTAGGCTAAGCACGCGTTAATCGCATCTCGTAAACGAGGAATGATGATTACTTGGGTGGCTGCCTCTCCGGCTTGGGTAAGCATATGGTGCAGGGCTGTTTCTAATGAATTGGTATCGGGGTGCGCTGAAATTATTTTTTCAATAGAAAGAATTCTAAAACTAAGTCCCGAAAGAGCATTTAATCCTGAACCACGAACAACGCGCGAAGCGAGTGCCGTGAGAATAGCAAGTGCCCGCGATTCATCTTCAGCAATTACCATGATATTACTGGCTTTATCAGTAGCCAACATTCGTTCCATATTTTGAATCTGTTGTATTTCCTCTGGGGTGAACCTCCGGTCACTATCATGGTTGAGGGATAGTGACTGTGAAAACCGGTCTAATTCTGGGGCTGTGCCGGTAGAAAGTGAACGTCCAATCCCTCGATGTAACGAAAGCTGGTCACGGCTCCACCATCGGGTGCGGCGTTTGGCGCTTATGTACCGATTTAAAACAAATTGCAGGGCTCCAAAAAACGTATCATGCTGTACCCCGTGTTCAGTAAGGAGAGTCACAAAGCTTTGATCGTGGGTATAAAGAAACGTAGCGACATCGTAGACCGTAGTGCTCGACTGGGGAGAAAGGGTAAGGTTAACCGCCGGAATAAATATGCGATTAGAGCTGAGATAGCTTTTTATATCACGGGCAGAAATATTGCAACGCACGAGCACCTCGGCCCCTAACGGAGAGAGACAAAATCCAGAAGTTATGTCCCCTTCGTTGCGTAAGAGTATTTGCGCTACTTCGTGCGTGATGCCCTGGCTAGATTTGTGAGCACTGCCAATAAATGAATCAAATCCTCGATAGTAAAAACTATTATGAAAACAGTATAAAAGAATTTGTTCCAGCCATAGGGCAAAAAATACTAACGCCGACCCGAGCAGGGCTCTATCGTAGGAGCCGTTGTTGTAGTGAGCGCTTATAATAAGGCTCAGGGTGCACACAATAAACAATATAAAAAAACTAACGCGAAACACCGTGAGACTGGTTCGACCCAGGGTGGCCTCGTAGGTAATTACAGAGCGGAAGTGCTCAAGCTCTTGATGTATTGATTTCATATTAAAAAAGTAAATAGAGGCCGTAGCTAAAACAAAGTGCCACTAATATCGGAGCAATAATAAAAATAGCGTACCAGATTGCGGCCACGAGACTAAACACACTCAGACTCAGTACCCCACTAATAATAATAGTGAGTCGCGCCACAAGCCCGAGGAGTCGTGAAAGTAGATTAATGGTGAAGTATTCCAACCATCCTTCCATGTCTAATAATTTTCCCCGTCGCTCCGTCATTCGTTTGTAGGGGGCAAATAATGAGGTGAGAAGTTGTGGAAGCGAAAAAAATTGCGTTAAAAACCACCAGAAGTTTTTATAAATCCGCACAAATGAAATCAAGGCAGTGGTGTAATGCCAGGTAAGATAATCATGAACAATGGTAAGGAAGAACATAGAGTGTTATGCGTACAGTATAGCAGTCGTATTTGCAAAAAGAGTAGTCACGTGGTGAAAATTTTTTATCAGTTTAGTTTCATGTCTTTTTAAATTAAGAGAACGAAGACGTAATATACATATATATATGTATCGAAGGAAGTGATTAAAATAAACGAGTACTGTCCAAAAAATAAGATTGGTGTAGACGAGTGCAGTTCTAGGCAGGCAAGGAAAATAATTTGAGTCGTACTTTAGTACGGTGAAAATTATTTTACCGCAGCCTAACAACGAAATGTGCTGTATACGCCAATCACCGTAAAAGAAAATACCACATGCAATGCATGTGGTATTTTCCTTTTACGGTGCGTATTATGCGCGACGTACGTTTGTTGCAGCTGGTCCTTTCGGGCCGTCTTCAAGATCAAAAGTAATTTTGTCTCCTTCGTTCAATTCATCGTAAACATTGTCTACAACTGATTGTGCGTGGAAGAATACGTCCTTTCCTCCATCATCTGGAGTAATGAAACCGTAACCATTGTCTTTCTTCATTCGTGCAATTGTTCCTGTCATTTTATTTTTTTTATATTTTTAATACAAAACTTCACTACGCCTTACCACTCGTTACCTTGCTTTGAGGGAGTTATTGTTTCGCTACTCTTATTAAAGCACACCATAAGGAATATAACAAGCAAATACACAACGCTAGTATTGTTGGGTTTGGGTAAGGCGATGGGTGAAATTCGGTATAGTGGACCTGCGGTAGGCCAGATTGCGCGCGGGCCTTGTTAGGAGGGGTCCTCACCGTAGTATAGAAAAAACCACTAGTTTGCCCGTGGCAGCTAGTGGTTTTTCCTTTAAAAATTGAAGTTTAGAGTCCAACTTCTACGTCTGAGGTAACAGAACTGTTGCTTTCAATTGTAGTGTCGAGTAATTCGGTGCTCGTTGTGCTGTCAATTGAGGCTCCACCCTGAATCTTGGCATTCTGATCACGGTTATCTGAAGAGGTAGAACCTTCCCCGTCCCCGCGGTCAATTTTCATAGGGTCAATAGAGAAATCTATATCGGCAATAATTCCAGTATCTGGATCAATTTCCACTTGTCCCAATGTTGATAAGGTTGCTTCTACTTCTCCAGCGAGCGTAGCGGCTTTTTCAAGCGTGAGGCGTGCATCGGCTTCTGCCTGGGTTTCTGCCTGGGTCGTGAGCGTTGTGGCGGTAGTAATTTTAGCAGTTACCTCAGTGTACACAGCGGCACTTAATTTACTTTGGTGCTTCACAATTATATTTTTTAACGCTGTGGTTCGAGCTTTCATATCCGCTTGGTAGGCTGTAATTGAGTACAGGCCAGTGGCTAGATCTGAGGCGCGCATGCTCATAGATATATCTGAATTACTTTCGGACGCAATAGCGGCATCACCGGCTTCGATGGTGGCAATGGTTGTGGTGTCACCTCCAAGTGCTAGATACGTGGTCATAGCTTTTTCGAGGCGCCAGTTAATTTCCGCGGCCACTTTCTCACTACTCTTTGCTGAGGCTTCGGTCGCTACGGCAAATTGATTACTAATAGCAGTAGAAACCTCGGTAGCTGTTTCGGCAGTCAGACGTCCCTCTGCTTGAAGCGTTTGAGCCTCCTCAATTCGTTCTTCTAATAAGGCAGTGTGAACTTTAGCTTCACTGTCGGCTGAAAAAGCAAACGCCGTTCGGATGTTTTCATTAAATTCAGTTTTTACGGGATACAGGAAGTCACCTGGTACCGCAGTTTGAGCTGCAAAGGTAGTTGATCCACCGATGACAACAGCAAGGATAAGCATTAATGGCATAAAGGAATAACGTAAAGATAATAATGAGGTACTCGCGGTTGCGGGCACTTCACTAATAAAACGACTTTCCTCCCCGCCTCTTACCGCATGAAACGAAGCGTAGGCTTGGAGATTATCGGCAATGCGTGTTCGGGCACTGTCAGACAGCTTAATATCCTTAAGCTTAGAAACGTATTCTGTTGTTTTTAATTCCGGATTCATATATGTAAAATGGTCTGCAAACGTTTGGTGGCCCGATTTATGCGAACCGATATAACATTTGCTGTTTCATCTAACAGTGTGGCAATATCTTTAGGTTCTAAACCCTCCACAAACCGTAGAACCATCACCTCCTTATCTTTTTCGTCGAGATGATCTAAGGCTTCGATAACTTCCCGATGGCTTGCGAGGATTTCAGCACTGGGGCTTTTTTCGGCCGGTGCAAACCCTTGGTCCATTTGATCATCAAGCGAGTCAGATTTTTTCTTTTTATACCAATCTTTGGCTAAGTTGTTAGCGATAGTATATAAAAGGGCTCGAGGATTCGCTACATCAGTGCCAGCTTTTAGGTAACCCCAATACCGCATAAATACCTCCTGGGTCATATCTTCAGCAATATCAACATTTGATACCTTAACGATACAGAAACGAAAAATCGCATCCCCATATTCGGCGAAGTGATCAGCAAACAATTTTTCTTTCCTGCTCTGTAACATAAAACGATTTTATACCCATACTCTTACATTGAAAGCACGACCCTGCAAGTCTAAATGTGTGCTTTTACTCCATACATAAAAAGGTGTCCCTCGAAGGGGACACCGTAATTCTTTCTATACACAAGCAGCAATCAAGCCATGAACCATCCGTACACTGCGGAAATTGTCACCACGAAACGGAAACTGCTCAATTCTCTTCTGCGCATGTATCGTATAAATCCCCTGATCGAGATACCGGTGATGACGTTTGCAGTACCCGCGCACCGTCGCCTCGTCCTGGCGTGGAATACTCAGTATGCCCCAGGTTATTGATTCCCAGATAAGAGCGCGTGAATGAAACCCATTGTTTTGCTTTGTGCCATATGGGTACAGTTCTCGTTCGAGCCCCTCAGTAAATTCAGCGCCCTCTTTGGCTAATAAGGGAAGCACAAGATGGATATGGAGTGGCCGAGCAAAAAATGCCCGTGCCGCATCGTATGTTTCGTAGCAAGCTTCAGTTTCGCTCAATCCAACGACCAGATGGTTTGGTCGCAGTCCGAGTAGGATATTCAAAGAACTCATTAGCCCCTCATGTTGGCTGTTTTTTCCGGATGGACACTATCGCACAAACCACCTAAAGATGCAAAGCGTCTCGGTTACCGTAGTATTTACAGTACTTTGTACCTGTGTTTTACTGACTTTGACCTCTCATAAAAAGGGTTCACTGATGGAGCAAGAACAAAAAGTAACGTGTGAGTGTACTTATGAATGTGTAAATATCTTTGGAGATAAGGCCAGATTTTGGGCCCGGATTGTTATTCCCCATTTTCCCCTTAATCAAGAAGACAGAGATATTTTGGTGGCTTGGCTAGCTCAACATGATGAGGTAAGTAAATGGAGTCAAGTAGAAACAGCCATGTTGCTGGAGATTCGATCTCTTACCGTAAAAGTCATCGAAGAAAATATCACCAAAGAAGAACTATTTAGAATGTATTATCTTCTCACCCAGTTTGAGTGTGTAACCCGTATCCCCCTGCCCTAGCGCAGGGGTTTATTTTATAAAACACTCTTTCAATAATTGAGACCGTTTTAATTCTTGCCGATTACAATTTTTAAGCGTATCCTTATTTCAGAATTGTTTAGCTCTCATACCACGGTAGCCTCCAAGCTACAGAAAGGAAGGTAAAAATGGCACCCAAGCAAACCCAGCCGCTGTTGTTAACGAACAAACTTACCGAGTGGCAAAACGTACCGCCGCTTAATGTGCCTCAATACCGAGGAAGACATTATATAGGGATTATGCGACAAAAACGCGGCCACCGCTTTATTTGGCGGTTTGTGCACCGAAGCGGTCATGTCATGTTTGATGGTTGGTATGATGAAGTCAGGCACTTTTCCCACCATTACGCAGCTGTCCGTCGGGGAGAAAAGTGGCATTTTATCAACCTGCATGGCAAAGTTGCCTGTCGTCACCGGTTTTTAGAAGTGGGAGAAGTCAACGAACATAAAGAAGTAGCGGTTCTTCATCCCACCTATCTTGATATCCATACGCGGCAACCTCGTTGGTTCATCTATACCCTTCCGTAGGTACCTGCCTATGGTTTCAAACTAAAAACGCTCCCCTCATTTTTGGGTGGCGTTTTTTTAATTTAAGAATCTAAGGTTTGAATGTTGTAGGCATTATGAGTATGATGAACATTATGAAAATCTACTCGTGGAATGTGAACGGCATCAGGGCGGTTTTAAAGAAAGGAGAGTTTCAGGCATTTGTGAAAAACCACAATCCGGACGTGATTTGCCTCCAGGAAACCAAAGCACAGCAAAATCAGGTCGAGATAGACCTGGGGGAGTACGAGGAATACTGGTGTTCCGCCGAGAAAAAGGGGTACTCGGGAACAGCAATCTTCAGTAAAATAACGCCAGAAAATGTGTTTTACGGTTTACCGGAACATATTTCATCCCAATATGCCCTTAAAGATAGCTATGGTGACACCACGACCGAAGGTCGTGTAACTACCGTGGAATACGAAAACTTTTACATTAGTACCGTTTATACCCCCAATGCCAAGGATGATTTGTCACGCATTGCCATGAGAAAACAGTGGGATCCAGCCTATTTGGCCTATATGAGCGAGTTAGAGGCCATGAAACCAGTAATTTACTGCGGGGATTTTAATGTGGCACATACCGAATTGGACCTAGCTCGCCCTAAGGAAAATATAGGTAAAAAAGGCTTTACGACAGAAGAGCGGGAGGGCTTTGAGGCTATGGTTACGGCTGGGTTTGTTGATACCTTTCGGCACCTCCATCCAACCGAAGCCCAGCAGTATACCTGGTGGTCCCATTTCGCCAATGCCCGAGAACGAAATATAGGCTGGCGGATAGATTACATCATGAGCTCACCTGCTTTGATTCCATTGCTAAAATCCGCCAGGATTCATCCGGAAGTATATGGCTCGGATCACTGCCCGGTTTCAGCTGAGTTTAGTTTTTAGGAGGCAACTTCCACAAATAGCACACTGCGTTGTCGTGATGCGGTAAATAATTTTCAACGTATAAAAATACGTTTCAAACTATTTTCCTTCCACTCCTAGCACTGTATCTATTTCTGAAAGTCTAGTATTAAAAGTAAGGTAAATTAAACTAAACAAAAGCACACGATTCTCGTGAATGTCAATATCTAGTGTTCGGTGTCAAAATGACGGCTTAACTGAGCCGTTTTTTTGATGGTAAAAAATCTTTTTACTAGTTGTCTTTTATAAAGGACATTATTTTTTGAGTTATTCACATGTATCCCCGGTAATGTCCTTTACACTATTCTCTATAGGACATACTATAGTAGTAGGCCCAGAGAGGGCGAGCAGGAATCTCCAGAGTTCAGAACTTAAGTCAAAAACTTCAGTCCCGAACCCTGGAGGTTCCCCTTAAAGAGCACATTAATAATTAAGAGTATTACCTCCAAAAAACTCTAAAGCACATAGAACCCACCCGTGTGAAATCTTCTTACAAGATTAACTAATGTCAGACGTAAAGGACATCGGTAGATATTTGCAAGCAACATTGACTTCACACAAGTAGTAATCAACAAAAAATAATATGTTGAAACTCTAGAATAGATCTGATGGACGGAAGGTAGAACGAATTGAGCAATAAACTTGGTTAGCCAATTAATTTGGCGCCACATAGAGACTCAAGTCTCTCACATAAGTAACGCTCAGAAAATAAAGGCCTGAGGGCATCGCAAGCGGATTATCTAACAATCAGCTAACGATTCTCTCAGGCCTTTTTATTTTACCCAAAAATAACGCCTACCCTGAACTCTATCAAAAAACCCCTCAAAGCGTACGCTTTGAGGGGTTTTAATGTTTAGGATTATCCAACCTTATGTTCTTTGGCGATTTTTCGTAACGCGGCCGCTTCTTCCTCGGCTTGTTTCTTCTTGCCTGCTTCCGCTAAGGTGATTAACGCTGCTTCAGTGAGCGCATTAAGCTCTAAAACCCTTGATTCTAAATACTTGGAGGTGTTTTTCCCCGACTCTACTAACACCTCTTCCATTAAGGTATTCAGTATATATCCCAGCTTTTTCCCCGGTTTTTCCCCCGTTAATTCCATAATCTTTTCGCCGTTAATCTTGAGCATTTTAACCGAAATGGGGTCTCGCAAGGCTTCATCAACCATGGCTTTGTATTTTCGAAACCGAAATGGCTGTTCTTTTGGTCTGCCGGTTCCAATCCGGTCGCAAACCCTAAGATTGAGGAGGTTTTCAATGTTATCTTCTCCGATTCGAACGATGGTTCGTCGCACCGCCGCTAGAGTTATTTGCTCAGGATCGCTAAAAAACATGTGCCAACGAACCAATTTCTCTACGGCTTCAATAGTTTCGCGGGACATTTTGAGCCGCTGTAGTATCTTTTTGGTCATTCGCGCCCCCACTACTTCATGGCCAAAAAAAGTGTAGTGTTTGTTTTTACCTCCCGTACCACGGGTAGCTGGTTTCCCAATATCATGTAAAAGTGCCGCCAGACGGAGGTTGGTACCATATTCCTTGTCGGCTGCGGCTTGCAGGGTTCGCAGGGAATGTTCATAGACATCATACGCATGAATACCACCCTGTTCACAGCCAATTGCGGGTATGAGTTCAGGCAGGATGTATGGTAATAGGTTGAGCTTTTCGAGTAAGGCAATTCCTTGCATTGGCGCTGTCGAGTTAATAAGTTTTACAAATTCACTACTTACCCGTTCAATTGCAATTTTCTCTAAAAGTGACGATTTAGCTATAATTCCAGCCATAGTCTCGCTCTCAATCATAAAATTAAGTTCCGCAGCCAGGCGTACCGCGCGCATTAATCGTAACGCATCCTCCCCGAATCGCTCTGAAGGAACGCCGACGGTTTTAATCCTTTTCTTACGGATATCCTCCACCCCTTCATATAAATCAACCGTCTCGCTGGTTTTTAAGCGGTACGCAATAGCGTTAATGGTAAAATCTCGTCTCGCTAAATCTTCAGCTAAACTAACCCCAAACGCCACACTATCGGGTCGCCGTGCGTCACTATAGGAACCCTCGCTCCGGTAGGGGGTGACTTCAACCACTTTAAGTTTAGTATCTTCCGTTTCCTCGTTTTTAACCCCAACGGTCCCATAGTCATTATTACAAAAACTTTCAGGAAATAGAGCCATTATCTGGTCTGGATGAGCGTTGGTGGTAATATCCCAATCCTTTGGTACTCTTCCCGTCACTAAATCCCGCACACATCCTCCTACCAAATAGGCTTCGTACCCCGCCGCTTCTAATGTTTCAGAAATAGTTCGGACTTCAAGCGGTATCGATAGATGGTTAATCATTACTCAGTATTGTAGCAGACCAACATTGCTTTTTCTTGTCTAGACGCGTATTATTTCGAAACTGCAGAAAGCAATGACTGCCGTATTGCACCCGTAGTGAAGTGGATATCATTACTGACTTCGGATCAGTCGTCGGGGGTTCGAGTCCCTCCGGGTGCACCAGTGAAAATCAAAACCACCCCTTAAAATAAGGGGTGGTTTTGATTTAGTAAACAACTGAGGTTGTTTGCGGCACTGGCGCACCCGGAGGGCGTAGCTTTTCTTTGAAAAGCGTATACGCGACTCGAAGAGGTTGCCAGCTATTTTGAAAAAAGAGCACAACCTGTACTGAACTCGTAGAGTTCGAGTCCCTCCGACCCAACAAACCATCACCTTGCAAACCACTCAATTTTCTATACTCTATATTTAGAAACGTTAATATAACTCCGAAAGGAATCAAAATGAGCTACCTGTGTGTACGTTGCGGTCGTGAAAGAATAGAGCACGATACGAATCTTGTTCTCGAAACCGAGGAAGTACTTGCTGAAATCGGAGCTCGCGACGTGGAAACCGGATTCAAGCTAAGCTTGCTCGATTGTAGCGACAGTCCACGTCCAAACGAGTATGTTACAAAAATGCATGACGAAGGCTACTTTTTTGGGTACGGTGCTGGCTACGTATCCTCCGACCCCGCGGCAGAAACGAAACTCTACCGCGAGTCACGACCAATGTTCCCTGGACACACAGTAACCATGTTGCTCCTGGGTGGTCGCGTCATGGATATTGGCCTTTAAGTTAGAAGTATAACCGCCCGGAGTTCCTCTGGGCGGTTTGTTTATATCAAAAAATTTAATCACCTACCTCACCATCTCCTCCATCACCCCAGGATTTTTTGCATTACGAGAAATCATTTCCCGACACTCTTCCCCTGCCAAATTACACGCCTTGATTTCCAATCGTCCGTCATCCGTCCATTTCATAACCTCGCCGTATATTTTTTCTGTAAACATGCCCGTGTCCACGTTGTAGATGTTCACAAAATAATCTTCAAATCCAATTGCTTGCAAGGCTACAAATCTAGCATCGGGCGAAATAAAGGCTTCTAAATAAGTTTCAATTAATTGAATGTCGGAAACATCTTCCGCGTCGAGTCCTTGAGCAATTACTTTGATGCTGCCGTCAGAAAAAGTAGCTTCTACATCGTTATTTACGATAGTTGTTGTTGCAATAAAGAGATTAGACAGGTCGCTTTCAGAAGATTGAGGGTCTGCCATTACTAACTTCCCTACTTCAATTACTTTTACAGGTGCCAGTGTGTAGCCAATATACCCCCCGATAAATGGCATAAGTATAAATAGAGTTGCCGCTAAATACTTAGAAAGCGGTGTTACTTGATTGAGTTGATCAAAATTTTTAATTTCCATATTTAAAATATATCACAGAATACGTTGTTCATATCTTCAAATCGAATAGTCGTACCAGTATATAATATACACACTTTGCAATGACAAAAGTTCGCCATTATAAACAAGATGCATACGATCAAGCGCTTGCCTTTCGTCGGCGTGGCTTTACGTATAGTGAAATTGCCAAGATATGTAATGTTTCGGTGAGTACGTTAAGTAACTGGCTCGCCGATGAACCCTTTTCCAAGCAAGTAGCGCAAGACAACAATGATAAAGCCATAGCGCAAAACACAAAACGATTGGCATTAATTAATAAAGCACGCACTACTGAGCGTAAAGGGCAATATGCTGAAATCACGCGCCTAGCCGAGATTGAATATAAAAACTACCGCACCTCCCCACTTTTTATAGCTGGCTTAATGCTCTATATAACTGAAGGTGACGTTACTAACGATCGTCTCATTCGGGTAACTAATCGCCGAACTGAACTCCATCGTGTATTCATTCGCTTCCTAACCACCTATTTAGGCGTTCCTAAGGGCTCAATCAGGTTTTGGCTCCTGTTGTATCCTGATCTCGATGAAGTCATGTGTATGAAGCATTGGTGCAAGAAAACTGGTTTAAGTGCCGGTCAGTTCTATAAAAATCAAGTAATTGAAGGACGAAGCACCAAGCGAACATTGCATTTTGGCGTTGGTAATACGATTGTGAGTAATACTCTCTTAAAAAAGAAGTTACAACGTTGGACGGAGTTGTTAGCTCGAGATATATAAATGAACTACGGTACTATGCTACAATATGAGTAATGCGAACAGATAAGGAATCAGCTTTTACACTTAGAAAGCAAGGGAAAAGCTATAAATATATTCATAAGGAGCTTGGAATGTCCATGAGCACTCTTTCCAATTGGTTTAAGGGTGTTGATTTTTCAGAGGATGTAAAGCGTGCTGTAACTGCAGAAGCTCTAACAAAAAGTACTCTACGACTTAAGGTTTTGAATCAAGCTCGTGGCGATTTGCTACGAGCTCATTATTTCCAAGCTGAAGCTGAAGCTCAGCAAGAGTTAAATGAAAATTTAAGTAATCCCCTTTTTGTTAGTGCAATAGCAGCATATTGGGGTGAAGGAGATAAATCTACTGGAAGTCTTGTCCGTTTAGCAAATACTGATCCGCAAATGATAAAGCTGTTTGCGAATTTCCTTTTAAATATATGTGAGGTGCCAAGAGATAAAATACGTTTAGCACTATATCTTTATGAAGATCTAAATGATATTGAATGTAGAAAATATTGGACTGATAATACAAATCTGGATCACTTTCATAAGACGATGGTGTTGCCAAGTCGTCATAAAACAAAAAAATTGCCTTACGGAACCTGCACAATACTCGTTGCTAATACATACCTTAAAAAGAAACTACTGTTTTGGATTGACCAGATGCCCAAAATAGTATTAAATATGATGCCTGACGAGAAAAAATAATTTTTGCGGCCATGGTTAAGTGGTATAACATAACATTGCCAATGTTAAGTCGGGGTTTCGATTACCCCTGGCCGCACAATACAAAAAAACAGCCCTTTTGGGCTGTTTTTTTGTATCTGATCTAGCTCTCTACTTTACCATCCGATACTTCCCCGCTCCTAATCCAAAGATCGCCACAGCTCCCGCCAGGAACATTGCTTGTAATTCAAGCGCATATCCACCACCCATCTCTGCAAGTGTAAATAAGTCGCCAGTATGTACCAACAGAATTGCCACAACCATAGTAATACCTACTAATAGTGCAGCAATACGAGTTTGGTACCCAACAATAAGCATTAGTGGAGCAATCACTTCCCCAATAAAAACTAAATACGCTAGCGCTGTAGGTAGCCCAACTGCTGCAAAAGCTCCTCCAACAAAATCAACAGCTCCCGGATTCTGAAGCTTATAAATTCCGTGAAGTAACACTAAGAAACCAACTGCCAAACGAAGGATTAACTTGGCGTGGTCCTCAGTAATTCTATTAGTTCGATTTATTCTGTCTACAATATTCATACGAAACAAATTATAGTAATAACCTACAAATTTTAGCATGGTTACCAAATTCTTGACCCATACCCCTGTGTTCTCAAAGTTAAATGATCAACTGACGTATATAATCCCCGCATGGGGGATAAACTGTCTAATAGGTGGATAAGAGACATTTATAAAAGACACCTTTCTTATACTAAAACCCTTTGATATAAAGCTTTTATAATAAAATCTGTTAATAACCATAGTAATTAAAGTATCACGTGAAACGTATTAATAAAGTTTCATATGAAACCAGGTTTTGACTTGGTTGCTACCATTGTAGCGATTCTAGAGTGATATAATTGTTTCATATGGAACTAAAAGTTCGAAAAAAGCTTCTTAATAAAGTAATTGGCAATCAAGGCGAACTATTAACAGCCTCGTACCTTAAAAGTAAAGGTTTTAAAGTGATAGAAATGAATTATCGAAAACCCTGGGGTGAAATTGATGTTATTGCCACCAAAGGCGATCAAATTCATTTTGTTGAAGTCAAAACCGTTTCATATGGAACAAAACATGACCTTGAGCAAGCTGTTCTACGTGGCACCTATCGACCTGAAGAAAATGTACATCATTTTAAGCTTAAAAAGTTAGCTAGAGTTATAGAAACATGGATTCAAGAGCATACATGGCAGGGTGAATGGGTAATTGACGTAGCATCTGTAAGAATTGTACCACGTGAAACGTTTTCAACCATTAATATAATCCCAAATGTAATAGCGGATTAGCGTTTCATGTGAAAATGAACGTAAAACATATTAGAATCGTTTCATATGGAACAAATATTAAAAATTATTGATTCTTATTAAATATTCCATGCTAATATATAGATGTATGAGTATTGTTACTATTGATTTTGAGTATATAGCCAGTGATGCTTTGGCAGGAGATATCCCGGGAAAAAGACCAGATGTTCAAAATGTTTATTGTGAAATTATGCAGATCGGTGCTTGTAAGTTAGATGAAAACGGGAAAGAGGTGGGATTACTTAATATTACTGTTAAACCACATATTATAGAGAGAATACCCCTATGGCTCGAGCATATGACGGGAATGACGGCTGAAAAACGTAATAACGGTATACATTTTATTGAAGCGCTTCAAAAACTTGTAGATTTTGCAGGTGGTGTTACTCCATACATTTTTAGCGGAGATTATTGGGTTCTGGAAGGGAATGTTAAGGCACATAATACAAAAATGCCTTTTAAAGAACCATTTATACGAGTAAAACCTTTACTTCAAGGCTGGGGAATCACTTTGGATGAGTATAAGCGACATGGTTTTGATGAAATAAACAGCGGAAATATGGCAAATGTGCTGGGTATATCGTTACCAGTAATTGAAGGTGTGGGTGCCCATGACGCTGCGCATGATGCGCGAAGTTTAGCGTATTCTGTCCACCATTTTTTGAAATCAGCAACTTAATAAGCTTTTTAACTGGCGTATTTTTTACTTTGATGGTACTATTTTGCGACTAAAGAAATTTAGTAAAAACTAGCTGCGTACGGGGTGTAGCATAGTGGTAGTGTATCCGGTTTGGGACCGGATGGTCAGAGTTCGATTCTCTGCTCCCCGACAATAAACAAACTCTCTCGTTTCATATGAAACGAGAGAGTTTGTTTATTGTCGGGATTATTTTGCTATACTTCCACTATGAACATCGCTACTGAAGTCCACTTTGAGGGGAAAATTGCTCAAAAGGCTATTATCATAAAGGAAAATAAGGTTTTACTGGTTCGAGATCCGCGCATGAAGCAAGAAATTTGGGAAATTCCGGGTGGACGCATGAATATTGATGAAGAGCCACGAGAAGCGGTTGCACGTGAAATACAGGAAGAGTTGGGTATCGATGTTACTGTTGGTAGGGTTGTTTATATGGAGCAATTTATCCAGGGTAATGAAGGGAAACGTGCGTTGGTAATTGTGTATGCCTGCACCATGGTTGATAGTGAGCAACCAATACACATGAGTGAAACAGAAGTATGTGAAATTGCGTGGGTTTTATATGATGAATTACCAGAATATCCTTTATTTCCAGAGTATTTACGGGCACTTAATTGTTATTTTGCAAATGGTGAGGAGTAGGGCACAATAGGGGGTGTTATGATCACCTATTATTTCCGTACCATTAAAGACGAGTCATTAAAAACGGTTGAATCGGTACGAACGGGAATTTGGGTGCATGCTATTGCGCCAACGAGTGAGGAAATAGAGCTTTTAATTAAGAACTTTGCGCTCGATGAAGATATTTTAGAGGATGCGCAAGACTTTTACGAGGTACCCCGCTTGGAACGGTCAGAAGGCGCCAATTACTTCTTTACCCGGTATCCTTTTAATGAGCAAAAAGAAGACAGTGAAACAGCACCATTGCTTATTGTGATGGGGGAGTCGTTTGTATTAACGATTGCCATGCGAGAAGTGCCCGCGTTTAAAAAGATTTTAGAAGGGAAGGAAGCAGTGGTAACAACCCAAAAAGCAAAATTATTCATTCAGATGATGGATGTTATAACTCATGCGTACGATTTAGAGCTGGTTCGGTTACGTAAGGCAGTACAAAAAGATAGAACACGGTTGCGTAAAATTGGTCCGCGGGAGATTGAGCGATTGGTACAGTATGAAAATAAGCTTAATAATATGGTGGACGCTCTTATTCCGACCAACATTTGGCTTCAACAAGTACCCAAAGGTAACTACATGCAGCTCTATGCGGATGATATTGAGATGATGGAGGACTTAGTGATTGCCAATAGCCAGGTGGTAAACTCAGCCCGGTCAATTTTGAAGACCATCCAGAACATTCGCGGGGGAGTAGAAGCGATTATGACCAGTCGATTAAACAATTCCTTGAGTATCCTCACCGTTTTGACCATTTTGCTCACCGTACCGTTGGTGATAGCCTCATTTTACGGAATGAACATAGAGTTACCGTTCCAAAATAGTAAATACGCCTTTGCCGGCATTATTGCTGCCAATGTAGTGATATTAGCCCTACTCGGATATATTTTTAACAAAAAAAACTGGTTTTAATATTCTAATTTCTTTGAAACTGCCAGAAATGAGTGCAGTGCTAGAAGTGAGAAAGCAAACTGCTTTGCTTTCGCAAGACTCATTGAGGGATTTTGTAAAAATACCCAATGAGTGGACAGCTTCTGTAAGAAGCAAGGACATAGACCGCAGCGGTCCAGCGATTTTCCTGAGGAGGAAAAATCGGGACAGAAATTCAGAATTGTCGCTCCGCTCTGTTCTTCATTCCACAACGCAATGTGCCGTTTCTGGCAGTTTCAACTTATCCACAGGCGGTCGTAAGTATTAGGTGCTTACGCCGTCTACATATATAATGGTCTCCACATGAAGGACCCTGATAAAACAGGCCCCAACAGTGGGAGCCATGAAAGTCGCTTTTTGGAAGCATTCACTGACTATAGCGATGCCCTCTTTCGGCACGCAAGTATGCGTATTAATGACCGGGAAAAGTCTATTGACCTCGTTCATGATACGTTTACCAAAGTGTGGACCTATGTTCGTAATGGACATGAAGTGGAGAATTATCGACCATTTTTGTATAAAGTGCTCAATAATTTGATTATTGATGAGTACCGAAAGCAAAAGGAAGCTTCCCTTGATGCGTTGTTTGAAAAAGATGGAGTAGATGAGGGCTCATTTCCTGAACTCTCAGAAAGTACCGTTGAAGCTTTGGCTGCAACCATTGATGGAAAACAGGCCTTTGATCTTATCGCCTTACTCCCCGATACCTACCGCGAAGTATTAATTATGCGGTTTGTAGATGGATTAGGGCCACGTGAGATCAGTGAACTCGTTGAAGAATCAGAAAACGTTATTTCTGTTCGCATCCATCGTGGGCTAAAAATCCTCCGGGAAAAGATTGAGTCCTCGGCTCGAAAAATGGAAGAAAACCGTCTGAAAGACAAATAATTTTTACAATGAAACGCTTTAGCGAACAACTTAAGAAAAAATCAGAAACGCTCCGGTTACGAGCGTCTGAAAAAGCTGAACTACAATCACGCATTGTAGCTTTTATGGAGTACCATCCATTGCCGGCTTCAATCAAAGCAATTCCGGTGCCAAAATCTAAATCAACCATGGAGCCGTATAGAATGGTAGTGGTACCACGCTTTTATTTACAAACCTTTGCCGGTGCGTTTGCCTTATTTTTAATAATTGGCGTACCAGCGCTTGCAGAGAATGCAATTCCTGGTGATATTTTGTATCCGGTTAAGGTAAATGTAACTGAAGAGTTACGAAGTACCCTAAGTACTAATTCATATGAAAAAGTAGCGTGGGAAACAACTCGGTTAGAACGTCGGGTGTCTGAAGCACGCTTGCTCGCTCAAGCAGGGAAGTTAACGCCAGAAGTTGAGGCCGGAGTACTTGCAGCAGTAAAAGTACACTCTGAAGAAGCGAAACGACAAATTGAATCATTACGAGAAACTGATGCTGATGGAGCGGCTTTAGCACAGATGACTTTTGCGACCGCACTTGATGTACAGTCTTCGGTACTTAAGTCAGATGATAGTGCGAGTACGACCGCAAATATGTCTACCGTTGCACTCGCTTCCGCGTTAGATGCTGGGTATTCAGAAGCTGCGAGTGAAAGTTCCGCTGATACGTTGTCGGTAGTTCGTCTCATTGCACAATTAGAAGTGGAAACGACTCGAAGTTATGAATTACTTGAAAGTATTAAAGATTCAGCGACTGAACAAGAACAAAAAGATGTTCGCCGGCGGTTATCTGATTTAGAACATAAAATTAAACTAGCAACCAAGGAATCCACGACAGATTCAGAAATTGTAAAAAATGAACTTCGAACAGCGTGGACTGATTTGCAAAAACTTATTTCATTCATGACGGATATCGATGTGCGTCATTCGTTATCAGTCGAGACGCTTGTGCCCGTAGTCTTGTCCAATGAAGAAAAACTAGCACAGTCAATTCAGCACTACGAGCGGGCGGCGGCTAATTTTGAGCGAATTACCCAAGGTACCCCAAGTATTGAAGACGAGGCAATCGCGGAAAAAATAACAGCCACCTTACCAAAAATTGAAACGTTGTTACTCACGGCTACGAGTACCCTCTATGTAGATGTGAATACTGCGAAAACGGCAGTAGATGAAGCGTTGGCCTTAACTGATTCAATTTTAGGGATGTACCAATTCCCCGATTTAGCAGCACCAATTGATTCAATTCCAGTAGATGTGGCAACCACGGCTTCAACTACCAGTGGATCAGATGTGTCTGCAACTACTAGTACCTCGACGCCCTAACTACGTATTTTTTAAAACAATAAACACCTGGCTTGGCGGCCAGGTGTTTATTTGTAGCGAGCGTACACTCAGGGTACAATACCAAAATGCAACAGCCGAGTATCCTCATTATTCAATTTCGTTTGCGGGATAAAACCCGCACCCTGGAACAACAGAGTATACAAAGGGAAATTGGACCGGCAGTGAAATTAGAATTTATCTCGGCCTTAGACACAACGTGTCTCTGGGATAATCCAGCCCTGCTCCTAGAGAATTATGCCGGAGTGATGTTTGGCGGGTCAGGCGATTTTGATTTTGATGGGGGAAGACCAGAAGATGATCAGGCTAAAAGTACCTCATACGTGTTACTCGAGCGATTACGTCCGTTGCTTGATTATATATTTGAGCATGATATCCCAACCCTTGGTATCTGTTACGGACACCAAATTATCGGAGCCTACGCTGGGGCCAACGTGGTCCATGATGAAACGCAGAAAAAAAATCGCTCCCACGAAGTGTCGGTGGTCGTTGATAAAGCTACCTATTGTATCTGTGACAATATCCCTAATACGTTTTTTGCGCACTATGGACACAAAGATAGTCTTGATCGGGTTCCCGACGGGGCAGTCTTACTGATGAACGGTGGCTCCGCGTGCCAAGTGTCGGCGTTAAACTATAAGCAAAATATTTTTACTACCCAGTTCCATCCGGAGTTATCATTTGAGGATCTCTATTTACGTATCGAAGCCACCCCAGGCTATTTGCCTGAAGGTGTAGCGGTGGATGAAGCCTTTACCAAAAATACTGAAGCCAATACTATTTTGTATAATTTTGGTGCATTAGTTCATAAACGGTGGACAGAGTCTCACCCGCAGTAATGGAGAAATAAAAATACCCCGTCGTGTGCGGGGTATTTTTATATACGTCATTATTTAGTTTTGGGCTTCATTCACTAACAGCTGGGTTAAGAAGGGGGCCATGGTTGAAGTAAAGATGTCTGCTTTATAGGGAATATTGCCTGAGAGGTTGCTTGAGAGAGAGAAGCCAGTTTCTTGGGTAATAGTGCGATTGATATGGGAGACAGTGATTGCTCGTAAGCTTCCATTACCATCACGTTCGTCATCTCCCCGAGTGGTAATCATACCAATAACCCGACCGTCACTAGCAACTACTGGTCCCCCTGAAGCGCCCTGTTCCCCCATAACACTACCTCGTAATGCAACAACGTCTGCGTAGTTAGAACCAAAGGTGTAGAGTTCAGAAATCGTCGTGGCTGCTTTCTTGGCTAACAAATCAGTGTCGGCGCCATCTCGTAATAGAGAACCAGCTGGGTATCCTGCCGCTACTACTGTTGATTCGGTAACACTGCGCGGGAGTAAATCTGTATTAAGCGCTAAAGCAGGGAAAGTGGTTGAAGCAGCAATTGCAGCACCATCCATGTCACTTACAATGTACAGCAACGCATAATCGCGTTCACCCGTTCCACTGGGTGCTCGGTCGTCGATGAGAGAAGCATTAGCTTTTACCCAAGCAGGAGGAATATATAACAGTTCGGCTTTAAAGTTAGGACTAGCCGGACTGCCATTTCGAATAACGCAGTCGGTTTCACCAAATACGCCACTTTTCTCGAGCAGTAAAAATTGCGCAACGTGAGCGTTGGTCATGACGACACCTGATGGGTGTACAAAAAATCCAGTACCCGTGGTGGTACGAATTTGTTTTCTGGTAATAGACGTACAGTAAATATTTACAATCGCTTCAACGGGATCGCTCACTGATACAAAGTCAGTTCCCACGGTACTTAAAACAGAAGCTTGTTGGTACGCAGCACTTTGGAGTAATACGTCGGGTATAAATGAGTCAGTATAGATTTCAGAAGGGAGGCGTGAGAGTGTTGCCGGCGTGTCAGATGAGGGCATCACTTCTTCGCTCTGCGTTTCAGGGGTGGTGCCAAGCAAAAAATGGATTTGGTTTGCCAACATGGTGGTAAACGCTAGATATCCCATTAAAAGTGCGGTAAATATTTCAATAAAAAATTGCATAATGCCTATAGTATAGCATCACCCTGTTTAGACAGTAGTCATAAAAAGTGGGGTACTTTGAGTTGATATTATTCACTTTGTCCGCTATACTAGCCCGCGAGTAGACCAATAACCCGCGGGCGTAGTTTAGTGGTAAAACGACTGCCTTCCAAGCAGTAGATGGGAGTTCGATTCTTCTCGCCCGCACACATATGTTTCCGAAAAAGCCCTTTAAGGGGCTTTTTCGTTTGAAACATAGTGTGCGGGCGAAGCAAGGTGCCTGCGCACCTTGCGTGAAGAATCGAAAGGCACAGGCATGTTTTTACTCTTCCTAGAGTAAAAACAGCCGAGCCGGGGTCGCGAACACTTAGTAGAATTTGCACGAAGTGCACAATTATACTTAGTGATTCGTGACCGATTCTTCTCGCCCTTGTAAATAAACACCATAATGATACAGTGCAGTTCTGGACCTGTTCGCGCATTTTTGTCCGAGCAATAAATCCAGCGTGAGGTAATAAAGGACGTGATACTCTGCGTTAAGCTTTGGGGAGCCGAGTGTAGGCTTTGATCCAAAGATTTCCGATGGGGAAACCCGACCGACGATTACGTTGCAATACTTTTCGATCGGTCACAGTGCATAGTGTGCTGAATACTCACGAGGGGGTTGGTTTCGGCCAACCCCTTTTGTGTTTGCTGAAAAGTTTTTCTCGCCCTTGCAGTTCTGTACGTTAGGTATATATTACAAACACGCGAGTGAGGAAATCTGACGGAATAGGGAACTGCTCTGGGTTGTGGACGCGCAACTTATCAATACGCCCTTGGTCAGGCACCGAAAGGTTATGGCAACCCGCTGGCGGGGCCCTGGTGAAAACCGGGGCCTTTTCTTATGTAAATATTGTGTCCGATTCTTCTCCCTCGCCACAAAACAAAACACTCCGGCTGAGGAGTGTCTCGTTTTTTTGTGATGGGAAATAGCGAAGATTGCTCTTTGATTTTCCACATAGCGTATTTACCTCCGCTACCTATATATATTATCACATCATGAAGTAATTTGTGTGGGGAAAACTAAAACCATCGAGCAGTTGCTCGATGGTTTTAGAATTACGTAATGTCGTAATTATTTAACTGAATCCTTAAGTCCCTTGGCAGCGCGGAATTTTGGAACTCGCATTGCTGGTACTGGTACAGTTTCTCCAGTTCGTGGGTTACGAGCTTCGCGGGCAGCACGCATTTTAGCTTCGAAGATTCCGAAACCTGCTACTGATACTGAATCACCATCTTTCATGGCAGCTTCAATGTTACCAAACACCGCTTCAACGGCACGTTCTGCATCAGCTTTAGTTGTTCCGAGCACTTCGTGCACTTTGTTGATGATATCTGCTTTATTCATATTCAGAAATTTATTTTTCTTTTTAAGGGGTGATAAAATTTTGTACCAAGGAGTGCTCGGTACGATGCCCAAATATTTTTTGGCTTAACAACATTATATAGCAAGGTAAATTGGGTGCAATGCCTACCTTAATGATAAATGTGTGTTGTAATATTTTATGCTGTCTACATATGTCGACCAGTATTTTCAAAAAATCAGCACCCGAGGTGCTGATTTTTTCTAGCGTGCGTAACTGACGACGCGAGTTTCACGAATGACGTGCACTTTAATTTCTCCTGGATACCGAAGCTGAGCTTCAATATTAGTAGCAATAGTTCGAGCGAGTGTGTGAGTTTCAAATTCAGTCATGTTAATTGGATTTACAATGACGCGTATTTCACGACCAGCAGCGATAGCAAAAGCTTTTTCAACGCCATGAAGTGTTGTGGCAATGGCTTCAAGGTCTGAGAGGCGTTTAATGTAATTTTCAATGGAATCCCTGCGGGCTCCTGGACGAGAGCCGGAGAGAGAATCACAGACTTGTACAATCAAAGATTCTGGTGTTTCGTAAGGGTATTCTTCATGGTGAGCGCGCATAGCGAGAATCACTTTTTCATCGACGCCATATTTTTGCAAGATGCGGATACCAATTTCCACGTGTGTTCCCGCGACCTCATGACTGACAGTTTTTCCAATGTCATGCAGGAGCGCGCCGGCGCGAGCAATCGCAACGTCGGCACCTACTTCTTCAGCAATGATGGCTGCCATATGCGCCATTTCCACTGAATGCCACAAAACATTTTGGCCATAACTCGTGCGGAAATGAAGACGACCAACAATTGATACGAGGTCAGGATGGAGATTAGGAACGTTCGCTTCATAACAGGCTTTTTCTCCCATCGTGCGAACCATTTTTGCTACTTCTGATCGTGCCGCTTCTACCGCTTCTTCAATTTTAGCTGGTTGAATACGACCATCTTTCATCAGTGCTTCTAGAGCAACCCGAGCTATTTCACGACGAATCGGGTCAAACGATGAGAGTACAATGTAGCCTGGCGTTTCATCAATTAATACATCTACCCCAGTCGCTCGCTCAAAGGCACGCACGTTGCGTCCTTCTTTTCCAATAACTTTACCTTTCAAATCATCACTGGGAATCTCGACGTTACTCGTCATGATACTCGTAGGCATTTGATTTCCTACCCGGTGAATCGCTGAAAGCAAAATGTTAGTTGCTTTGGCTTCTATGGCCTCACTGTTGAACAATTCAATTTTTTGTAACCGGGCTGATAAATCTTCAGTGCGTTCTTTTTCAACTTTATCAATAATCCGGTTAAACGCTTCTTCAGGAGTGATGCCCGCAATGGTTTCTAGTTTTTGGTCTAGTTCATTTTTGCGTTCGTCTAAGCGGGCTTTAAGACTTTTTACTTCATCAATTTTACTCTGCAAAGCTTCTTTTTGTGAGTCGATGTCAATCTGTCGACTGTCAAGTAGTTCTTCACGTTTATCAATCCGGGTTTCTTTTTGGTGTAACTTTTCGGTAAGGGCGGTGGTTTCTTGTTTGGCGGTAAGGATAGCTGCTTCAGCTTTTTCTTCTGCTTTCTCAACAATTTTTATTGCACGTTCTTCGGCTTCAAGCATCTTTTCCTTGATGGTGATTTCGATTGAAGATTTGTTAGAAAGCGCGTGCAGATAGCGCAGGTAGTAGCCAAGCATCAGACCAAAACCGAGTCCTGCGAAGACAATCGCAGAAAGGAATATTGGCGGCATGGGTATTAATTCTAAGTTTAGTAAACGGAATGTCGGACAGCGAGCGTTACATAGTGGTCAGACGTCAAAACTGTACCAGAAAAGTTACTGTTTGTACATTACGTGATTGAGATACAAAAAGGGTTGGAGTACCTACATACCCCAACCCTTTTTAGATAGCGATTCTTTTAGTTGTAGATTTTATCGATAATACCGTATTTCATTGCTTCTTCGGCATCCATAAACAGGTCGCGATCAACGTCGAGCTCAATTTTAGACAATTTTTGCCCGGTGGCTTTCGCGAGCATTTTGTTTAATCGATCACGGGTTTTTAAGATGTGCTTGGCAGTAATATCAATATCTGACGCTTGTCCGTAGGCTCCACCTGATGGCTGATGGATCATTACTTCCGCATTCGGGAGAATAAAGCGCTTGCCTTTTTGTCCCTGGGAGAGAATCAAGGATCCCATAGAAGCAGCCATCCCGACACATACGGTCGCTACATCTGGTTTGATGTGGTGCATGGTGTCGATAATCGATAATCCAGCCGTCACACTTCCTCCTGGTGAATTGATATAGAGGTAGATATCTTTCTTTGGGTCCTCGGCTTCTAGAAAAAGTAGTTGTGCCACTACTAGGTTGGCCATATGGTCTTCCACGCCACCGGTAATGAAGATAATTCGTTCTTTTAGTAAACGTGAATAAATATCGTAAGCTCGTTCACCTCCTTGGGTTTTTTCAATAACCATTGGTACAAGCTGAGCCATTTCGGGTTCTCGGTGTTTCATATATAAGAAGTGTATTAATGTCTGTTTACGATTAGGTCAGCCTCAGACGTATCTATCCTAGCAAATTGATAAAGAAAAAGAAAATTAAATGAGCCACAGAGTGAGAAAGTCTAGGAGACTTTCACAAGAGGTTGCCAGCTCTTTTGGAAAAAGAGCGACAACCTAAACAGCTTCTGTAAGAAGTAGCGACAATGGCGAATTTAGTTCCCGATTTGCCCCTTCCCAGGGCAAATCGCTGGAACTGGTTCTTGTTGCGACTAGCGCCTGTACTGTGCAAGTGTAAAAAGAAGTGACGAGACGCTTGGGGCGTCTCGTCACAGATGGCGTGGACCGTCGTAGTTACGGCCGTTGTGATTGGCTATTAAGAAACCAACCCGAACATAACGCCACCTTGGTCACTTCAACCGAACGGTTGCAGTTCGGTATCCGTGCGTCCGTATTCATCCCCGTATGCTCCAGGCTGATTACTAACGGACCCAGCGACGAGATTGTCACCCGAAGGCTTACCCTCATTCGCATCCCGTCACTCTTTTTCGCTGCTACGCTACTAAAGACATTGACCGTGGACGTATATATCCTATCACCCTCTACAAATAAAAAAAGGGACGTGTCGTGTGACACGCCCCTGAGGTCACTGCTCGCATGACCTGTAAAGCGAGCAGGTGGTTCAACATCCTCATGACATCGAAACCAAGTTGATACTATACTGCACAACTAAACAAAATAAAACCCCAGGCACGTGGATGCGCCTGGGATTGATATTGCTGAACCATGCCGCCCGCGGGTTCAGGTGGCGGTGTCAATCGGCGAACAAGTCGCCTTCAGGCCCTCGTAGCATTCGATGCCGCCGTAGCCTTCGATGCAACCGGTGCCGCCGCCCGTGTTGATGTGTCCGCAAATGGGCTTGTTCATCGCACCTTCCTCCTCATGACCGGGATTGGTCAGTTATTAAATCATACAGAGACATGAGTTTTAAATCAACTAGGCAAAGAATAAGGAATATAGAAAAATATAATAAGAAATTATTCCTCTACTAATTC
Organism: Patescibacteria group bacterium; assembly: GCA_040386275.1. Taxonomy (GTDB): domain Bacteria; phylum Patescibacteriota; class Minisyncoccia; order Phycocordibacterales; family UBA918; genus OLB19. Next base: position 84,167 of record JAZKFU010000005.1, read on the forward strand.
TACGGACGCGTTAAAGTGACTGAGATACGAGGCGAAAAACAAAAAATGACCCGAGGTGTACCGAGTGTACATTGAGGGTCATTTTTTGTTTTTCAACAAAGTAGATTAGTTGCTTTTACGCGTTCTCCAATAACTTCATTACTGCTTCATTCGTCATCACGGATGAAACATAAATCTCCACTCGATGCTTATCAGCATCCTTATACTGATCGGTAAGTTGCTTCACCTGAGCGTCTAGTTGTGCTTGGTCTGGCTTCACTTCTTCTTTTTTAGCAATTTCATTTAACACGAGTTGCAACTTGGCTCGTTTTTCGGCCGCTGGAGTCCATTCTGCAGCTAAATCTTCCTTGGTCTTTTTGATGTGCTTGAGGTAATCATCCATTTTGAGGTTAGAGCGTTCTAAATCCTCATTCATCTGGGCAAACATTTGGTTAAGTTCTGAATCAATGAGTACTTTAGGTAAATCCATAGTTGCAGCGTCAATAATGGCGTCAGTAATTTTTGCACGGTGACCACTTTCTACGGCCTGCTTCTTTTCAATCGTGAGATGTTCGCGGATTTTAGTTTTGAAATCTTCAACAGTGGTAAATTGTCCAGGTTGTCCTAGTGTTGCTACTAACCCGTCGGTTAATTCTGGAATAGGGAGTTTAGCTAAATCTTCTTCTGTTTCCAACGGCTCCTCAATTACTTCAGTTTCGTCGGTAGATTCAGCCTGAGCCGCAGCTTTCTTTTGGAGGCGTTCATAGGCAGCTTTTTGCCGAAGGATGTCGTTGATTTGCTTATCTACGTCAGCATCAGTTACTTCACTTGATTCCTTGCCCGCATTTACTGTTTTAGCGAGCGCTTTGTAGTCAGGAAGGGTAATTGTAGGGAGGACAGCTACCGTGGCGGTAAACCCAAGGGGATTTTCCGGAGCGATTTTTGTAATTGCAATTTGTGGGTAGCCAATCGCGTCAATATTGTGCTCTTCTAATATATGAGGGTACATGTGGGCAATCGCTCGCTCGGCCATTTCTGCCAAAATAGCCATTTCACCAATGGTTTTAACGAGGACTGCTTCGGGAACGTGACCGGCACGAAAACCGTCAATTTTAACGTTTTTACCTAAGGTTTTAATAGCGCCTGCTCGTTCATGGAGAAGTTCCGCAAACGGAATTTCGCCGGTAATTTTTACTTGTGAACCCGGTTCTTTTTCAACGGCAAAGGCTTTTTTGAAGTCGATATCGTGGTGATGATGTGAATGTGACATATAAGATTAGTAGTGTACCCATATATATGACTTTTGCAACCTAAATCTCCAAAAACAGTGAATGAAGAAACGAGCGTAGCGAATATTCTGAATTTATGTCCCGATTTTTCCTCCTAAGGAAAATCGCTGGACCACACTTCTTTGTTGTGCTGCGGTAAGTAACCATTCACCGTATAAAAATACGGCTCACAGTCACTTCCTTGCACGCCGCGAATTGCACTCGTTTTTGAAGACCTAATTATGATTGATACTAAAAAGCCTCATTAAGTAAAATTCAAAACAAAGAAAAACCAGCTGCGTGCACGCAGCTGGTCCGTGTACTCGGCACTGGTCCTGTGACAGGATGCAGGCGAGAG
>JAZKFU010000006.1:0-18284 GCA_040386275.1 Patescibacteria group bacterium
CGTGAGACAGGTTGGTCTCCTATCTACTGCAGGCGTCGATATTTGAAGAGATTTGTCCCTAGTACGAGAGGACCGGGATGAACTGACCTCTGGTCTATCTGCTGTCACGCCAGTGGCACCGCAGAGTAGCTATGTTGGGAAAGGATAACCGCTGAAAGCATCTAAGCGGGAAGCCAACTCTAAGATTAGATATCATTAAGTCCCCTGAGAGATGATCAGGTTGATAGGCGCTCGATGGAAGTGCAGTAATGCATGGAGTCAAGGCGTACTAATAGGACGTATTTCCTGTAAGGAACGTTGTTCACGAACAATTCGCAAGAATTTCTGAATGACCGACCGGAACATGTTATACAAAGCTGTACAGTTTTGTGAGTGTTTGTGTTAAATGTCGTTAAATAATAGAATATGAGTGTCTTATATCGTGTGTAGTGATATGGCGGAGGGTAGCTCAGTTGGTAGAGCACAGCAATCCATTTGCTGAGGTCGTAGGTTCGAATCCTACCCCACCAACCATCCCGAATAATGTATCATTCGGGATTACTCCACACGATGTAAGGGTCAGATATTGAACAATTGAAGATTGAATGTTGGTGCTTTAGCGGAGGGGGTCCACCCGTTCTCATTCCGAACACGGAAGTTAAGCCCTCCATCGCCGAGTGTACTGCGTAAGCGGAAGAGTAGGTAGGCGCCAACATTAAGTCTTTAATTAACAAAAACCACTAGTCATAAAGACTAGTGGTTTTTGTTAATGCCAACTTTGAAAAGTTGGCAGGGAAGGCGCCCGTCCAGCGATTTTCCTTAGGAGGAAAAATCTCGGCTCTGCATACAGAAAATATAGTCGCAAGCTCCTTATTTTCCAGCAACAGAAATTCAGAATAATCGCTACGCTCATTTCTTCATTCCACATTAAGTCTTGAATTAATAAAAACCACCAGTAAAACACTGGTGGTTTTTATTAATGCAAACTGCGGTTTGCGCCTACCGTGGGAGTAAGCAAAGCTTCCTCCGTCTGCGTTCGCAGCTTATATGAAAGTGAACTTTCATATAACTACTCACTTGCCGTAGTAGGTACCGCTTACAGCGGCTGTACAGGTTGTCGCTATTTTTTACAAAATAGCTGGCAACCTCTTGCGAAAGTGATGAGCAAATCACTTTCTCACGCCAACACTTTTGACTAAGGGGGACTTTGATAATCACTGTTCATTTTGTTGTCAGTTACATCCACTGTCTCTCGTGGGGTGATGTTACAATATACGGATGAGAAATTCTCGGATGTGGGCGTTTTGGCGGCGAGTGCAGTATGGTACGGGGTACTTGGCTTTTTTGGGTTTGATATTTTCAGGGGTGTATCTTTTGTATTTTTATACTCCGGCCAGTTGTTTTGACTTGGCTCAGAATGGAGATGAGATTGGAATGGACTGTGGAGGGAAGTGTACGCGGATTTGTGCCTTTACGGTAGCGCCACCACGAGTGCTCTGGTCAAAGAGTTTTGAGATTCAAAAGGGACAGTACAATGCTGTAGCTTACATTGAAAATAAAAATATTCTAGCGGGAACACCGTCCATTAGTTATACGTTTAGACTGTATGATGGTGCGGGGCTTATTACTGAACGAATGGGGACAACCGTTTTACCGCCGAATAGTACCTATCCAGTATTTGAAGGGCGCATTGATACCGAGGGTCGCGTTCCAACGGAAACTACGTTGGAAATACAGCCGGCTGATATGTGGTTGCCGTCAACGTACGGACGAGATCAATTTAAAACGGTAGATCTCAAGCTGGTTGAGGCTGATGCTCGACCAAAACTAAATGTAAAAATTGAAAATACTGATTTACGGGAGGCACAGGCAGTTGAGGTGGTGGCAACAATTTTTGATGCCAGTGGAATACCTCTTACGTCCTCTCAAACGTTTATTGATACGTTTGCCGGACGCAGTCAAAAAGACATTGTCTTCACCTGGCCTAACCCGATAGCAAAAACCGTACGTAGTTGCGCCGTGCCGACTGATATTGTAATCGCTATTGACCTCTCGGGAAGTATGAATAATGACGGCGGAACTCCGGCACAACCGATCACGTCTGTCTTAGAAGCAGCTAGTACGTTTGCCAGTCAGTTGCGCGCTGAAGATCGAGTGTCTGTGGTTACGTTTGCCTCTAAAGCTACGCTCGCAGCACAGTTAACAGGGAATATACAATCAGTAGCCAGTAGTATAAAAAAATTAAAAATTGCTCCAGCAGAAGAAACGGGAACTACCAATACCGGAGATGGTTTAGAGGTAGCGCTTGGTGAACTAAATTCTGCGCGACATAACCCGGATGCGCGCAGTGTCGTTGTGTTGTTGACTGACGGTTTAGCGACCGGGCCGGGTGAAAAACCAGAAGACTACGCCAAAGAAAAAGCCGAGTTACTAAAAAATGATGGCATTGCCTTGTTTACTATTGGGTTAGGTAAAGGAGTGAACATGAATTTTCTTCAAACTATATCCTCAGGCTCTGGTTTTGCGTATGCCGCACCGACCACTAATACTTTGGGTGGCATTTATAAAACGATTACTGATTCAATTTGTGAAGATGGAGCCGCTCGCATTGATGTTATTCCCAAGGTAACGAAAGCCTTCGCTCCACTGCAATAAAAAATGAGCAAACACCCGAAGGGTGTATTGCGAATTTTGTTCCGAGTTTGCTCCTTTCCTAGAGCAAACTCCTGGAACCTGTACTCGTTGAGACACTCTCTTTCGAAGTAAATTAAATCAATCCTTACAAGGTGTATTGCGAATTTTGTTCCGAGTTTCTTCTTACAGAAGCAGTCCACTCATTCGCCCTTTTTTTCAAAAGTGCTGGATGAGTCTTGCAAAAGCGTCCCACGCTTTCTCACCCTTTCCTAGGGTAAATCGCTGGAACTTGTACTCGTTGAGATTTGTATCTCTTCCTCAATATTTTGTCATGTTACAAAGCTTATTCACAATAAAAGTCTGACCCTACAAGATGTTATTATTGCTTAAATCGGCTATGCTGTAGCTATGCATGGAATTCGGGTTTTCTTTCAGTCGTTTGATGTGGTGTTGTTTGGTACGACATTGCTTTTAACCTTGCTCGGGTTGGCGACGATGTATTCGTATCAGGGTGACAACGCGTATTTTAACCGGCAAATTTTATGGATTGGGGTCGCTCTGGTAGCATTTTTTGCCACCTTATTACCTGATTACCGATTTTTTAGGGTAGGAAACACTACGTTTTTCTTTTACATTGGTATCGTTTTAGCCCTTATTTTAGTGCTTTTTATTGGGGAAATTACCTTGGGAGCGCAAAGTCGTTTTGACTTGGGTTTCTTTTCCTTGCAACCGGCTGACCCGGCAAAATTGATTTTAATTATTGTGCTGGCTAAATATTTTTCTAAACGGCATGAATTGATTGGGGACTTTCGTCACATTATTATTTCTGGACTCTATGCGTTTGTAATTTTTGGTTTGGTATTTATTCAGCCTGACTTTGGTTCGGGAATTATTTTATTTTTTATTTGGTTTGGAATGATTTTGGCAGCGGGGATTAAATTGCGACATTTGCTTGTAGTATTTTTACTCGGAGCGATTACCTTTGGGGGAATGTGGCAGTTTGCGTTTCAGGACTACCAAAAAGAACGTATTATGACGTTTTTAGATCCGTTAGCTGATATCCAAGGAGCTGGCTACAACGCCTACCAGTCCACGGTAGCGGTAGGGTCAGGAGAATTATTTGGTAAAGGAATTGGATACGGCACGCAGTCAAAATTATTATTTTTACCTGAATACGAAACCGACTTTATTTTCGCTGCCTTTGCTGAAGAGTGGGGGTTGCTCGGAGTATTTTTATTGTTTTGCGGGTTTGGGATTGTGGTGTGGCGGTTATTAACGCATGCCATTTTAGGGGCCAGTAATTTTGAAACCTTGTTTGCTACGGGTGTGGTCATCTTGCTCACTAGTCACTTCTTTGTGCATATCGGAATGAATATTGGATTGCTGCCGGTGACGGGAACGACGGTGCCGTTTTTAAGCTATGGGGGATCACACTTGGTAACTGAGTATGTAGCTATCGGTATGGTATTTGCGATGCGACGGTATGCGCGCATTAATAAACGAGCCTCTTTGAGTGAAGATACGTTACTGTTAAAAAATTAACCGCGCAAGCTAGCTACTAAACGTCTGGAGATTGAGATACACAATTCCGCACAGGCCGATAATGATAAAGAGAATCAATAGGGCGTTAGCTTGTTTTTCGGTTTTTACTAACCCTGATTTAATCACGAGACCAATAATACCGGTACCCGTTTTTTTCTTGCGTGTAGTGAGTGGTCCTTGTTCATCCATGATTTTAAAGTCGTTGTTCATAGGTAAATACTAATGAGTAATTACTATAAGTATAAACTAAGTAAACACTCGTTTCTTAAAAGTTATCCCAAAATAGTAACTAGGTACGGATAAACCTTGGGTATAATAGATTTATATGAATTTTATGGTTCACCGTATGCAGCGAGGCTTTACCTTGATTGAATTATTGGTCGTAATAACCATTATAGGATTATTAGCGTCGGTCGTAATGGCCTCACTCGCTAATAGTAGAATTGCGGCCCGTGACGCGGCGCGCGTTAGTGCGGTGAAGGAGTTTCAAAAAGCACTTGAACTATATCGTAATGCCAACAGTGGAAGTTATCCGTGTGCTACGGCGGGATGTGCTGCTGGTGGCGCGGCGGGAGTAGTTATTAATGATGGTGCAGTCAATAACGTCAACACACTGATAGCGACTTACTTTAGACCAGCTACCGAATTGGTTATGCCGAGTATTGCCGTGACCGGTATGTTGAGTACTACCGCAAGTATTGTGTATCGAGTGGGGAGTACCAACGGATCAAACGACAACCCGGACCGAGGTTCATACACCATTTTACTCCGTCGTGAACAAGCGGTAGGAGCAATTCCGGCCAACACCTGGTGTACGATTTCTTCTGGAACAGGGCACAGTGCCTGGACCGGTGCCTACGCTCGTTGCTATTAGAGGCTGTACAAACTTTCTGTCTGTCGTGTCATTTTGGCCACGGTTCGAGTAGTTAGTTTTTGTCGTAGGTTGGTTGCTCTCGTTTGAGCTCGCTTGGGATTAGTCTGGATTTCCTCCATGGCTTTTATGAGAATGGGCACATTATCAGGTCTCATCAATAAACCGTCCTCACCATTTTTAATAATGTCAGGAATGCCCCCGACGTTGGTAGCAATAATCGGCACGCCCGCCAAGCCCGCTTCATGCAGTACGTAGCCATAGGATTCAGATTTTGATACCAATACAAACCCGTCAAAAGCTTTTAAAAACCGAGCTGCCTCCACAATATTTCCTAATAAGAACACATGGTTATTGAGCGATAAATCGGCAATCTGACGTTCAATTTTTAAACGCTCTTCGCCTTCACCAATTAAGAGTAATCGATTGGTGGGATGAATTTTTAATTGGACTGCAAACGCCGAAATTAAAATATGGTGACGTTTAATGGGGTGCAATTCTGCGAGGCATAACAACCAGTAGTCATTAACGGCGGATGAGAGGGGAGGACAAAAATCTATAATTTTTTCGCGGGCTTCAGGTTTGTCATACATCGCTCCAATGGTGCGACCCGGATTAATTACTTTCATTTTGCGATGAGCAAAGGGCCAGTTCATTTGTGAGACGAGAGCCGTTGAGACGGCAATAGTGCGGTCACACAGCATAATGGTAAGCCAATGGAGGGCTTTGATGATGAGACGCTGTTGGTACGGACGATCTTCATTAAAGGCCCAGCCATGGGCGGTAAAAATCAGCGTAGGAACGCGAGACAATCGTCCGGCTATGGCGCCCATTAATCCCGCGACCGAGCTGTTAAGGTGAAAGATGTCAGGCTTTTCACTTTTAATAACTCTTTGTAACTCAGCGAGCATCATCCGTGCCTGAGCAAGTCCGGTGGTATTTTTCATTTTCCCTAAATACACCACTTTAATGTGCGCATTTTCAAGCATTGTAGACAACGCCCCAGAGCCTCCTAACGCCACCACGGGTTCGAATTTTGAACGGTCAAGATTGGTAGCGAGGTCGTAAACGTAGCGTTGAGCACCTCCCCAGTTACTTTTGGTTATCAGAAATAGAACTTTTTTTCGGGGGGATACGGCCATAATTTCGTTATTATACATCAATTAATGATGTCTGGTTACATACTGCTTCTTGCGGGTATTCCCGGGCTCTTGTAGGATAGGGGTACTTTTATGGGTGAGCGCACACGCGAATTATGGATACTAATCACGGGAGATATCGTGGTGTTTTTTATATCACTCTGGCTCACGTTGTTTGTGCGGTATGTTGAGTTTCCGAGTGCTCAATTAATTGAGAGTCATTTTGGTCCGTTTTTTATTTTGTCGGGGTTTTGGTTATTTGTATTTTATGTGGGCGGACTGTATGACAAACACACGGTATTTTTAAAATCCCTCTTGTTTAGCCGTATCATCAATATTCAGTTTATGAATATACTGCTGGCGGCACTCTTGTTTATGGTGATACCGTTTGGGATTGCTCCGAAAACTAATCTCTTTATTTACCTACTGGTATCTATTGGTTTGATTACGTGGTGGCGACTGTATCTCTTTAACTACTTTTCTCCCAAGCAACAACAGAAAGCAATTTTGCTTGCCGATGGAGATGAAGCGATTGAACTCGTTGATGAAATAAATAATAACGCTCGGTATAATTATAGCTTTGCGCGATTAATTGATAGTAGTACCGCTACCGCCACCCCACAGTTTGAGGAGAAACTGCTCGCGTTAATCGAAAAGGAAAAAATTCAAATTATTGTGGCCAATCCGCACAGTGAGTATCTAGAAAAAATTCTACCGCATGTATTTGATCGAGCATTCATTGATTTTAAATGTACTTTTTTAGATTTTTATAAGGTGTACGAAGATACGTTTGATCGAGTGCCATTGTCATCGTTGCGCTACGATTGGTTTTTGGCACATGTCTCACAATCAAAAAGTATCGTCTATGATTTTACGAAACGTCTGATTGATATTGTCGGCTGTCTCGTGCTCGGGGCGATTCTCCTTTTGTTGCTTCCATTTATTTATCTCGCGATGCGTATAGAAGGGAAGGGTGATTTATTTATTACCCAAGAGCGCATTGGGCAATTTAATAAGCTGGTTACGGTCTACAAAATCCGGACCATGACACAAAATTTGTCGAGTAGTGCTACCTGGACCAATGAAGACGCTAAAGCGGGGAATGTGGTCACTAATGTTGGGGCGATTTTACGCAAATCAAGTTTGGATGAATTTCCGCAAATTTGGACGATTCTTAAAGGGGACATGTCCCTAATTGGGCCACGGAATGATATTGTGGGACTAGGCAATCGATTAGCAGAGGAAATTCCGTATTACAAAATTCGTAATTTTGTTAAGCCGGGAGTAACGGGGTGGGCCCAAACTAATCAACACTATATGGCCGATAATATCAGTCCACAATCAATTGAAGAGTCGCGGACTCGCTTGGCATATGATTTGTATTACGTTAAAAACCGTTCTTTTACCCTTGATGTGGCGATTGCCTTAAAAACTATTAAAACCCTACTTTCACGCTTTGGTATCACCATTAGGATGCCGCAGTAATTATCTAAATTCCTGTTTCGTAACTATCGTGTCCGTATAATAGTTGCAGACTAAAAGAAATGGTATACTCTTTTTGATTACTTTTTTATGAAACAAACTATTCTTATTGTCGGTGGGGCAGGGTACGTGGGAGAAATGCTCTGCGAGCAATTAGGAGCTCGAGAGGATGTGGAATTGATCATTGCATTAGATAAAGAACCGCAATCTGACTATTCTAAAGCGCTTCCTAAAGTAACGTACATTCAAGCAAATACGGCTGATACAACCTGGCAAGAAAAAGTCTCAGCGCTGTCGCCCACGACAGTGATTCACACTGCTTGGCAAATTAGAGCGATGTATGGGCAACCAGAACTCGAATGGAAGTGGAACGTGGAAGGGTCTGACAACGTATTTACTTTTGCCTTTGATAAACCAACGGTAAAAAAGTTAATTTATTTCTCCACTGCTTCTTCGTACGGTGCGCGAAAAGATAACACCATCGAACACCGTTTTACTGAAATTGAAGGCTTCCGACCAGACGATTATATTTATGCCAAAGAAAAACGAGTAGTTGAAGAAAACCTAAAAAGCCTGTTTGATCGCAAGAAAATTGCCGGAGCAGTAACACCACAAATATTTGTCGTGCGCCCCGCAGCGATAACCGGCCCTCGGGGACGATTTATGCGTATTCGGTTTGGGTTGCAGTCAGCGCTATCGGGCAATCTAAAAGGTGGGTTTATCAATAAGGTTATAACAACCTTAACGGCGTTTGTGCCAGCAACCAAAGGCTGGGTGCGTCAATTTATTCATGAAGACGATGTGACGGATATTGTGACCAAGTTTGCGTTTGAAGATTTTAGTTTGGATTATCAAGTCTATAACATTACACCCGAAGGGGAGCCGGTGTTGGCGCCTGATATGGCGAAAGCGGTAGGTAAAAAAATCCTCCCGATTAGTCCCTGGATGGCTCGACTAGCGTTTGGATTTTTCTGGCATGCAACGCGTGGTAAGGTCCCTACCTGTCCCGGGTCATGGCGATTTTATTCGTACCCAATTGTGATGAGTGGGGCCAAGCTAGCGACTATCTACGAATGCAAATACAGTAGTAAAGACGCTTTCCAATATACAGACGGGCGGTACGAACATTGGGTACCAGAAGCAGCCAAAAACTCTAAACCGCAATAGAAGATGACATAGCAAAAAAGAGCAAGCGAACGTTGCTCTTTTTTGCTATACTGCTGCCATCTATGATTATTGATGGCAAAGCGATTGCGGAGGGAATTTCAGCGGAGTTACAAAAGGAAATAACTACGTTGTCGAGGCCGCCCCGGCTGACGGTGTTTACCTGTGCGCCTAATTTTGAAACTCAAAAATTTTTATCACTCAAACAAAAGAGAGCCGTTGAAGTGGGTATTACGGTGGATGTTATTTCACTTGATCCTGAGATGGTAACGGTAGCAGTTATTGCGGCGATTCATGATGTTATTAGCCAGACCGATGGGATTGTGGTGCAGTTACCGTTTCCGCCCTCAATTGATATTGCTGCGGTGCTGAACGCAATTCCGAGTACTCATGATGTGGATGCACTGCACTATAAAGGACAAAACACAACCATCTTGCCACCGGTGGTCGGCGCTATTGATAGTATTGCTCGTATTCATCAGGTGGTATGGGCTCATAAAAAAGTAGCGGTTGTAGGGAAGGGCCGATTAGTAGGAGCGCCCGCAGCCTTATATGCAAAGAGTAAACAGGCGCAGGTGACCGTAGTAGAAAAAGATTCTCCTGATACAGAACGAACGCTTAGGGAGGCAGATATTTTAATCTTAGGGACAGGAGTACCCGGATTGGTAACGCCCACGATGATCAAAGCGGGAGCAATTGTATTTGACGCGGGAACTAGTGAAGAAGGGGGGATGTTGGTGGGAGATGCTACACCTGAAGTGGCTGAAAAAGCTGCCCTCTTAACGCCGGTGCCCGGTGGAATTGGTCCGATTACTATTGCCGTGTTGCTTAAAAATGTGCTGCAATTGGCTATTTTACATAGTAAAGAAGGTTCAGATGTGTTATAAAAACAGGTAATTAGTATGACAGATAAAAACAATGCCGCTGAGGTTTCGCCGAGTACAGAATTATTTATCCGCATTTTTAGAGCAGTGGTTGTATTGGGTCTCGGAGGGTGGATTGCCTTTTTTGTTTATAATAACGCGACCAATCCAAACGCGTCGTATCCTTTTAAATTAGGTCTTGATTTAGCGGGGGGAAGTCACCTCGTCTACGAAGCTGACGTGTCCGGTATTCCTGAAAGTGAAGTACCAGAATTGATGTCTGTGTTGCGAACCGTGATTGAAAGGCGCGTAAATATTTTTGGTGTTTCTGAACCAATTATTCAAGTTGAAGAAAGTAGTTTTGCTGCCGAAATAAAACAACATCGTTTGGTAGTGGAATTACCGGGAGTAACGGATGTTACACAAGCAGTGGCTGAAATCGGACGAACACCGCTCTTAGAATTTAAACTGGTTGATGAAGAAATGATGTCGGCGATTCAGTCAGCTCAAGCGTTGCAAGCCAACGCTACTACCGGTACCCAAATTGGGAATATTAAAGTTAACGGACAGTCTGTTGAAGACATGAATCCGTATGTTGATACGGGCTTAACGGGGCGCTACCTTGAATCAGCCGCGCTAGAATTTACCGGTGGTCAAGCGGGCCAGGTCGCCGGGGAGCCAATTGTTTCCATCAAGTTTAATGATGAGGGAGGTGAATTATTTGAAAAAATTACTCGTGAAAATACTGGTAAATCACTGGCTATTTTCCTTGATGGAGAAATAGTGTCAGCCCCGCGTATTAATGAAGCAATTAGTGGTGGTACCGCCGTCATTAGTGGGGGATTTAATCCAGAAGAAGCTAAAGCCTTAGCGCAAAACCTCAGTTTCGGAGCGTTGCCCGTACCAATTACCTTAGCGAGTACGCAAACGATTGACGCTACTCTGGGAGCAGGTGTGATTAATCAAAGTCTGATGGCTGGTATGGTTGGGTTTGGGTTAATCGCATTTTTCTTAATTCTTTGGTACCGATTGCCGGGGTTGGTCGCGAGTATTGCGCTGTTGCTTTATATTATCGTGAACCTGGCTATCTTTATGGTTATTCCGGTAACGCTTACCGCGGCCGGATTGGCGGGATTTGTATTGTCACTTGGTATGGCGGTGGATGCGAATGTGCTGGTGTTTGAACGTCTTAAAGAAGAGTTCCGTTCAGGCAAAAATAGTCAGCTGGCAGTGCGAGAAGGATTTGCGCGCGCTTGGAGTGCGATTCGTGACGGTAACATCACTGGTTTGCTCTCGGCCGTAATTCTATTTTGGTTTGGTACCGCAATGATTAAAGGGTTTGCACTGGTATTAGGAATTGGAATTATCGTGTCAGTATTGTCAGCTATTATTTTGACTCGAACGATGCTCCTGGCGTTGCCTGATGTGAAGCGCAGTGATAAAACAATCTGGTCATTTTTACTCGGTACAGGCTTAACCTTAAAATAATATGTTTATCATTAAATATCGAAAACTATTTTTGATTATCGGCGCCTGTATTGTAGCGACTGCTTTGGCTATAGTGATATTGTTGGGACTCAAACCGGGAATTGATTTTACCGGAGGAGCCTTAACAGAAGTTCAGTACCAAAACCTTCCTGAAAAAAGCGCTATTGAAGGGGTACTGCAAAAAAATGAACTAGAGAATAGTGCCGTGAGACAATCAGCGGGAGAATTAGGAACGAGTTATATCATTACGACGCGTACGTTGTCGGTAGAGGAACAAAAAACGCTTGAATCTGAATTACTCGCGATTGCTCCGGAATCAAAAATCATCCGTACTACTTCAGTCGGTCCGGTGATTGGAGCTGAGCTGGCTGACAAAGCTTACTACGCACTTTTTGCCGTGTCATTGATGATTATTATTTACGTGGCCATTGCCTTTGTGGGTATTGGTACACCGGTAAGTTCATGGGTGTACGGGACGATGACGGTGTTGGTGCTGGTGCATGATATTTTAGTGCCGGTAGCGGTGATGAGTTTGCTTGGGTACTTTGCCGGGCTTGAAGTTGATGTGCTGTTTGTGACGGCACTCCTTACAATTCTGGGGTATTCAGTTAACGACACCATTGTTATTTTTGACCGGGTACGAGAAAAGTTGCAACAGAATCGAACCGAACATAAAAAAGTCGTAAAACAAATTGGTGGTATGGATCGAACCGAAGTCTCCTACACGCTAAATAAACCCTTTGAAGATTTGGTGGGGCAGGCCGTTGATGAAACGATGGTACGTTCAGTCAATACGTCTTTGACGGTACTGTTTGCACTCCTGGCACTGTATTTCTTTGGAAGTGTTGTCACACAAACGTTTGCGCTCGTATTGATTGCGGGAGTAATCGCAGGAGCCTACTCATCTATTTTTATCGCTAGTCCACTCTTAGTGGCGTACGCAGAATACTCTGCTAAGCGCCAAAGTAAGTAATATGATTATAGGAATCACGGGAACTGACGGAGCTGGCAAAGGAACAGTGGTCGACTACCTCGTTACGCATCACGGTTTTACGCACTATTCCTCTCGTGATTTTATCTTGGAAGAAATCACCCGTCTTAATCTGCCGACTGATCGTAGCCAGCTACGCATCACTGCCAATAATCTGCGTGAACAATTTGGTAATGATGTGATTGTGCGAAAAGCCTACGAAAAAGCTGCTGCTGAACATAAAGATAAAGTGGTGATTGAATCGATTAGGGCTTTGGCAGAAGTTGAGTACTTAAAAGCAAATGGGGGTATCTTGCTCGCCGTTGATGCAGATCCACAAGTTCGCTTTGCACGGGTGCAGGGTAGACGGTCAGACACCGACCAGGTTACCTATGAACAGTTTTTAGCGCATGAGGAATTAGAAAATAATGACCCAAATCCCCATGGCATGCAAAAAGCTAGGGTGATGAAAGCGGCTGATTATGTGATTAAAAACAGTACGGATAAAAAAGATTTAGCCCGTGAAGTGGAGAAATTTATCCAAAGTCTCAGCTCATAAAAGTCTGTATTTCAGTACGAAAAATCCCCCAACGGGGTTTTTATGTTCATATTCATGCTACACTTTAGCTATTACTTAGTTAATTAATTATATGCAACATATGCATTGGTTTATCGACCCTATCAAACATCACTATGCTGATTTTGACGGTCGGGTAGGACGACAAGAGTTTTGGATGTTTGTCGCAATAAGTGTAGGAATACAGATTATTTTAGATATCATCAACTTAGACTTCGTAGCTATGCTATTAGGGTTGGCACTTCTTGTGCCTTCATTAGCGCTTGGTGCCCGACGTTTACATGACATGGGTCGCAGTGGCTGGTGGCAACTCATCGGAATTATTCCGATTTTAGGTTGGATTATTTTGATTATTTGGCTCGCAACAAAAACGGATTCAGCTACTAACGAGTATGGAGCACCGGCCGTGGCTAAAACCGCTGAGGAAGGTACAGCTTCGGCTGCAGCCGCTCCTATTGCTACAACAACTACTCAAGATTCGTCGGTGCCAGTGACACCTGCATCAACAACTCCAGCTGATACTACGACTGACACCACTCCAGATTCAAGTGCAGATACGGCCTCAAGTTCAGATAGTTCTTCCGGCTCAAGTTCCAATTAAATTATTGTAACGTTACAAAAAACCTTTCTGTTAATTGAAAGGTTTTTTGTTTATGTTTAAACAGATGGTCTCTAACCTTCCATTCAAATGGAAGGTTAGAGACACGTTATTTGTTGGGCGTATTTCCTAGAGATGGATTTTGGTGCCGATAAAGGGGCGGTCTTCGAGGTAGTCGGCGAGCGCTTCTAATTTGAGGCCATTGATTTGAGCTACTTCGATACCGCGGGCTTCGGCTTCACGGGCAGCGATTGGGTCAAAGGGGGCTGATAATCCCGGAGCCCATTCATCGGGGATGAGTTTGCGGAACTCAGCCCACGTAATGTCTTCGATTTTTACGGCGTCTGGGTTGGTGTGTGGGTTGTCGGTGTAGACGTAATCGGTGTTTGATAAGTTAATGACCTTGGTCGCATCCACGCGTTGTGCAATTTGAATCGCGCGTAAATCAGTACTGCACCCCGGTCGGTAACCTGAGGCGATAATGACTTGTTCAGAGGGGTGTAAATCAAGCACTTCATCGGGATTAGTGATAACGACGCGGTGAGCAATGTCGCGAAAAATAGTACGAAGCAGGTGTCCATTAAGTCGGGTGGCATGGATACCCATCCAGTCGAGGTCGTCTGGAGTGAGTTCTGTCACTGCTTGTGCAGCATCTTGATACCGTCTCGCAGTTTTGCCTCCGCCCGCGATGATAATAAAACGGCGGCCACTGTGAGTGGACGCTTGCGTATGGATGAGGTTTTTAAGATTAGTAAGGAACGTAGTATCAATACCGTCGGGAACAATCAGTGATCCGCCGACTGACATCACAATAGTTTCTTTGGCTAACATAACGATACCAGTGTACCAGGTTTACAAGGAGGTACAATAAAATTGTCGGGAACACCGAGTTACTTTGTCAGAGCGACACCCCAGGCAGTTGAGGATGGTAAACGGTGTCGTTTCGTGAGCGTGAACTGATAGGTCGCAAAGAGAACAATGGCTACGGTACGTAGTAATTGAAACCATAGCCAGTCATCCGTCGTCCCTAAGTGTCTTATTAATTCATTACTTAAGCCGGCCACGGCTAACGCAACCATCCATCGTTGGTTAAGAATATGCCACCCTTTGTCGGTGATGCTAAAGGTTTTATTAAAGAGTACCCGTAAAACATTAATGTGTGCAAGCGAAAGTGCAAACATAAGTAATGAGCCAAAGAGGTAATATAGAGTATCGGCTGTTTGTAAGATGCTGGGATTACTGAGCCAGATACTGAGGCTGCCAGAAATAATGATGATGCTACCAAAGATGAGCGCTAGGTACGAAAGCCTTTTTTGTAGGTGCCAGATAATAATGATAGTAAGAATAGTAGTGAAAATATAGCCCCAAACAGCTTCTAAAAAGGGAAGATATTGACCCAATATAAAGAAAATAATTAGGGGTAAAATCTCCAGAAAGAGCAAGAAAATCGTTTTAATCATGTGTGTCTAGTGTACACGACAGCGGCTATTTTAGTATTGCTATGAGGGAGAAAGAGGCAAAGGGCTTGCTTTTTTATAAAATGTGTGGTATTGTAATAAGTGGGGTGATGTCTATATATCAAACAGAGAAAGAAGGGACTACCACATGTTCATCAAAACGCTCAACGCTCTGACCTTCGTGGCCTGCATGGCTGTAACGGGCGGTGCGATGCTGATGTCGACTGCAGATCCTGCATTCGCCTGCGGCGGACCGTGCCCTGAGCCGGAACCCGAACCCGAGCCCAAGCCGGAACCGCCGAAGCCTGAGCCGAAGCCGGTGGATGACAAAGACCTCGTCTGCCCTCGTGGTGACGAAGCCACGGTCAAGCGCTCGGTTGGCGCTCTGTCCGAAGGTGACATGGTCACCCGTGTCGCTGGGCAAATCATTTCCCGGGGCGGCAACTGGACCGTGGTGAAGGTGTTGCCTGCGCGCACGGTGTGCGTGGCCAAGGTGCGGAAGGCGACCATCAAGGTCGTGCCGGCCGGCGAGACACGGCAGTGCGACGAAAAGGCAGCCGCGAAAGCGCATCTGGTCTGCCAAGACCTCTATGTTGGCGGCAAAGCCGACTAACGCAAAAAGGGCAACAGCCCACAATACCCCGCGACACAATCTGTCGCGGGGTTTTACTTTGTATGCCATGAGAATGTGTAAGGAAAGAGGAGAAAAGTAACAGGGGCGTGAATTGCGGATACGACAAAAAGTGAAGATTAAGACAGGCCCATAGATAGTATGGGCAGGGTCTTTTTTAGGGGTATTTTTCTAATTCTGATTGCTCAATGCGGAAGATTCACGTATAATAAGTGTAGAAATGTTAACAAATTGTACCAACAAACTATACTTTAGTTTGGGGGTGTAGTTTGCGCTCTTTGAAAAAACAATCAAGAGAAAATGAAAACGTCAGCAAGGAAGAACAGCCATGAAAAAAATCGTTGGTTTAGTGTTCTGTTTGGTTGTGCTTCTGGGTACGCCAAACGGGGCTTCGGCCCATACCCACGGTATCCGTGTGTTTGATACCGAGTCAGTGCTTCCTAATATGACCGACCGTGTTGAAGTCTGGTCAGGATGTCCTGTTATGGGTGAAATCATTGCCACCGACTGTCTGGCCGAACAGGCCTACAACATCGCCCAAACAACCGGCGCCATCTCACTGGTTCCCGAACGGAATCGGTCAGAAGCGTCGTATAAAGATCTATTCCTCCGTTGGAATGATCTTGGATCAACGATGTCAGTCAGCCGGTTTGTGCGGAAGGCAACGGGGACAGGGTTTTACCTACCTCAAGGATTCGGTCGCTCTACCCCCCTTTCTATGGGTGAGTGGGCTACCATCCGGGGAGAACTCAATCTCCTGCAACAGCAGGTCAACACCTTGGGCCTAGAGAATGTCCCTGATTTGCGTAAACAGATTGAGGAAATACAAAATCGGCTGGGAGGCCTTGATACCACTACCAGTGGCATGATAGGCACGCTATCGACTTTGGAAAACATGGTGAAAAATCTGTCCGCGCTTTCCCCGAGTGAGCTTGATGCTCAGAAAGCTGAGATGGACGCGCGGTTGTCAGGTTTGACTGATCGGATAACTCGCCTGGAAAATACCAAGGCCGATAAGAGTGCCGTAACGAGTTTGGAGGCTCGGGTGAGTTCGCTTGAGAATCCTGGTGTGAGTGCACCCTTTACCTCGGCTGAGGCTTCCGGCTTCTTCGCACAGGTTAAAGAGTGGCTGGTGAAGTACTGGTGGATTCCGGCGTTGCTACTGTTGCTGGGGGCGCTCACGTGGTTTGTGAGTAAACGCAATCAGTCGCCGGTTACTCCAGAAGTCACGACGGTAGTTGCGCCCGTTGGTGTTGTGCCCAGTTCCGTGAGCGTCACTGCCGATCAAGATCGGTACGAGACGTTGCGCGTGCAGTTTCAAGACCCTAAAACGGGAGTGTTGGCCCGGTTGGGCCAACTCGAAGAAGTGGTTAATAAGGAAAATGGCGTGCTGGATCGTATGGAACAGCTCGATACCGCCGTGACTCAGTTGCGTACTGATTACGATTATTTACTCCTGGTTTCTACTGACGGACTACGGATGGTAGGTACTCCCGATCAAGAGACGCTGGAAGCGCTCAAGATTGGGGAACATATCGACCTTGCCATCGAAGGTGATGAAGGTACGCGGACGGTCCGGATTGTTCGCGGCACGTTCGAAAACGAAAACAGCGTCATTGAAGACCGGCTGTATGTCTATGGCGTCACCGATGTAAATCAAGGTGTGTCAGTGGATTCAGTTCGGCTGAGCCGCTGTTTGCTCCGGGCCATTAAAGAGTGGAAAGTAGTAGGTATTGATGATACGAAGATTGGTCTATCGGCGGCAGCGTACAAACGCACGCCACGGAAGCTTTCGTTCCGCAGATCTTCTACGAAGGCTGCCTAAAATCGTTGGGTGCAACTAGCTATCGTTGCGCCCAACCTCTTTGATTTGTTCTTTTACCATCTACGGTATTAAATGACGACACCAAAGCGGTTGCATTCCAATCACTCGATGGTTGGTACTGCGCACCAGTAGAATGTGCCACATCAAGGAGCATTGATTTCTTGTGGAGGGCAGGTTACTAATGGAACCAGGCGGTGACGTTACAAAACGGTAGATACTGAGATTTATCAGTTCTTGCTACCATTTAAACTAATCATCTTGTAGTGATAGTAATATTTACCCTATGATGTCCAAAGCTTATGCATATGCATGGGCTTTTTTGATTATTAAAAAGGTCCTCAGTACCTCAATTTGGTCTTTTGATGAAAGGTAATTATAGGGAAAAAGGTCTCAGAAACCGAAGTGAAGGGGGTGGGGATACGGTAGCTTTCAACTATCAAGATAATTTGCTTGCATTATTTTATAGAGTCTGTATAATGCTCCCACGTTCATTGATGGAGGTAAAAGCGGGTCTAAAAACCCGCTCATTACGTGGCTAAAAACCTCAGTAAACTCCTCAAACGAGAACGTTTGTATTCTTGAAAACTAAATAGACGTGCGCATTAAAAATTGCGTACGAGTATATTATTTAATACGTTTGCAAAAACGTAGATAATGGTATGCATCACAAAAAATTATTATAGGACAAAAGCGAATTATTTTCGTAGTTTCTTTTGTCTTATTCTTAGGTAAAAAAATAGTTTACTGAGCGCGGGAAATAGTACAGTACCGCACATGCTCGTAGACGCAGATCACCGGAAATTTATTTCCAGTGCCTGTCTTTAATTAGAGTTTGATCCTAGCTCAGGATGAATGCTGGCGGCGTGGATGAGGCATGCAAGTCGAATGGGTTTAGACCCATGGCAGACGAGGTAGTAACACGTAGGTACGTACCCCAAAGTCAGGGATAACCTGCCGAAAGGCAGAATAATACTTGATAGTATCGCGAGAGTAAAGATTTATCGCTTTGGGAATGGCCTGCGTTCTATCAGCTTGTTGGTAAGGTAACGGCTTACCAAGGCTAC
>JAZKFU010000007.1:0-38474 GCA_040386275.1 Patescibacteria group bacterium
CTCGAAATGTGTTTCTTTCCTCACTGTTTCAAGCGAGTGTAATTATAGTAGGCGATTTTGGGGAATATGCAACAGTATTTATTGCCCAGCAGTTATGGCAGCTTCGAGGTCAGTTTCTATAGGAGTGATTTCGGAAGTGAGGTCTTCAAGGTTTGTACTTTGAGCGTCCGCAGCAATCGCGGCAAGTTCATCTGAAGTACTTACTACATCCATAAGACCTGTTCTGGCTTCGGCAGTAGTACTTTCAGG
The DNA here is from genome assembly GCA_040386275.1 of Patescibacteria group bacterium. GTDB lineage: Bacteria > Patescibacteriota > Minisyncoccia > Phycocordibacterales > UBA918 > OLB19. The sequence goes on from JAZKFU010000007.1 coordinate 250, forward strand.
TTCGTTATTTTGTTCAGCAGTTGGCCGCTCGGTTGCCTGAGGCACAACTTGTTCTTGCATGACGAGTGTATACCAGTAATAAAATCCGGCTAGGATAGCGACTAAAATTAAAAATAGCAACACAATGATAGGAAGGCTTAATAGTCGAGGGGCTGAAGGTTGTTGAGTAACAGGAGCGCTCGTGCGGGTTGACGGCATGTGCATTTCTTCGTTATCAAAATTTGGTTCAATGATAGGCTGTTTTTTTTCCATATATTAATTATTAGTGCTGGTTGCGGTGTTGGCTGGTAACGGAGTGGCGGTAGCATTTTGAGCTATGTTAATGGTCGCTAAAATATTTTGATGGGCAGCGATAATAGCTACGCGGCTGTTGAGATACGTATTTTTAAGGTTCTGCCAATTTTCACGCGGGGTAGCTGATCCCACAAAGGCATTAACTTCAGCATCAATGGAAGCTAAATTTTGACTGGCTTCTTGTAGCTTTTCTTGCGCTAAAGCTAATTCAGCCCGGGCGGCACTAACATCAACGCCTTCGTTTTCCATTTTAGTAAGTCGGGAGTTGAGGCGATCAGTGACGTTTTGTAAACGTTTAACGGCACTTTCCATGCGGTTGCTCATGTTGGCAGCCAAGTTCAGGAGGCGCGTTTGGGCGACTTTACGTAATGTTGGCTCAGCTACAAAAGTACGTTTGACGGGCGTAGTCCGTTCAATAGTTGTAGTGCTGGCATTTTGGGTGCCAGAAGCAACTTCATTTTGGGCCAATACTAATGAAGTACTCATTATAAGAAGGGTACACAAAATACCAGTAGTAAAAAATATAGTTCGATTCATATATCTAGTATAGCCTTTTTACACCTTCCATAAAGGAAGGCTATACACAAGAGTATATTAGGAAAGCTTTAAGGCTGGCAAAATTTGTTTTTTGCGTGACAAAATTCCGGGAAGTACTTCAGTGTCTGATTCAACCGATACGCCAAATGAGTTTTGAATAACTTGTTTGGTTAAATCGTTGTAGGTAAATACTGTTGCGTGTTCGTTAAAGATGTCTACCACAAAAAACAACACGTCATCAATATCACTCTCTTCGGCCAAGCAAGCTTTGATTGCGTCTACAATGCCTTCTTTTCGGGCCAGGACGGTGTCGGTGTTGGTGGTTTCAATCACCGAAACGCGAAAGTTTTTGTCACCAACTTCATATTTCTTACTATCGAGTTTAATCAGGCCACTATCGCTAAAATTAGAAATATCAGATTTGGCAGCAAACATTTCATCTGCATAAGAGGTGATGTCAATTGAAAGAGACCCTGCCAATTTTTCGGCTACGTCTTTATCATGGGGAGTGGTGGTGGGTGACCGAAAACCTAAGGTGTCGGATAATATAGCTGAAAGCATGAGCCCCTTGATGTTGTCAGGAATAGTGATTTGCTCGGTAACAAACTGGTCGTATAGAACCGTAGCGGTACACGCAAGGGGTTTGATAGTGATGTCGGTAGGTGTTTCGGTGGTTAATCCGCCCACGAGTTTATGGTGGTCAATCAAGGCGACCAGATTCATGTCGTTAATATTGGCAGGGAGTTCTTGGGGGTTGTTGGTATCAACTACGACGACTGATTCTCCAGCTGCTAGAGCCGGTAGTAACTCAGGTACATTAAAAGAAAAGCGTTGTAATACAAAGCTTGTTTCACTATTAAGTTCTCCTAACACATACGGTGTGGCGTCATGGGCAGTATGCTCATTTAAATACCAGGCGTACACCAACGCCGCTGTAGTAGCGTCAGTATCGGGGGATAAGTGTCCAAAAACTTTAACCATATATATGAATGAAAGTGAGTAAGATGTTTAGTGTAGAACAGGTGCGAAGCGGGTGCAAGGGGTACAAAAAACAGTTGGCGCAATTGCGCCAACTGTTTTTAGAATAGGTCGTAATTTATTTTACGCCCTCAGCTTCGTCATTTACTAAAGCCTCAGCTTCTTCGGGGGTGTCAATCTCGTCCATTTCTTCATCATCAGGATTAACCGCATCACGGTCACCCATCGGGGCGTCATCTTCGACACCTGCTGGTTCAACTGTTGTGCCGGTTTCATCTTCCAAATCATCAATTTCAGTGCCAATGGCAGAATCAACCGGAGCGTCAATAACAGTTTCTCCGGTAGCATCAGCTTCAGCGAGAGCGTCCCCTGTTTGGGCTGATACAATATCAATTTTCCAACCAGTTAGTTTTGCAGCCAAACGAACGTTTTGTCCGCCACGACCAATCGCGAGTGATTGTTGATCAGGCGCTACTTCCGCTACTGCATGACCACGGTCACCTGTTTCGGCGTTAGGTTCACTGACAATTTTTACTGAGAGTACCTGGGCTGGAGAAAGGGCATCTTCAATAAATTCACTTGGAGTGGCAGACCATTCAATAATATCAATCTTTTCACCACCAAGCTCAGACATAACGGTTGAGACGCGTACTCCACGTTGACCCACCATTGATCCAACCGGGTCAATGTGTGAATCGGTAGCAAATACAGCGATTTTTGAACGAGCGCCTGCTTCACGTGCGACTGATTTAACTTCGACAGCTCCCGTTTGTAGTTCAGGTGCTTCAATAGCGAAGAGTCCGGCGAGGAAGTCACCATGGGCTCGGGACAGTTTAAGGAAGATTCCTCGTGGAGTTTCTTCTACCGCGAGCAAAATAGCGCGAATTCTCTCTCCTGGTTTGTATCGTTCCCCTGGAATTTGTTCATCATACGGCATGATAGCAGTAACGCGTCCCAAATCTACGTATAAATTACCACGTTCAAAGCGTTGGACATGTCCAATGACAATGTCGCCTGCTTTTTGACCAAACTCAGCCAAAGCTGATTCTTTTTCAGCTTCACGAATCTTTTGCACAATAACCTGCTTAGCAGTTTGGGCAGCGATACGGCCAAAATCATCTTTTGGTTCAAGTGGGAAAATCAGTTGTTCTCCCAGTTGAGCACCTTTTTTAATCATTTGGGCAGTAGAGAGCATGATGTGCTTTTCTTCATCAAAACGCACTTTTTTAACCCCCTCAGCGTCTGGGAGTACCCCCTCTTCTTCCTCAACGTCTTCTTCCCCATCTTCAAGCGGGGCTTTTAACATACTTTCGTCTACTACAATTTTGATTTGGTTAAACGTCGTGTCGCCGGTGGCAAAATCAAAGTGCGCAGTAATAATCTGACCGCGTTTTCCAAATTCTTTTTTATAGGCGGTAGCCAATGATTGCTCAATGGCATCAATCATCTTGGCGCGGGGTATACCGCGTTCTTCTTCCATTTCTGTCAGTACTGCATGAATAACTTTTAAATCGAACATATTTGTTTTTGCTTAATATATGAGGGGTATGCCCCTTTAGTTGTAATAGGTGACTACAGAACGCGCCGGCTATTAGCCGGCGCAGAAGTCATGTCGGTACTATAGCGACTTTGAACATAAAAGTCAAAAAATATTTTTTGTAGTACGCGTGATTGCAAACAGTTGTGCATAAAAAATAGCGAGGTTGTTTGCTATACTGTACCCACAACAAGTTCTTTTGTTCGTTAAATTTTTGGAGTTCTATGCGTATCCTCGATGATCAATTAAAAAAATTCATCCTTGATTCCAACCTTGTCAGTAAGGGGGATATTGCGAGTGCCGAAAAAGTGGCGAGTGAAGAAAAACGAACTCTGGCTGAAGCGTTGATTGCTGGGGGATACCTGACTGAAGATGATATGCGTCGCGTCGAGTCCTATGTGCTTGGGATTCCCTTTGTTTCATTAAAGGATATTAAAATTGAGTTTGATATTTTATCGCTCATTCCTGAACCCGTAGCTCGCACCCATAATATTATCGCCTTTAAAAAGAACGAATTTTCACTTGAAGTTGCGATGCTTGATACGGCTGACTTGCCAGCGATTGATTTTATTAAGAAAAAAGTAGGGCTAAAAATCCTCCCTCGATTGACCGATACTGAATCAATGCGGGGAGCGTTGCGTCAATACCAAAAAAATCTTAAAGATGAGTTTGGAGATTTGATTATGAAAGACGCTTCAGCCCTTAAAGTGGTGGCAGATGCCGACGGGGAAGAAACGTCAGAAGCTGATTTGAAAAAGATGGCTGAAGATTTGCCGGTCGTTCGCATTGTAGATACATTGCTTCGTCACGCCATTATCCAAGGAGCGTCTGATATTCACATTGAACCGATGGAAGAAGAGGTGCTCGTTCGGTACCGAATTGACGGTATTTTAAATGACGCCATGAAATTGCCTAAAATTGCCTCCGGAACAATTGTGGCTCGGCTAAAGGTACTATCTAATTTAAAGCTCGATCAAAAACGTTTACCACAAGATGGTCGATTTAAGATGGAAATGGACGGACAGAAAGTAGCCTTCCGTGTATCGATGTTGCCGGTGTACTATGGCGAAAAAGTAGTCATGCGTTTACTGCGTGAAAATCGTAGCGGCTTTTCACTTGAAGGTATCGGATTCCACGGCAGTACTCTCGAACGAATCCATAAAGCGACACGGGCAACGACAGGAATTATTCTCGTTACTGGTCCAACTGGGTCGGGTAAGTCAACGACGTTGTATACCATTCTCGATTTACTCAATACTCCGGAAGTAAATATTTCTACGGTAGAAGACCCAATTGAATACCAAATGCCGCGGGTGAATCAAACCCAGGTGAAGCCTGATATTGGGTTTACCTTTGCAGCCGGATTGCGGTCACTGATGCGTCAGGACCCAGACATTATTATGGTGGGAGAAATTCGCGATCAAGAAACCGCGAGTCTCGCTATCAACGCCGCGCTTACCGGACACTTGGTATTGGCGACCGTACACACTAATTCTTCATCGGGCACAATTGCACGATTGATTGATATGGGTATTGAGTCATTTTTGCTCGTGTCAACGTTGCGAGTAGCTATTGGGCAACGACTGGTGCGTAAATTAGCAGATGATAAAATTGGGTATATTCTTTCTAAAGCAGAACGTGATGAATTGGCGTTACATGTTAACTTAGATCTGGTACTCACCACCCTTAAAGAAGAAAAAATTGTTAACGAAGAAGCCACATGGAACGACATTACGTTCTATCACCCAAAAGAAAAGGGAGTAACCGAAGACGGGTATGCCGGTCGAATGGGAATTCACGAAGTGCTTGAAGTTTCTCCGGCTATTAAGGATATGGTGATGGCTCATAAAACTGGTGATGAGCTTGAGGTGCAAGCCCGCAAAGAGGGTATGCTTACGATGATGGAGGACGGTATCTATAAAGCCGCGCGCGGGCTCACTTCAATTGAAGAAGTATTGCGTGTAATTAGCGAATAATGTATGGCCAGCTTTACCTATATTGGTGCTGATTCAGAAGGAAAAAAAGTAAAAGAAAAAGTAACGGCCGATGATCGGTACGCGGTATATGATATTGCTCGCAGTAATGGGCACACCGTTGAGAGTATCGAAGAAATGACGGGTTTTTCACTCAAGCAGGTGATTAACATGGATGCGATTAACTACAAGCTCGCTCGCGTTAAGCAAGATGAGCTCGTCATGATGACCCGAAACTTAGGCAGCATGCTTACAGCTGGATTGACGATTACCCGCGCCCTTTCCGTGATTGAGCGACAATCAACCAACGTGAAATTAAAGGGGGTGGTAAAGCAAGTGGTGGATAAAATAAATAAAGGTGGGCAATTTTTTGAAGCCTTAACAGATTTTCCTGAAGTATTTAATGATTTATACGTCGCGATGATAAAAGCGGGGGAAGAGAGTGGAAACTTGTCTCAATCACTGCAAACGTTGGCACTCCAAATGGAGCGGTCGGCCAACTTAAAAAAGAAAATTAAAGGAGCGATGATGTACCCTTCCATTGTGTTGATTGCGATGGTTATTATCGGGGTACTGATGATGATATTTGTGATGCCACAAATTACGGGCGTCTTTAAAGATATGGGTACCGACTTACCAGCTACGACGCAATTTTTAATTGCCGCCAGTGACTTTTTTGTGAACTACACCTTCGTGGCGGTGGGTGGGATGATTGGATTTTTTATGGCCTTAATCTACGGTTTAAAAACTAAGTATGGAAAAATTGCTACCTCGTGGCTCATTCCAAAATTGCCGGTTATTGGGACGCTCGCTAAGGAAACCAATTCCGCCCGAACTGCCCGCACGCTTTCTTCCCTGCTTAATTCAGGAGTGGATGTGATGCAGGCACTGGAGATTACCGAAGAAGTAGTACAAAATTATTATTACAAACAAGTTATTCGCAGTGCTCGCGATCGGGTGGAAAAAGGAACCCCACTTTCAGAATCATTTGTTGAACGGACAGATTTGTATCCTATATTAGTCGGGGAAATGATTTTGGTAGGTGAAGAAACGGGGCAGATTGCCGGAATGTTAGGAGAGCTGGCAATTTTTTACGAGACAGAAGTGGAGCGAAAAACTAAAGACCTCTCTACTATTATCGAACCGCTCTTGATGGTGGTAATTGGCGGGGGAGTAGGGTTCTTTGCGCTGGCTTTGATTGCTCCGATTTATTCAATTGGCGATGGTATTAAATAAACTACAACTAACAAAAGGGTCATCACTGGTAGAAATTTTAATTGTGTCTGCGATTATGTTGGTTGTGTTTGGCGGGCTGTTGGTCAGTTTCCGTTATTCACTTGAACTCATTGCTCATAGTCGGGCCAAGTTAACGGCGTTAACGTTAGCTAACGATGGTATGGAGTATATTCGTTCACTTTCATACAATGCGGTCGGAACGGTATCGGGAATTCCTTCAGGATTACTACCACAGGTAAGCACGACTACCTTAAATGGAATTGTGTTTACCAAGCGTACGCTCGTGGAATATATTGATGATGACGCGGATGGGTTAGGTGCTGCTGATAGTAACGGTATTACTACCGACTATAAACAAGCTAAAGTATCGCTCTCCTGGACCTTACGGGGAGTGAGTAATGAGGTTTTTTTAGTGAGTAATATTATCCCTAAATCAATTGAAACCGATGTCGACGGGGGAACAGTACGAGTTAATGTATTTGATTTTGACAATGCGCCTTTGCCAGGAGCTTCGGTGCGGTTAGTGAATACCACCTTGGTGCCTAATATTGATGTGACGAGAGTATCAGATGCGACCGGCGTGGCGTTGTTTGGTGGGGCGCCCGAGGGAGGAGACTATGAAATTTTTGTTACCGCTTCAGGGTATTCAACGGATCAAACGTACCAAGCAACCACCACGTTGCCAAACCCTTCTACCTTACCAATTGGGGTTGTGGAATCGAGTATTTCAACCATGAACTTTTTTATTGATGCGTTTAGTACGGTAGATATTACGGCCCTTACTAGTAAAGTAGTCGAAGACGCTACTGAAAATTTTGACGATAGTTCGGGTATAGCTAGTAGTAGTGGGACTACCGTCAGTGGCGGTACCTTGCGTCTTAATGGCACAGCGGGTAGTTATGCATCTCTTGGTACTGCATACCTCAATCCCCTTACACCTTCACCGCTAACAGCGTGGGATTATCTCTTAGTTACCGGAACTACGACGACTAATACTAACGCACGCGTTTCGGTGTACACCGGCACGTCTTCGTCCTATACCCGGATTCCTGATAGTGATTTACCAGGGAATGCGGCCGGGTTTGCGCTCGGGGCCGTTGACGTGAGTATGCTTGATGTCGTTGCGTATCCATCTCTAACTGTAGGTGTGACGCTGACTTCTAGTAACGTTAATGTAACGCCGCTCGTTGATACAGTGGTGGTGGCGTATATTGAATCACAAACTCCGCTGGCAAGTCAGACACTCACCATGCAGGGCACAAAAAGTATTGGTACCATGACCGATGGTTCTCTTGTGTATAAAAATAGCCTCAGTGCCAACACCAATAGTCAGGGGGAAGCGACGTTGCTCGACGTAGAGGGAGATGAATATATTCTTAATACTGGAGGGTATGAAATCAGAGAAGCCTGTCCCGTGAGCGGTTTAGATATTGAACCGGGAACAAATCTCGATTTACAATTAGTGTTGACGGGAAATACCACGCACTCATTACGAGTAGCGGTAGAAACAGCGTCAGGTCTGCCGGTTATTGGAGCTACCGTAGCCGTATCAAGCGGAGGCTATAATGATACAGAAGTAACAACGGGGTGTGGGCAAGTGTACTTTGGTGGTATTGCGTCACAAACGGATTACCAAATCATGGTAACTGCTCCTGGATACACGACACAAACGATAAATAGTATTTCGGTAGTGGGAGATACGCTCCGGGTTATCACTTTGTAATATGAAATTTTTCCCTACCCAGAGTGCGCGAAGTAACACAGGCTTCACCTTAATTGAAGCTTTGGTTATCGTAGCCTTGAACACGGTATTATTATTGGCTATTACTTCGACCGTCACTCAATTGTATAAAAATCATGGCTACACATTTGAACAATCAAATGAAATTGAAGTAGCCCGCAAAGGTCTCGGCACGTGGGTGAGAGATGCACGAGAAATGACCTCGGGGGCTAACGGTGCGTTTGCGATTGCTATAGCCGGAACCAGCACCCTTGGTTTTTTTAGTGATATTGATAAAGATAATAGTATCGAATACGTAGAATACAGTTTAGGCACAACGACCACCTTGCGAAAATATACCTACAACCCAATCGGGTACCCGGCAACCTACAGTACTACTACACCTACTTCGGTAGAAATTTTATCAGAGTATGTGCAAAACGGGAGACAAAATATTGAAGTGTTTAAGTATTATAATAGCAATGGTGTATTAATCGCCTCACCCCAGGCCATGATTTCTGATATCACCTACATCACGATGAATATTATTGTAAATATAGATCCTCTTCGGTCACCGGGAGAATTTATGTTACAAGGCAGTGCCGCTCCTCGAAACCTTAAAACAAACTTATAAACTATGAATGCTTCACCTCATCACAATGCCACCAAAGGATATTTGCTTATTTTGGTATTGGTATTTGGAGCCATATTTTTTACCATCATCAGTTCCTTTACGGTGTTCATTGTGACCCAAAGTAAATTAATTGCTCAACGAGTAGAAGTAGAAACAGCCGGACAAATTGCGGAAGCCGGACTTAATTATTACAAATGGTTTTTAGCGCACTACCCTAACGACGTAACTAATGGTACTGGTCTCCCGGGACCCTATGTTGGCGTATACAATGACCCTGAGGGCGCAGCAATTGGAGAGTATTCACTGACGATTGCAAGTACCACTTACTGTGGCGATTTAGCATCAATGCGCGTAACTTCTGTAGGGAATACCTACAACCAACCCAATGTTAAAAAAACGCTCAGTGCCCGGTATGCCCGTCCGACCATTGCTGATTATTCGTACATTTTGAATTCCAATGTGTGGGTCGGTCCCGATTCACAGATTACCGGCCCCTACCATTCCAACGGCGGTATTCGGTTTGATGGTCGTAATAACTCCATTGTAACCAGTGGCCAGCTAACGTGGAGTTGTGATAGTAGTTACGGCTGTTCACCTACGGCCACTCAAAATGGTGTCTTTACGACGACCGCTAATCCCACCACGGCCTTGTTTGATTACCCGTCGGCTCCTATTAATTTTGCGGGGGTAACGGTAGATTTAGCCACGATTAAAACTAAAGCCCAAAATAACGGGGGAAGATTCTTTGGTCCTTCAGGGCGAGCTGGTTACTATGTTATTTTTAATGCTGACGGAACTTATGAAGTAAATATTGTGCGCGGTAAAGAAAATGAACCTAATGGTAATGCCTGGGGACACCAAATGCACATCCTTAAAAACCTCGAGTCAGTTGGCACCTACGCTATCAACCCGGCCTGTCCCGTTGCCTACTTTGAGGATCAAGTATGGATTGAAGGGGTGGTCAATGGAAAGTTAACTCTGGCGGCCGCTGATGTTTCAAGCAATACGATAAATCCATCAATCATTTTGAACGATAATATTACCTATGCTAACGCTACCTCAGGATTACTGGCGATTGCTGAGTACGATATTTTAGTAGGGTTAGTTGTGCCGACTGACATGACCCTTAATGGAATCTTTCTAGCGCAAACCGGTAAATTTGGTCGCAACAATTATATTGCCGCTGACGTACCGCCTTCATGGGATGAGTACATATTGCGAAATTCCCTTACCCTGAACGGAACCATTGTTTCAAATGGACGGGTTGGTACCAAATGGATAAATGGAAGCGGTACGTTTACTTCGGGGTTTAATTACCGATATACGTCCTATGATAAAAATTTAGTAGCCAGTCCACCCCCACTTATCCCTAATACCTCTGACGACTACACCTTTTCGGACTGGCAAGATGCTAACTAACTAAAACACCTGCAGGACCTTGGTCCTGCAGGTGTTTTTTGACATGGTACAATAGAGCAATATGTCACAACTTAAACGACCACTGGTTATAGCTAATTGGAAAATGAACCCAGTGACGCTACAAGAAGCCAAAACTATTTTTACCGGTATAAAAAACAACAGTAAAAAGTTTTTAGAAACTACCGTGGTCATTGCTCCACCAACCCTCTATATCACCGAGTTAAAAAAATTAACTACTAAAACAAGCCTCGCGTTAGGAGCGCAAAACACACACTTTGATGTAAAGGGAGCTTACACGGGAGAGCATTCAATTCCGCAACTAGTTGAAGCGGGTGTTTCGTATATCATTATCGGTCATAGTGAACGACGACAACAAGGAGAAACTGACGAGCTGATTAGTCGCAAGGTAATGGCTACGTTAAAAGGCAAATGTACTGCTGTTGTGTGTGTGGGTGAAAAAACTCGTGATACACAAGGTAATTTTTACAGTCTTATCGAACAACAAATTAAAGCAGCCGTAGGCGAGGTGCAAAAGTCACGACTCAAAGATGTTGTTATTGCCTACGAGCCAATTTGGGCTATTGGTACGGGAGCCACTGCTACGGTGGCAGATGTAATGGAAATGCAGTTATTTATCAAAAAAATCCTCACAAAATTATTTGACCGTACGGGAGCTCGCAATGTCAGAGTGATTTATGGAGGCTCTGTGAACGCTGACAATGCTAAAGAGTTATTTGTAAGTGGCGGTATCAATGGATTTTTAGTGGGTGGAGCGAGTTTGAAGCCGGTGGATTTTGGAAAAATTATTCAAGCAGTAAATTAAAGCGTATGAAACAAATAACAGACTGTCCTGACGTTGCCGGTAAATACGTATTGGTGCGTTCCTCATGTAATGTACCGTTACAAAATGGAGTAGTGCAAAATGCTTATAGACTCACGAGAGCCGTCCCGACTTTAGCGTATTTACAAAAAGCTGGTGCCAAAGTAATTGTCATTGCTCATATTGGACGTGATGAAAACGACAGTCTTAAACCAGTCCTCACTGCCTTTACAGAATTACTACCGATGCAGTGGGGTGGCGTCATTGGGAGTGAGGAATTTACTCAGGCTAGGGCTTCAATGAACAATGGCGATATACTTTTGGCGGAAAATCTACGACAATTCCCGGGGGAAAGTGATAACACGCTAGAGTTTGCCCAGCTATTGGCCGCCCAAGCCGATATCTACGTAAACGATGCGTTTGATAATGTGCACCGAGATCATGCGTCGATGGTGACGGTACCAACCTTATTGCCTGCCTATGCTGGTATTACGTTGTTTGAAGAGGTGACACAGCTACAAAAGGCGATGAAGCCGGTTTCTCCGTCATTGTTAATTTTAGGAGGTGCTAAATTTGAAACCAAGATGCCACTGGTAGAAAAATATTTGGCTTTATATGACAATGTATTTGTAACAGGTGCACTGATGAATGATATTTTAAAGGCAGATGGTAAAGAAGTTGGTCAGTCCCTGGTATCAGATATTTCTCTAGCAGGTGAAGAATTTCTAGTAAGTCCTAAATTAATTAAAGCCGCTGATGTGGTGGCGCAAAATGAACGTGGGTTACGTACGGTCAGTATTGATGGAGTGCAGCCTGACGAAAAAATTACGGACATGGGTCCACTGACAATTGCTAAATTAGCACCGTATATTCACGAAGCAGCTACCATTTTATGGAACGGACCGTTAGGCCTCTATGAAAGTGGGGCTCCAGGGGGAACTCATGCGGTGGCTAAACTCATTGCCGAAGCACCAGGCTATAGCATTATCGGAGGCGGAGATACGGTCGCGGCGATTGAAGAATTAGGTTTAAATGATGACTTCGGCTTTGTTTCTATTGGAGGGGGCGCGATGCTCACCTTGCTCGAGCATGGTTCGACTCCTGCGCTTGATGCACTAGGCTAAAAGAAAAAGCTACCTTGTGAAAGGTAGCTTTTTCTTTTATTCCGGCAAGGCGTTTTTAATGGTAGCGGCAATAGTGGTAGATTGTCCGGGTTCGTAGGGGTGGTGTTTGGGGCGTTGATACGCCTGGTCAAGACTTAGTCTAGGGACGACATGCAGGTGAGCGTGAAATACTTCTTGATCAGCATGGGCTCCGTTGTTCATTATGAGATTTATACCCTCGGCTAGTTTTGCATCCATCAGGGCCTGGGAGATTTTGCGCGCTACCACCATCATTTGGCCTAGTACTGCATCGTCTCCATCTAAAACATTAACAAATGGTACTTTAGGCACAATCAAAGTGTGGCCAGGATTAACGGGTTCAATAGTCAGAAAGGCAATAATAGCCTCATCCTCATACACTATATCGGCCGGTACCTCCCGGTTAATAATTTTTGTAAAAATTGAAGGCTCTGAAACGGTAGTCATATAAATATGGTACCATACAAATCACTTGGTATGTCGTCTCCCTTATTTGCTAAAGTCCCTCCCATTACGATAGAAGCAAGACAAACCCTTGCTGAATATAGTTTGCCGTTACAACAGCTACTTTACACGCTTGGCATTACAACAGCGCAAGAAGCTAAAACCTTTTTAAACCCAGAGTACGAAACACAGTTACATAGCCCACTGTTATTACACGATATTATCAAAGCTACCAGTCGGATTCATAAGGCGATTGAAGCACAAGAAAAGATTGTGATTTTTAGTGACTATGATTGCGATGGTATCCCCGGAGCGGTTATTTTGCATGATTTTTTTAAAGCCATTGGCTATACCAATTTTTCAAATTACATCCCTCATCGTCACTACGAGGGTTTTGGCTTAAGTGTTGAGGCGGTACAAAAAATTAGCGCTACCGGAGCTACGCTAATTATCACGATTGACTGCGGCACTACTTCACACGAGGCGATAGCCTTAGCAAATACCCTGGGAGTGGATGTGATTGTTACTGATCATCATGAACCCGAAACGGTATTGCCCGAAGCGCTCGCGATTATTAATCCTAAATTAGGCACGTATCCCTACCCGCATTTATGTGGCGCTGCAGTCGTCTACAAATTAGTGCAAGCCATTATAGAAACGGGTAGCTATACGATTAAGAAGGGGCAAGAAAAGTGGTGGCTTGATATGGTGGGTGTCGCCACGGTGGCTGATATGGTGCCGTTAGTGGGAGAGAACCGAGTGCTCGCGCATTATGGGTTACAGGTGTTACGCAAATCTCGACGTCCCGGATTACAACAATTGTTACGTAAAGCCAAAATAAACCAAAGTACTGTAACCGAAGAAGATATTGGGTTTACTATAGCCCCCCGCATTAACGCTGCTTCCCGCATGGATGCGCCTGAACATGCCTTCCATATGCTTACCGCAACCGATGAAGGAGAAGCAGGGGCGCACGTGACGAAATTAGATTCCTTAAATACGGAACGAAAATCTGAAGTAGCAAAGATGACTAAGGAAATAAACGCCCGCGTAAAAGAAATGGTGGATATGCCGGATGTGCTCGTGATGGGTAATCCATTATGGCGCCCGGCGTTAGTCGGTCTCGCAGCGAACACACTCGCTTCAGAATATAAACGGCCAGTGTTTTTGTGGGGACGAGATGGTAATGAGATTATTAAAGGCTCGTGTCGCAGTGGTGGGGGCGTGAGTGTCATTAGTTTAATGCAAGCCATAGAGCATGCGTTTCATGAACATGGTGGGCATCATATGTCCGGAGGATTTGCGGTGCGCGATGAATATATTTTTACGCTCGGTCAGTTATTAAATGAAGCCTATGTGAGTAAAGGAGCTGAAGCCGTAATACCAAGCGGTCATACCGTCGCGGCGGAGCTACCGCTTGCAGCGGTATTTGGAGAATTAAAAAATGCCTTAGGCAAATTGGCGCCGTTTGGCGTGGGTAACCCTAAGCCCCTGTTTGCGTTTCCGGCTGTAAAACCAAAATCAGTTGACATGTTTGGAAAAGCCAAAGAACACCTCAAAGTACTGTTTGATACTGATTCGGGAGTATTGGAAGCCATTGCCTTTTTTGCTTCAACCGATTCGTTTACGCAAGCACCGGCTGCGGGAAAGGAATGTACCGTGCTCGCCCACGTAGAGACTTCATATTTTATGGGGAGAGCTCAGACACGATTGCGTATTATTGACGTTTTGTAGTCTTCTTGGCATACTCCTGCAGGATGTATAAGGAGCGACCACATGAAACCAACCATACCGGCGCCAGTTTCTCGGAGATTACGTGAATTAGGTGATCGGATTAAAACCTGCCCAGTGTGCAAGCGACAAGATGTGGAGGTTGAGGGACCTAATAACGGAGAGTGGGTCATTAAAGGGCATTCCCCACATGCAGGAGGGTTCCCAGGATGTACGGGAACCAACAAACGAATCCCACTCACCGCAAAAGAAAAAGCGTCACCTTAGGGTGGCGCGTTCTTATTTCTATACGAATATGACGAGACATGCATATTTAGCTATTAGTGGTATAGTGCATATATCTATGGAGACTATTATTTGTTACGCCGCCGGGGAATCAAAAGGTAACCCGGGACCCTCTGCGTTTGCCGTGTATATTGAATCAATCATCGGTGAAGTGATAGAGCAAAGAACTCAAACAATCGGTAACGCTACCAGTGATTTTGCTGTCTATAATGCGGTGATGGTGTGTTTGCAAACGTTGCAGTCGGTCTATGGAGAAACAACCACCCAGATGCAATTTGAAGTACGATTAGACTTCAAATTGGTAGCCAATCACCTAAACGCAAAAGTACCCATTAACGACCCCGGTTTAGTACCAATGTTTATCGAAATCCATAATATGCGCGTAGCGTCTTTTCCTAACATAAAGTTCACTATTGTTTCACCTGAAGAAAATCAGAAAGCAATCACCCTGTTGAAGCCCGCTCTTGACGGTAAATAGGAGTTTCTGCTACTGTAGGCGACTGACCTTGGTATTGGACCAAGGTAAACGAGGGAGAGAATTTTGGGTATTGAGAATCACATCAAATCGCTCGAAGCCAAACACGCTGCTGTGGATGTACAGATCCGAACGCTCCGTGTCTGCCCCACCAACTCGGCTCAGATTTCCACCTTGAAGAAGGAAAAGCTTCGTTTGAAAGATGAGATTACACGATTGAATAATCCCAACCGCCTGACTGCGCCCAAACCTCCTTCCAGGAAAAAGGCCAAAGGTGAAAAGGCGCCTGATGCCATCGAATCGATGGAGCCGGACGTTGAAACCGATCAGCCGCAAATCCGCAGTATTGATATCGCTGCCTAAAGCTTTTGACCGCGGGAACAGTTCCCGCGGTCACCGCCCACTACATTTGTAGTGAGGCGTTTTTATATGTCTGATACAATTATCAGATGCAGGGAGCATTTTTTTACTCCAGTATTCTTGCGGTAGCGAGCGGCATTTTTGTCCGCTCGTTTTTTGATATTGGTTGGATTGGTATTGCCTGGGGAACACTCTTGGTGGTTATGGTTGGTAGCTGGTGGTATAAAAAACGCTTGGAAAACAACGCAGTCTATCTTTTACTAATGGTTGTGATGTTGGGTTCGTTTATGGTTGGAGTAGCCCGTATGGAATGGGCAGTTACTCATTCAGCTACTTCGGTGCTAGCTCAGTCCATTGGTGAGTCTGTTACTTTGTCAGGGTTGGTGGTTGCCGAACCAGAAGTGACCGCTAAATCAACGAGGCTTACGGTGTTAGTTGGAGAAGAGCGAATACTTGTTTCAACTGATCGCTATGCAACGGCAGTCTACGGGGACGTACTAAACTTTTCGGGGAAAATAAAAGAACCGGAAGCGTTTGAAACAGAATTTGGACGCAACTTTGATTATCCAGGCTATCTCGCGGTGCGAGATATTTTTTATACTGTCTCTTTTGCCACCATTGAAGTGACGGCTAGCGGCCAGGGGAACCCGCTCCTGTTTGCGCTATTTACTCTGAAGCAGCGATTCCTCGAACATTTAAAATTAGTAATTCCTGAACCAGCCGTGGGGCTAGGGGCGGGGTTACTCCTTGGTGTTAAGTCATCATTGGGTGAGGAGATAGAAGCAGCGTTTCGCGAAACGGGTATTATTCACATTGTGGTGCTCTCGGGCGCTAACATTATGTTGATTGTCATATTTTTAATGTACACGCTTGCTTTGGTGGTAGGGGTGCGTACCCGGGCGGTGATTGGCATGATGAGCATAGTCTTATTTGCCTTGATGGTGGGATTTTCAGCGACGGTAGTGCGGGCGAGTATTATGGCGATGCTTATTATGTTAGCGTTACTACTGGGTCGCCGTTATGCCATTATGCGCGCTCTGTTTTGTGCAGGAGTCATAATGCTGATGATTAACCCCTTGTTACTGGTGTATGACATTGGGTTTCAGCTTTCGTTCTTAGCCACGCTCGGGTTAGTGATGGTTGCGCCACAATTTGAAGAGTTCATGCACGGTGTGCCGTCTGCGTTTAAGCTTAAAGAATATTTTCTCGCTACCATTTCGACCCAATTAGCAATTTTACCCTTGCTCCTCTACCAAATCGGTCAGTTTTCCGTGGTGGCGGTGCTGGTTAATATGGCGGTACTACCGATGGTGCCGGTGGCGATGCTTTTAACATTTATAACCGGAGTGATGGGTTTTATATTTCCGGTAGTGGCGACGGTCAGCGGTGTGGTTGCGACCGTCACGCTGTCATACATTATTGTAATTGCTACCTATGTGGCTGCCTTACCGTTTGCTTCGTTTATGGTGCCCCAGTTTCCTTTTGTGTTAGTAATAGTTGCCTATGGTCTTTTAGGGTGTTCACTCTATTGGTATCGAGGTAAAACATTGGTGCCGCCTGAGGTTGATACCTCCGCTGTTGCTGACTGGATTATTATGGACGAGCAAGAACTAAAGTTGGCTATACAAAAGCGCGAGCCAAGCCCGCGCAGTGTGTCTAAAGTAGAGACGCTACCAATCTTTTTTCGTTAAACCAGTCGTCCACTCACTACGTCCCAGTTTAGGTTGTTGAAAAAAGCCTCGACGTATTGCTTTTTATCGGCCGGTAAATAGTCACGCATATATGAGTGTTCCCACATATCTAAAGCAAGGACAATATCTAAATCAGCCAATTGCCCAATATGCTGTTCATCAACCCAGGTAGCAACTAATTGGTCAGTGTGCGGGTCGTGATAGAGCATAGCCCAGCCGACGCCACGGGTAAGGGCAATTTGGGTAAATCGGTTTTGCCATTCGGCAACACTGCCCCAGGTAGATTCAATTTTAGTTCGCAGGGTACTGTCTGTAAGTGGTTGAGCACCACCTTCAAATTGCGAAAAGTAATATTCATGGTTACGCATACCACCAAATTCAAAACCTAATCGACGTTGCATTTCAGCTATGGCAAAGGCATTGGCTTCAGCGTCATGACTATAATCAGCAATTTTACTACTAATTAAATTTACGTGTTTGACGTAGCCTTGGTACAAACCAAGGTGTAAATCAATGCTTTCTTGAGAGATGCCAGTAAGGGTAGGAATATTAAATGTAAGGGCTTCGTATTTCATATATATGTGTCTTGTACTTCAGTATATCACGAAGGCATGCTTGGGCGTGAGCACGATATACTTAGGGTATACATGACTGAGTATCAACTAAAAAAACGGATAGCCGTCCTCATTACACTTCTCGTCAGTGCCAGTATCACCTGGCTTTTACCATACCTCTCGATTCCCGCGACGGCCGAATATTTATCGGTGACATTTTTAGACATTGGACAAGGGGATGCAATCTTAATCGAAACCCCCGATGGGGTGCAGATGTTAATTGACGGCGGTCCCGATGGTACGGTGTTGCGAAGGTTAAATGAAGAGTTGCCTTGGTTTGACCGTACCCTTGATACTATCGTGGGAACGCATCCCGATAAAGATCATATTGGTGGCCTGGTTGATGTGTTGCAGCGATTTAAAGTCAGTCAAATAATCACTACCGAAAATAAAGGCGAAACCATGGTATCAGCTACCTTTCAAAACTCCTTACTCAGTGAAGGGGTGCCGGTAATGATGGCGCGGGCGGGACAGGTCTATCAAATCGGCGCCTCAACTACGCTGACTATTTTTTCACCGGCGAGTAATCCCGAGATGCTTGAAAGTAACACCGCCTCGATTGTTGCGAAACTATCGTATGGAGAAATTGACTTTATGCTCACGGGAGATGCGCCGAGTGGGATTGAAGAGTATTTAGTAAAAACCTACGGCACGCAGTTACAAAGTGAAGTACTGAAGCTCGGTCACCACGGTTCAAAAACCTCCACCTCCGATAGCTTTCTCGATACCGTCACCCCACACTTTGCTGTGGTTTCTACTGCCAAAGATAATACGTACGGACACCCCGCTCCTAATGTGATGGAAGCGGTAACTACGCGTGGGATTACCCTTTTAAATACGGCTCAATCAGGTTCGATTACCTTTGAAACCAATGGCATTGACCTATGGCAAAAATAGCAGTATGGTAAAGGTAGAAAGGAGTAGTCATTTAATGAAACATGATCATAAAACTTTTGAAATTTGTGGCTTTTGCAAAAAGCTAATGATTTTGTATCACGGCCGAATTGTATGCGTTTCGTGTTCAAAATAGTTTCAAGAAAAACCGCTTGCATATGCAAGCGGTTTATCGTTATCTGGACTCTTAGATTAGATTGGCTGCTTTGAGGGTTTTGTACGCGCCGTTTTTGGCAATGGTACGAATTCCTTTGGTTGAAACTTTGATTTTGATAGTCTTATCAAGCTCCGCTACGTAAATCTTTTTGTTTTGGAGGTTTGGTGATCGCTTTGTTTTTCCTGACGGATTAAATTGCGTCGCACGGGTACGGTTACTGTACTTGCCGCCGATTTGCGTTTTTTTGCCAGTGATGTCGCAGGTTTTTGCCATATAAAAGTTTTTAGTCCCGCCATACTACCAGCATCACCCATATTTTGCAACCCCCCGGAGCTCATCCACTAACCTATCATCTACTTCGTTGCTACGAAATTTTATGTTCTCACCGTACGAAAAGTACGGCTCAAACATAAAAATTCTAGGCGCCTCGTATCTAATAGCTTATTGAATGAGCTCTAATCTGTAAAATATTTGCCAAATATACGTTAAATCACAGAAGTGTTCGCTAAAATCACTATATACGCGGCGACGAGTTGGTGCAGTTTGAGCCGTACTTTTTGTACGGTGAGGACTGAACCAGCGAAGGCAACAAAGTAGATAGGGATTTTTGCGGACTCACTCTATTACGGTATACTAATCCATATGGAATCACTTGATATCGCGCTCATCCTCGCCCTCATTATTTCAATTATTATTCACGAAATGGCTCACGGGTATGCCGCTAACTACCTCGGTGACCCCACTGCGCGACTGCAGGGACGACTTTCACCGAATCCCCTCGTACACATTGATCCCATGATGTCGGTTATTTTGCCTGGTCTTTTGATACTGTCTGGTTCGAGCTTTATATTTGGAGCCGCTAAACCAGTCCCCTATAATCCCTACAATTTTCGGAACCAAAAGTGGGGGGAGGCGTTTGTGGCATTTGCTGGTCCGCTCTCTAATATATGTCTCGCACTTATTTTTGCGGGGTTAGTTAGATTTTCTGAAGTGCTCGCTTTGTCTGAAACCTTTGTGTATTTAGCAGTCCAAATCGTTGCTCTTAACATTTTCCTCGCTATCTTTAACTTGGTACCTTTGCCACCGCTTGATGGGTCAAAGATATTTCCTAAATTCCTGCCGTTTTCTCTGCAAATGAAATATGAACAATTCCGGTCGTTTATGGAACAAAATATTGCCCTGGCGTTTGGGTTGGTATTAATTATATTTATTGTGATTCTGGGCGGTCCACTGGCTGACCTCACGCGGGCCATCTCATTTTGGCTGATTGGCTAAATTGACTATAAGGTAAATACAGGGTATAGTAAGGGTGCTCTGCGGTTGAGTGTTGTAGGTCTGGGGTATGACGCTCCTGCATCTGAGAAGTAACCATTGGTCTCGTCCGCTTGTGGTTGCGAATAGGGTCTGGCATCTATTAGGGATGCCGGACCCTTTTTACTACCCGCTGTGTTGCTGGTAAGGGTGGTACAAGATAATCAATTTTCCTTGCAAAATACCCTCAATAGTAGTATCTTATGCGGGCTTTATGGCAACAATAAATCAATTAACAAGAAAGAAACGTGTCGACCCAGTCACCAAGCGTAAGACGGGTGCGTTGTACATGGGCTTTAACTCAATCGAGAACAAGCCTAACTACTACAACTCTCCATTCAAGCGTGGTGTATGTACTCGTGTAACAACCAAGACTCCGCGTAAGCCGAACTCTGCGATTCGAAAGATTGCTCGTGTTCGTCTAAGTAACGGAATGGAAATTACAGCGTACATCCCAGGCATCAAGCACACCCTCCAAGAACACTCAGTGGTATTGGTGAGAGGTGGTCGCGTGAAAGACATCGGCGTTAACTACACTATCGTTCGTGGAAAATACGATGCGACTGGTGTGGCGGAACGACGGATGGGACGCAGTCGATACGGAGCCAAGAAACCAAAAGCGAAATAATTCACTTCATCTGCGTTGTTGCACTGCAGCAAAATTTAATTCACCGTATATAAAATACGGCTCATCAAATTTTCTTTGTGCGCCTAGCAGCTAAAGCAAATTCTATCGCTTTTGCCTAACTGGCAAAACTGGGACATAACGTATCTCAGTATAAAAACCAAGCTTTTTTCTAAATTGATTCAGATCCGCGAAAGAGCAAGAGTTTCAAAGAAGACGTATGAATAATACGGCGACTGCGACACTCGTAGCTCTGACAAAGGAGATGTTCAATTTTGAGAAAAGATTTACAAATAGTCTATATTCGCTATAGATAACGGATGCGATTCAAGTCTTCGGACTTCGGAATCAGAATATGCGAAGAATGAAACAGGAGGCTCTGCCATTCTATTCATTCTTAATTATTAAAATTAAGAACTTACTCACATGCGACGTCCAATTAAAAAACGACCAGTCGTCAAACCAGATATCCAATTCGGATCGGTTGACATTGAACGCTTGATTAACTACATCATGCTTCGTGGTCAGAAGGAAACAGCCCGCAAAATTGTGTACGCTGCCTTCACGGAAATTAAAGAACGAAAAGACGGAGGAGACCCAATCGAAGTATTTAATACAGCCATTCGTAACGCTGGTCCAATGATGGAAGTACGCTCACGCCGCGTTGGTGGAGCAAACTACCAGGTACCACGTGAAGTTCGTCCAGAACGACGACTAGCCCTCGCACTACGATGGATCATTACCGGCGCCCGAAATCAAAAAGGTGTCCCAATGCACAAAGCATTAGCACAAGAATTGATTCTTGCAGCCAAGGAAGAAGGAAATGCGGTGAAGAAGAAGGAAGATACGCATAAGATGGCAGAAGCTAACCGAGCTTTCGCCCACTTCGCTTGGTAAACCACATTCTCGGAAGATAACTTTGTCGAAAGCCCCAAAATTTTGTTCACCGTACAATCAGTACGGCTCACAAAATTTTGGGGCTTTCTTCGCGTTCTCTCCTCGAGAATCTGATTTACCAATGTTTGCAAAATAGGTGTTTAAGCGCATAATTAAAAAATGATCAATGAAAGCCAATTTATTGGTTCGTTTCAATTACCAAGAGAGGGTTGGCTGGAACCTATAAAACTATCAGATTTAAAATATGGCTTTTCAGTATACAAATTAAGAGAAAGGCCCGGGTATAAATCACTCTTTAGAGTCTTTATTGAAGAAAAAGAACTTATAAATGATGATCCTATTAAACCTTTGACCGTTACAGCTACTTATGGAAAAGAAAATGATGATGGAAGCATCACAATCTCTTCAACAGAATTTGAAAAAGGTATTGATTGGCCTTTAAATCTAGTTTCAAATACTGAATTTAGTTTTGATATTATAAATAATAAATTTATTTTCAATGATTTAAAAAATATTGAACCATTAGATATATTGAAAAAAGTTGACAGGGCTCATATGTCTTCAGAATTTGATTCAATTGTGAAATTAAAATTGTATTCACATAAATTAGTGCAAGAAATAATAAAAATCGTATTCCATTTTGTTGCATGGATGCATTATTTATTAACAAATAAAAAGTTTAAAATACATTCAGACTTTCGAGAAAATAGTAGGCATCTTGGTATTGATGAAGCAAAAAATAAACAAACTGAAGGACAGATAATAGATATATTTGGAGTAAAGGTGCCTGTATCTGTGGCTGTAGTTTATAGTTCAGTACATTTAGCCGTGTTTGCTTTTTGTTACCAAATTAATAAATATCCACTTTTTTTAAGTGTTATATTTAATAATAATTTTTTGACTCTGATGTATGCAATTTTTACAGTAGCTTTATTTAAAAAAATTTTCCCGTTATCAAGCGGTCTCTTTTCCCTTTTAAAAATGATTCAGCATTTATATTTGACAGTAGCGTCAATGAAAATTTATATCAAAATTGTTTAAGTATTTTGCTATACTACCCTCATGGCTCATAATAATTATTATCTCGACCTTTGTGTTGATACGTATGTGGTGTGTGGGGATCGGGTATTGATTCGGATGCATGAAAAGTACCATAACTGGGGGTCGCCGGGTGGTCATATTGATGCGGGGCAAGATGCTAATGAAGCGGCGATTCGTGAAGTATGGGAAGAGGCTGGTTTGAAAGTACAACTCGTTGGCCCAATTGGGTGGACAAAAATGGATACTGAAACAAATAGGGATTTAGTACCACCGTTGTTTGTAAATCGTCATACGATCAAAGGAGACCATGACCACTCAGCGTTTGTGTTTGCTGCGGTGTCAGAGAGTATGGATATCAATCCTCAAACTGACGAAGACCAAGATGCAGAGTGTCGGTGGGTCACCCAAGCGGAGTTAGATGAAATTTTAGCCACTGACCCGCGGATGCGAAAAGAAGTCCATCGCTATGCCAGTGGGGCGGTGAAAGTAGTGCAGACCCGGAATACTTAGTTAAATCTACAGTCTCTATACTGTGAGACATGCAGTTTATACAGTCTGATATACTTTTATATATGAATATTAAAAAAATATCGACACTGGTTGCCTGCGGTATACTCGTTGCTACTTTAGTATATATTGCAGCAGATCGTAAAATTGTTGCTTTAGTTTTTGGGGCTACTAATCAACAAGCCGCTGTGACGTTATCAAAAAATGAGACACAAAATGTTGTGTCCTGGTTAAAGAAGCTTCAGTATACTAATTCGAGACAAAATAGTTTCGGTGCGATTACAGTCAGTGATGGCGTGGCGGTATATGAAGATGGTACGGAACGTCCGTTGCGCCGTGTCATTCCTTATTTTTCACACCTCGCTGTATTGGGAGTGCTGGATTCAGGTACCTACGGCAGTGTTACTGTGGCTGAACGGTGGATTCATTGGTACGCACATAATCGCAATACTAATGCCGGTGTACCGCTTGATACGTGGTACTCAGCTGATGGTGCGTATAGTACTACCTGTCCGGTAGCTCGAGATGAGCGGCAATGTAACACTATTGATGCCGAGGATAGTTCCGCAGCCTTATTCTTTGTAGTGATTGATAAATATATTGCAGCGGGAGGTAGTAAAACATTTATTCGAAATAATAAATCAGCTATTCGTGGCACTCAAGACACCCTCCTAGCTTTGATAGATGCTGATGGAGTAAGTTGGGCTAAAAAAACATACCCCATAAAATATCTCATGGATAATGTTGAGGTCTTAGCTGGACTTGAAGCGGCTGTTCGAATAGAAACCCAAATTTTTAAAGATATTGCTCGGGCCCAGCAGTTATCTGCTCGAGTAGTAATATTGCGTGATACGCTGCATGGTGGTGGTATCGGCAGTTTTTATAGTACTAGTACTGGACAGTACGCAATCTACAAAGATGGTGCTGGTACGCAAGGTATTTCAAATATGAAGACTTGGTATCCAGATATCATGGCACAATTGTGGCCAACGGTATTTAATCAGGGTAGTAACATTAAGTCGTATGTTAATGCAGTAAATGCTCTTAAGTCGCAACTGCCACCGCAAACATTAGAAAAAGGTGATTGTATTACTCTGAAAAATATTACGGGTGATGCACATGCTCCGGTTATCGCGTATGCATTAAGAAAAGCAAGTGCCGTAGGTGCTGATGCTCTTACGAAATGTATGTATAACAATATGAAACCGACATATGCTTGGCCTGTGACTGCTGCTGATGCGGGTTGGTTACTCCGTCGGTAGTAAATTAAGGGTTGAATAAATTAATATCTGACTTAAGTAAAATTTAAGTTACTGTGAGGTATGAAGTCGAAAAAGTCAGCTTGTGCTGGCTTTTTTCGAATATTACTTTGGGAAAAACTTGTGATTTTAGATTGATTGGGTATTGTAGGGGGTAGTGGACACTCTGTTCTTGAAGGAGAACAACTTAATGGATGAAATAGTGATGGCCGAAGTGAGAGTGGTGCGTGATATTACCAACACCCTCGTCAAAAGTACGCGCAAGCGACAATTACGACCGGGTATCAAAGCGTTGTTTTACGATTCACACTTAGGTGAGGTACTGATGGGTACGTTGCCCGAAGGCTATCCGCTGAGGTTTAATCTGCCGGGTGGGGGAATTGATCCTGGGCAGTCGGCCGCCACTGCGCTGTGTCGGGAAATTGGGGAAGAACTGGGTATTACCACCTACACTTCTCGAACAGTTGCATCGCTTCCGGTTGTGGCGCATGGCGAACTACCCTTTGAACGTGAAGGCTTCAGAGGAAAATATGAATTTATTGTGGCTGTACCACATCGTCAACTCGACACTATCAAAGCTATGCCTAACAGCAAAATGCTGTTGTGGCCAGCAATGAGTTGGCAAGAGGCGATCGAAAAGGTGCGAACCTTGCGGTATGGGGGACCGGAAATGGGTGTGCTATACGAGCAAGCCCTTCGAAGCATCCCTCAGTTACTTGACCGCTGAACAACAAAAAAGCGAGCCATCAGGCTCGCTTTTCTTTTTTGTTACAAAACGGCGCCGTTGTATTCGTTTACTTTGACTTGGGTTAGGTCGAAGTCTTCGAGGCAGTTGAGGTTGACCATGTACATGTAGTTGCCGTTGCCATCGTGGCCGTGGCCGTAGGCTTGGACGCCACAGGTTTTGCAGAAGGTGTGGTCGATGTGGTGTTTATTAAAATGGTACGTCGTTTGGGCATCTGCTCCGCGTAGAAGTGTAAAAGCGGTATCGGGTACAAACGCTAATAAAAAGCCCTTACGTCTACAGTGGGAGCAGTTACAGCGCATACCTTCAGTAAAATCTCCCTCAACCGTATAGGCTACGGCTCCACAATGGCAACTGCCTTGATATGTTTTCATATAAGCATATTACCACTATATTTTTCTTGACTAAAGAGTAAATAATAAAAAACAGCCTGAGCTGTGTCAGGCTGTTTCTCGCGAAACGATTATCGATTATTCAACTCGACTATCTTTTCCAGTTTCAACAAACTTAACACATTGACCTTGATTCTTGAATCCATAGGTTGCGTATCCACCCAATTTACAGTCATCCTTGGTGGTGGCTGTCGGAGGAACAACTACTTCTGGTTCAAAGTCGTAAATAGTTTCACTTGAATCAGTGTTAACTACTACGTTATCAAGATGTCCACTGAGTCCCACATCACTCGTTGAGGTGTCTCCCACATTCAAAGCAAACGCTCGGATGTTAGAGTCAGGACTCAAGAGGTTCATGTCAGCTGGTACAGCTGGACAAGTGAACGGTGAAGATGATCGTTGTGTAACGTCATATGCTTGCGTTGGATCAAAGACTACGGTTGTAAAGGCAGACGTTGAACCGGTGGTTGGTACCACATTGTATCGACAGTCATAGAATTTATCATCTGACGAGGTTCCAAAGTTAGCGTATACACTCATATAGAATTGATTAGCATCCGCTACTGTGCCACTCGCGATTTTGAAATCATACGAGATACTATTTACATCAGCAATCGGAGCGTTAATGAAGTTTTCACCGATAAACTTATCACTTGCATTGGCGCCAATCGGGAGAATGTAGAGACTCCCGGTTCCAATACTGGCTGCAACCGTGTTGAACTCAAACGGTGTCGCAGTAGTTAGGTCTCGATTAAACAACCATCCTGGTTGGTTTTCACCAGCTGATGTGTCGCCACTGACGACTTGCGTCATGGGGGCCGCAAAAGCAAATGAAGCGTACGACAGGACAATCGCTGTAATGATTGTACTTACTGATACCATTTTTAGTGTTTGTACGGTTTGAGTCATATTTTAATTGGCTTAAGAAATAAAGAACGTACGTAATTACTACGTGAAGGGTTAACACAGAACTGCATCAACCCAACTTATCCATTATAGCACAGTGCTTATATTTGGTATTATTTTATACGAAATAAATATACATACTTGCATTTTTTTATAAATATTGTTTAATAAAGGAGAAGAGCGTTTCAATGGAGGACATTATGGAGCTTGATGAAGACTACCGGAAGAGATTCGTGAGACTGATGCGTCAGCCCAAAAAAAGAAAGCCGCGGACTCAAGTCAAAAAAATGGCTGAGCCCGCAGTCTCGCTTGAGGTAGCGGAAGAAAAACTTTCTCCCGTACCCCCGCCGGCATCTGTGTCACTTCCCGTGCTTATGCTTACTGCAGACTTGCGTGTTCCAGTGCTCCTGCTCGACGAGCAGTATCGGGTGCAACCCGAAGTTGTCTCGTAATCAGTTCCTATAAAAAGATAAGGCCCATGCGTGCATGGGCCTTTTTTAATTACTGATTGCTAGTTTAGTAACTGGTAGGGTGACTACTTAACATTTAATAATATCCGTGTATGATAGCGAAAGATTTGAACACTGCAAAAGGGGAATACCATGAACGTATCTGTTTCGAGAACGCAACCAACGTCCGATGCTGCCGCTCCTGTCGTTTCAAAAAGTCCAATTGTGAGTGATGATGTAGCAAAATTTGCTTATTCACATGTAAACGACAAGCATCTCAAAAATTGGCTGAAGTATCAAAGAGAGAATAATCCGACTTATGTATTGCTTGTACGGTTTAATAAAGACGATTTTTCAAACGAGCGACTCGAAACCCTTCTTGATCTCGGTTTTGATGGGTGGGTTATAGATTTTCCTACATCATCCCTGGTAGAGAAGATAAGCGCTCGGATTACCAACACCGTCGCCTACGTATCGAGTAAGTATGGGCGTATTAAGCTTCAAGGGGATATGTTTTATCGAGATGAGAAAAAGGTAAAGTTGACTACCAAAGAAGCGGTGCTTCTGAAAGCACTTCTTGAAGCTCGTGGTAAACCAGTTGGCCGGGCCCAACTCTTGTCAATTCATGGGTATGTGAGTGATGTGGTTTCACATACGGTAGAAACGCATATCTATCGTATACGGAAAAAGTTGCAATTGCTGGGTTTGATGGATGTGATTTTCTATACGCAATTTGAGGGTTATCAGTTGCTGGTGTAACAAAAACAAAACGGCGCGTCCACAAGACGCGCCGTTATTATAGTGCTACTGTTTTGACAGTAACCATGGTGCGTTATACTAGGGACATGGAAAAGTTACCAAAGTCCGAAGGGAGAGAGACTATGTCGCTCGTTGAGCAAAAACGTGTTGAGGCTTTGGCGTCGATACTCGATCAATTAGAGGCTCGATTTCCGGTGGAAATGAAACGAACGTTTATTTCAAACGAACGAGAATACGCACTAACCAGTCCCGCTGACTGCATGGTCGCCTTTGCCCAACAAAACCGCGAAGCCGTAGAAGCGCTCTATACCGAACTCATTGGTAAAGATGATTATCGCGCCGAACAAGCGACGGTAAAAATTCTAAAATTATTTGAAGCGTACGAAAAAACGGTGGCGCTGTACGCTGAACTGCTGAGCTACTATCCGGTAGCAGCAGCGCGAGTTACCAAAAAATTGCCTCCGTTGTCTGAGATATCTGCCCACGGAACAGCTGTTTGGAAGGATATTAGGTAATCTGTTCATTAGTTCTTTATTTATGACAATTGATTTTGATACTGAAATACAAGCGCACTTAGAGCAAGTGCGAAAATTACAAAAACCGTCTGGCGTATTTACTGCGTCCGCCCATGATGTTGCAACCGGCTACGACAAAGCCTGGTTACGCGACATATATTTTATGACGTTAGGGTTTTTGGAAACGGGGGAAATTGACGTGGTGCAAAAAGCCGCTCGGGCGTTACTTGAAGTGTTTGTTAAACATGACGCTAAAATTAGTTGGGCGATTGAACATAAGCCTCACGAAACCTGGCAACGTATTCACGCTCGATTTCACCCGGAAACATTTGAAGAGTACTGGGAAGAATGGGGTAATAGTCAAAATGATGCAGTCGGCGAAGTTCTGAATATTATTGTGGAGCTTGAGTTACGGGGTGCGAGTGTCGTACAAACGACTGAGGAACGAGTGGTAGTACAAAAAATAATTAACTATCTGGTGGCCCTCGAATACTGGCAAGATCCTGATAACGGAATTTGGGAAGAGAACATGGAAGTACACGCTTCATCGGTTGGTTCATGTGTTGCTGCACTAGAAAAAGCAGCTACCGTCGAGTGGCTTACTGTGCCTGCTGATGCTATCGAGCACGGAAAAATAGCGTTACGAAACTTACTGCCCCGAGAATCTACCAGTAAATTTGCTGACCTAGCTTTGCTCACTTTGATTTATCCGTTTGCAGTTACGAACGAAGAAGAAACCCAAACAATTTTACGCAATGTTGAATACCACCTGACACGAGATAAGGGAGTGATTCGCTATAAGCTCGACCGGTACTACAATCAAAATGATGATGGGTATAGCGAAGAGGCAGAATGGTGTTTTGGATTGTCATGGCTCGCTATTATTTATGCCGACCGCGGTGAAAAAGAAAAAGCCTACTACTATTTACGTCGTGCCAAATTAACGGTGACTCCCCAAGGACAAGTGCCCGAACTCTACTATTCTCACACTGATATACCAAACGATAATACGCCTTTGGGATGGGCCGAAAGTATGTACGTAGTGGCGTTAAAAAAAGTCCAGCAGTTAGAAACAGTTGGATAGGTAGCGGTACAATAAATTTGCTATAATGAGACATATGATAAAAGTCATGTATCTGTTTATAGGAATCGCCCTGATTGCAGCCCTTATTAGTGTATTTATGGCCGGAAGTGTTGATGCGCCAACGCCTACTGATACGGTCGAAGAGCCGGTAGCGGTAATGTGTACGATGGACGCGATGCAGTGCCCTGATGGAAGTTACGTAGGTCGAACAGGACCAAACTGCGAGTTTGTGTGTCCTGAAACTCCTGCTCCGGTTGAGCAAGATAATTCAGACATGATTACTTTGACTTCACCACAACCTGACGCGGTTATTACTAACCCGTTAAAAATTACCGGTCAGGCACGCGGTGGGTGGTATTTTGAAGCCTCATTCCCTGTTGTCCTCACTAATTGGGACGGGTTGATTATCGCCGAAGGTCCAGCCACGGCCGTGGGAGATTGGATGACGAGTGAGTTTGTTCCCTTTACCGCTACCCTTAATTACACCAGTCCCTACAAGGCCGGCGACCCTGACTTTATGAAACGAGGTACATTGATTTTGAAAAACGATAACCCTTCTGGGTTGCCTGAAAATGATCGGGCGATAGAAATTCCGGTGCGCTTTGCACCATAGAAATCTGTTCAGTAGATTCTGGTTTGGTATACTAGTAGTATTATACATGTAAGGATATACATACCGTGTAATTCAGATACTCTTCACACAGACCCTTAGTAACTAATCTATATTTGTATGGCAAAAGGAAATGACATGCGTAAAGAAAAGAAGAAACCAAAAAAAGATAAAATTAAAGACATTAAAATTTAAATAACAAAACGAGTCGTGTGCCGCAATTGAGCACATGACTCGTGTTGTATTAGCATCATCTGTATGACAAAAATAATTATAACTACGGTGGTCGGATTAATTGCCGCTACCTTGGTAGGGGTGTGGTATTTCAGGGGAATTGATACTGATATGGCTGGCGTAGAACAAAAAATGGTGCCCGACACGGTTGCTCCCCTGGCTAACCCAGATCAAATTAAAGGGAAGGATAGTATAACGTCACTAGTACAATTAGGTAAAAGTATGGAGTGTACTTTTTTCTTTAGTAGTGAGGGGGTAAAAGGTGAAGGAACAGGCTTTTTTGACAAAGGAAATGCCCGGGTTGATTCTTTATACACCAATACCGATTCAGCCCCGACCGCGTCATACATGATTACGGATGCTGTAAACAACATGATGTACACCTGGACGCTTGATAACGGCGTGGCGCAAGGGGTAAAAATGGCAATTCCCCAAGATGGAGATATCCCCACTACTACACCGAGCGTTCCTGCACCGGAAGCGAGTGTGACTCCCGACACTGCAGTTGAATATGACTGCAAGCCATGGACTGTTGATGGTTCTGTATTTGTTCCGCCCACTGATGTAGAGTTTATGGATATGACTAGTCTGCAACAACAAATGGAAGCGATGCAGATGAATATGGATATGTAATAGGGTACGCTTGGTACCATTAAAAAATCTCACCGCGGGTGAGATTTTTTGTGTCACAATTTCACAATATGTCAAAAATAGTGTATGGTAATACCCTATGTCAAAAATGGAAGGATTAATTGTATTTAATGGTGTGTCATATGAGTATGATGCCACCCGGCCAATTCTTAAAGAGGCTAACTTTGTAGTGCGTCGTGGATCTAAGTTAACCTTGATGGGTCAAAACGGGGCAGGCAAAAGTACTTTGTTTGCGTTGATTACGGGTCTCCTTAAGGTTGATGAGGGTGACATTAACATGCAACCCCGCACAACCATTGCGGTGTCTCGCCAAATTATTCCTCGAGATGAACTTACCTTAACCGTTCGGGTTTTTTTTGAGCAGTGTTTCAAAGAAAAGGTGTACGATATTGATCCTAAAATTGATGAAGTGCTTGAGATTGTAAACTTGGTACCTACTGAAAAAATGAAAGAGACGTTTAAAGACCGAATCATCGGCAGTTTCTCAGGGGGACAGCAAGCGCGGTTACTATTAGCACAAGCCCTTATCCAAAACCCGGATGTGTTGTTGCTAGATGAACCGACTAACAATCTTGATGTAGCCGGAATTGAACATCTGACGTTATTCCTCAAAGAGTACAAAAAAACCGTACTGGTTATTTCCCACGATGCTGATTTCCTGAACTCATTTACTGACGGCGTGTTGTATTTAAATGTGCAAAATAGACAAGTTGAGCAATACAATGGTAACTATCACGCAGTATTAAAAGATATTGCTGCCCGCGTAGAAAAAGAACAACGCCAAAACGCGCAACTCGCTAAAGAAATTCAAGCCAACAAAGATAAAATTAACTATTTCTCTAACAAAGGTGGAAAGATGCGTTTGGTAGCTAAACGCATGCGTGATGAAGTAGAAGAAGCGGAAGAAAATAAAGTCGAGGTGCGTCGTGAAGACCGAACCATTAGACCTTTTACCATCGAGGCACAACCTGATGTGCCGGTAGATGTAGTGAAACTGACCTCATATAAAGTGATTCGCAACCACCAGCCAAAAGATGTGGAGTCTAATCTCGTTATTAAACGTGGTTCACACTTGCAAATTATTGGTCCAAACGGAATTGGTAAAACAACCTTGCTTGAATCGCTCGCATCCGGACATGCCAAGGGTGAGCATATTGCTGATGGTGTAAAGATTGGCTACTACCGTCAGGACTTTTCTAACCTTGAGTTTGATAAAACGGTATTTGAAACCTTGATGGATTCAATGCCTCGAAAGATTGAAGAAGAAATGCGTTCGATTGCGTCAGGCTTTTTACTTACTAACGACGTAATGAAAACAAGAGTTGGAAATCTGTCTGAAGGACAAAAAGGGTTGGTAGCGTTTGCAAAACTTACTATGGAGCGCCCAGGCTTACTTATTCTCGACGAGCCAACCAACCACATTAACTTCCGGCACATCCCCGTTATTGCTGCTGCTCTCCATGAATACAAAGGAGCGATGATTTTGGTTTCTCACGTGCCAGAGTTTGTGGAGCAAATCCGCATTGATGAGGTGTTAGATTTGGGGAAAGAGAGGAAATAAAAAGTAAAACAACAACCTAAAGGTTGTATGATTTTACTTTGTTCCCGATTTGTCCTCCTAAGGCAAATCGCTGGAACGTTCGCTCTAAAATTAGATTAGCTCACTTTGCAAATACGTTCTAATTATTTTTTACTAAATTAATTTCAAAAAGACTGGTTCACCAACCAGTCTTTTTTGCTATTACTCTCTCAGTTGTTATAATCATCCGACGTATGAAAAAAATTATTATTGGCGCGCTTGGATTAGTGGCGGTAGTAGGGATTGCCGGAGCTAGTTACTATTTTTATTTTAAAGAAAGTGATTATGGAGAACAAAAACCTCCAAAGGATTTGTCGGGTTTAATTGTGGAGCCTGCTACCGTGCCGATGAAAGGGAAGACATTTATGGTGCCTAATGCAACGAGTA
This sequence comes from Patescibacteria group bacterium, assembly GCA_040386275.1. GTDB lineage: Bacteria > Patescibacteriota > Minisyncoccia > Phycocordibacterales > UBA918 > OLB19. Next base: position 33,142 of record JAZKFU010000007.1, read on the forward strand.
CGCAAGTGACGCTTGATTTGGTTGCTTCGACCGCCAAACGTGATTACCCAATGGGTCGGTTTACCGCTACTGATGGGGTAACTTCCCAAACGCTGGTCGCGCTTGATAATTTCACCTCAGAGTTTGCTAATAACCTGCGTGCGGTGCCGATTATGGTTACGCTCGGTGAATCAGAAACTTACTACCTCGCTATTTTAGAAGGAGAAGAAATGAAACACATAAATTCACTACCGCTCGGGCAATTAATTAAGATTCAAAGTGTTACCCGGTCTGGTAATCAAGTAACGGTGGACTATTTTGTACATAATCGGGAACAAGCACTATCGGAAGTGCCAGCTTTAGCTACCGCCGCTATTTTTGATATTGAAGGACAAAAAGTGGTGCAAGCTGGTCGTGATCCTAAAAACGAAACAATTGTGGATGTAAAATCTTTTGTTGGGGAATACCTTTGGAAAACTACAAAATATCCGGACGGACGAACGGTCACACCTAATAAACTAGAAGTGTTTACGATGCTGTTTAATGCCAATCAAATTAGTTTGGGTACCGATTGTAATACGGGAAGCGCTACTTATAAGGCTGAAACTGGTTCGAGTACTACTTTTACGGTTGATACGGTTGCCTCAACTAAAATGTTTTGTGAACCTGGTCAAGAAGGAGAATACTTTTCTATGGTGCAGAGCATTACAAACTACGAAGAATTACCATCAGGAGCGTTAGCCTTTACGCTCGCCGATGATGCGGTGATGACGTTTACTCCCAAAGAAGAAGCCCTTCCGTTTGCCAGTACTACACCAGCGCAATAAACTTATAGTGTACTCCGAACAGCGCCCGACCGTTTAAGGAGGGTAGCAATTACTAGGGAAGTGATAAATATCACGGCTGACAATAGGAGGAAGGTGGCATTGATGGCGTCAACAGTAATGCCTTTCTCCATATATTCTTCGATATCGAGGGACGCCCCAATACTGACAAAGGTAAATGAACCCAAGATAGTCCCGAGGAACGTGGCGACAGAATGTTTTAAGAATGGCGCGCGAAATATACCGGCGGCGTAATTAACTGCATCAAAGGGCATAAAGGTGAGATGCATCGTGAGTATGGTCATAAAAGGATGGGTGCGCAGTGGTCCACTAATGTTTCGTATGAGAGCAGGCAACGATTTAGGTGACACACTAAAGTATCTTCCAATAGCGTGTGCTACCATCGCGGATAAATTGGCTCCAATCATGGTGTACACAAAACCCCATAAACCAAAGAAAATTCCCGATAATATCGTTAACGCGCTTGCCGGGAAAAACAACACTGGACGCACGGTATACAGAGCTATGTAGAGTAGGGGTCCCCACATCGTCCCCGTGATAAATGTAAATAGCGTCAAGGATAATTGATTCCAGTCTTGACCTGATACTACTTTTAACTGCCACAGATAATACAGCGCACTACCCCAGATGATAATAATCATTAGTTTGGGAAGTATTTTCCCTGCTAGTGATTGCACATCACTGCGTAGATTTTTTATTTGGGTGGCAAAAAAGACATCTCCTACTTTTTTAACCAGTAACGCGTAGGTTGGGTAGGCGTAGATGGTGCGGCGTAGTTTCCATAAAGATAGTTTCTGGTCCATCGCTAGAGTAAAGAGGGCAATTAATTCCCCTGCGCGTTTACCTGCTATATGAACCCCCAGTATTTTTCCTGAGAGTCGTTTAACAAACACTACGACGACCCCCTGTTCCGCACCGTCAGTTCGAGCGCGGTCATTTTGGCTGTAGGGGACTTCAATGCGGTAAAAATCTCGTTCACTATACTGCTCGTCGACCTGTGTTTGTGAGAGTCCGACCTGAGCTAATTCTGGTTGGGTATAGGTTACTTTAGGGATAGCGGATGGGGTGAACCTAAGCCAGCCTTTCGTAGCAATACGCGCCACTATGCCTCGAGCAGCTGCGTCGGCCATATGGGTAAATTTCATGGTGTCTGCTACATCCCCTAACGCGTACACTCGTTTATTGGATGTTTGGTAAGTTGCATTTACGATAATGCCAGACGCGAGCGTTTTAATATGAGCGGTCTCAACTCCTAACGGCACGTTCGGAGTTCGACCAATAGCAAGCAATACTTTATCAAAGGCAATTTCTACCTCGATATCCATATCACTATGGGTGACATAGGCGGTACTCCCATCAACGTGGTGTATGCTCGCCTGTTGCAATATAGTAATTCCATTAGAAATAAACGCTTCTTTAATGATTGGCTGGATAGCCACATCTTCCTTTTGAGCAAAGACTGAACCATTATCGAGTATCGTGACCGTACTCCCAAGGAGGGCAAGAGCCTGACCCATCTCAAGTCCAATTGGTCCAGCACCTACAATTAGCGTCCGGGCAGGGATTGATTCGAGTGTAAAAAGATTTTGATTGGTCAGTATTCGGCTCGGGTCTAAGCCGGGGATATCAATCACGCGCGGACTAGAGCCCGTTGCAATAATTGCTTTTTTAAAAGTGACAGTATCTTCGTGTACGATCAGGTTGGTACGGCTCGTGAATCTGGCTTCCCCTTTCACCACTGTAATACCAAGCTTCGAAAAGTGTTCTGGCGTTTCGTGTTCTAAGGTTTCGTTAATTTTTGTGCGTGCGTAATTAAACGCTTCGCGGCGGTAGTTTTCGGTGTGACCGTTATTTCCAGAGATAGAAACAGCTGCGTGATACGACTTGGCGTGATGGAGGAGGGCTTTGCTGGGGATACAGCCTGAATTTGTACATTCCCCTCCCAGACGATCCCGTTCAATGAGGAGGACTTTTTTACCAACTTTAGCGAGTCCAACTGCGCTCGTGAGTCCGCCTGACCCTGCTCCAATCACCACCACGTCGTATTTCTTTTCCATAAATCAACTGTAGCGCACGTTCTTTGAAGCGTAAAGCAAAGTAAATTTATTGTTAGGTCCCGCTTTGTTCCTTACGCTACTTTTTAGGGGGTTGATGGGAAGGTTGTCTTGACTGAAATAAAGATGTGACAAAATAACATGGGTGGGGTATAGTACTGGCACCTTGCCAATTTTGGCAATTTTCTTTTCGGTTGCGCACCCCGATTTGGCGTAAAAGCCTTATTTGTCGCTTAGAGAGGAAGTTTATTTAAAATAATTTATACATATATTATATGGCTCGAGAATTCCCGATTAATCGCATGCGTAACTTTGGTATTGTGGCGCACGTAGACGCTGGAAAAACCACTACCTCAGAACGGGTACTGTTTTACACTGGAATGTCCCACAAAATTGGAGAAGTGCACGATGGGGCTACGGTAACTGACTGGATGGAGCAAGAACGAGAACGAGGTATTACTATTACCGCCGCGGCTATTTCTTGTAACTGGTCAAAATCAGAAGTGGTTGACCGCAAGGACAAGTCACAGATGTACAACTTCAATATTATTGATACGCCAGGACACATCGACTTTACGGCTGAAGTAAAACGTTCGATGCGTGTATTGGACGGTGCAGTAGTGGTATTTGACTCGGTAGCCGGAGTAGAACCACAATCTGAAACCAACTGGGGCTACGCTGATGAGGCAGGGGTGCCACGTATTTGTTTTGTAAACAAAATGGACCGTTTGGGAGCTGACTTTGAAAAATCATACGCGAGTATTTTAGACCGTCTGTCTAAAAAAGCGGTGCGTATTCAACTTCCGTGGGGAGCTGAAGATCATTTAAGTGGAGTGGTGGACTTGGTGAAAATGAAAGCCTTTGTGTTTGAAGGTGAAATGGGAATGACCGTACGCGAAGTAGAAATTCCTGAAGAACTACAAGCTGATGCCGAAAAGTATCGTGCGGAATTAATTGAACGAGTGGTAGAACACGATGATACCTTGATGGAAGCTTTCCTCGAAGGGAATCTGCCAACTGACGCTGACTTGAAAGCTACCTTGCGTAAAGCTGTGCTTGCAAACCAACTGTTCCCGGTTATGACAGGTTCAGCGCTAAAGAACATCGGCGTACAGCTCGTGCTCGACGCGGTAGTTGATTACTTGCCGGCTCCAACCGACTTGCCTCCAGTACGGGGAATCAATCCGAAGACTGATGAAGAAGTTACTCGTACCGCGAGTGATGAAGAACCATTTTGTTCTCTAGCGTTTAAATTACAAACTGATCCGTTTGTAGGGCAACTTACATTCTTCCGTGTGTACTCAGGAGTTGTAAAAGCTGGTAGTTACATCTACAACGCGACTACCGGAGAAAAAGAACGATTGGGACGTATCGTTCGGCTACAAGCTGACAAGCGAACTGAAATTGAAGAAGTATACGCGGGAGAAATTGCCGCGGGAGTAGGACTTAAAGACGTAAAGACCTCACATACTCTTTGTGATGAAGCTAAGCCAATTGTATTGGAAGAAATTGTTTTCCCGGTACCAGTAGTAGCGATGCGGGTAGAACCAAAAACAAAGAATGACCAAGAAAAGATGGGAACAGCTCTTAAGAAATTGTCTGACGAAGACCCAACCTTCATCGTATCTTCTGATGCGGAAACAATGGAAACTATTATTGCGGGGATGGGAGAACTCCACTTGGAAATTCTCGTGGATCGTATGAAGCGTGAATTCGGTGTTGAAGCCAACGTTGGAGCGCCACAAGTAGCGTACCGAGAAACAATTCAAAATTCAGCTGAAGCAGAACACAAATACATCAAGCAATCAGGAGGTAAAGGACAGTACGGTCACGTGAAGATTCGTATTAAACCACTTGAACCAGTTGATCCAGAGGCTAAAGTTGCTAAAAACGTAACTCGAGAAGAACACTTTGAGTTCGTAAACAACATTAAGGGAGGAGTGATTCCACAAGAATTTATTCCAGCCGTAATGAAGGGAGCAAAAGAAGCGATGGCGCGTGGACAAGTAGCGGGTTACAAAATGGAAGATGTATCAGTTGAGCTCTATGACGGTAGTTACCACGATGTGGACTCTAGTGAAATCGCCTTTAGACTAGCTGCCATTCACGCCTTCCGTGATGCTGCCAAGAAAGCTAACGCTGTATTGCTTGAGCCGGTAATGAAAGTAGAAATTCGTACCCCAGAACAATTCATGGGTGACGTAAACGGAAATATTAGTAGTAAACGAGGACAGGTAGAAAGTATGGGAGACCTTGGAGATAAGAAAGTAGTGACTGCCTCAGTACCACTTTCAGAAATGTTCGGATACACCAATACGCTCCGTTCAATGACCCAAGGCCGAGCCAGTATGACCATGACCTTCGACCACTACGATGTGGTACCACCAAACGTATCGATGGAAATTCGAAAAGCGCGCGGCGTAAAGGATATTGAAACAGAGGAATAAGAATAGAA